>JAUSGG010000116.1 GCA_030649165.1 Armatimonadota bacterium
GGGGGTGTCAAAGATCACAGAATAGGTTATGCAGGAACTCATGTTGCTTTGGAGCAAGCTCGACCGAAGATATATGCCAACCGAACACCCCAAAAAGATGAACAGCAGCGTCTAAGGCAAGGTCGGCAGACTTAGCCCCTACATCCTCGGTTCTCTGCGTCAGCTTGTACTCTAGATCATCCTTGGGCGCGATGTGGAATTCCTCCATCGTGAATTTTGGGTCCCACAACATATGGTTCTTCACACCTATCATCTGGATGGTGACCGACGCTGCGTCATCGAATACGACTTTCCCGGCGAGTCTGGCCGCAAACTCAAAAACCTGAGTTGCAGCGTATAAGCTCTTCAGCCACGAAACCAACCCTATGGGGTTGGGGCCTTGTGGCACACCTATATCTTTGATCGCCCTCCTAACCGTTGCGTCCTCATACTGAGGGAGTGAACAACGCTGGACGAACTGCCCACTTCGATACAATCGCCAACACTCAATATCTCCGCTATAGCCGCCGAACGAGCTGGCCCAGTAGTGGCCTGCCCAATCATCTCCTTGATCGTCTTTGCCACTCTCGTATATCCGCGGGTAACTCTTGACTCTGCACGACTCCACAAGCTCTCGGCAGCGGTGGAGAGAGGGTATACGGTCTTTCTTAAAGGCTTCCGGGCTGATGACAACTCGCCAATGTGGCACTTTTCTCACCGCTGCCAGTGCGTCGTCAAAGCTGGTTATCTCGTCCATCTCTCACATTCCTCCCAATTGTTGTTCGAATAACTTGGCGTCAGACTCCGCTGCCTCCATTCGGACGCCCGCTCGGCCTAGTCTTTCTACAAGACGACGGACGGATTTCTCGACAGCCATGTCTAGTATCTCCCTCATCTCCGTCTGGGATTTCACCTTACACGTTTCCGGAATTCGGTGCGAGCGCGTGTAGATCGCTGACTCGGACAGAACGTTCCCATAGTTCTTCTTGCACACGACCGGCATCTCGTCAAACGGGTGGACTACTATCACAATGTAATCCTTGCCCTCGGTACTATTCTCGAAATCTACCGTCAAACGGACGTAGGGGTCCGCATACTTGTTAACGAACGCTTGGACGTTGTCGGCGTCGTAGCTCTCAAGGTGATCGGCGGTGATTCCATCCAGCTTGAGCCGCTGGCCGTCCTTCACGACACCTATGAGAATTACGCCACCGTCCCTAGTGTTTGCCATCCCCATTGCGGCCCTGGCGATATCTGCCTTGTACTCATCCCACGCGACAGAACTCTTAACCTCGACGGACCTGACTTCGTGGTCCATCTGCCCGGAAATCATCTTGTCCACCAAACTGCCGAAGTCTGGCATAGCGTTCGCATCCTCTCTATGCTTTCAAACTCGCCCGTCGTCCCGAAGGAAGCAACTCACCACGTATCTCCTCTTACGACCGAAACTCCTTTGCCGTCCGCACCGCCTCATCCAACTCAAGCGCGTCCTCCAGGTCTTCCAGATGCTCCAACAGAGCCCTGTAGGTGGGGATGTCCAGCATCACCGCTGTCTTTCGACCGCGCTTATCGACAACGTATCGCTCTCCACGTTTCGGCATATCGACACCCTCTTTCGTATGCAGCGGCAAGGTCGAAAGGCGCCAACCTATCGACACTGGGCCAGGAAGCTCGCAGCCATAACTATTCACCCTGTCACCTGATGAACCTTACGCCGCACAACTTCTTCCGGGCGAGCGCTTCGAACTCGTGATGGTCGCACGTCCACACTTCAACGCCCAGGCGGTTAGCCAGCGCAATGCACATACAGTCGGCGAGGGATACACGCGAGTGGAGGGCCTTGATGTTTCCCGCATCCTGCCAGAGATCGGTATCCAGGTCCTCGCGAACGAAGATTCCCGCCATCACCAGCCGGTCGATCACTTCCTTCGCGCGGTCCTCCCCTGCCCTTCGCACAAGATCATAGTAGACCTCGCACAGGTTGACCGCGTGGACGATACACGTGTTGTTCTTGTCCGAGAGCAGGGAATCTACAACTTCGCCGCCGGGCTCCCGGCGCAGCAGCGCGATCAGCGCGCAGGCGTCGAGAACAAGTATCACTCGTCCGACCCCGCGGCGCGCCGGAACTTGGCATCTTCAAGCTCGGCTTCTTTTCGCTTCGCCTTGAGAAACTCTTCAGTCCCGAAGCCTGGTATGTCCGCGCATATCCCCAGCGCTGAGATTCGTTCCGCCGTGGGGATTGGAGACCTGCCGGATAGGAACCATTCAAGATCGGTCTCCACAACGCGCCAGGACCTGCCCAACTTGCGCCCCGGAATCTTGCCCTTGCGCAGGTATTCCCGAACCGTCAAGGGCTTTACCTGAAGCTTCTCCGCAACCTGCTCGACTGTAAGAATGCGCGCCATTGTTACTCACCTACATATAGCTTATATATCCATAGTATATAGTATATATTCAGGTACTGCAAACCGTATAATGATATTACATCGTGTGAGAGGCATTCCGCAATGGCGTCGTTGGCCGAGACAAATCCGTACCTCAAAGACCGCTACAGGGGGTGACTTCGGCTTCAGAAAACAAGCCGAAGCATAGAGTGCGCAGGATTCTCGGCAAAAGCGGATTCCTCGTTCCTCCTATGAAAGCGCCCCGTTTCGGGATTTCCGGGTTGGGACCCGAAGCTGTCCGCTATAGCATGCGTATGCCGCCCAACCCTCAAATCCCGAAACAACGGGGCTCCACATAGGCCGCTTTCTTTCCGAAATAACCCCGCCGGCGGGGTCGGTTGCTCGGAATGACATTCCACTGACGCTCGTGGATTGTACCGGGTCAAAGGCCACTATCCCTTTCCCCATTTCGTCCTTTCGTGCTTTCGTGATCAAGCCCGCGCGCCTTTTCTTGGTAAGAGTTCAGGAATGGGTAGAATTGTATCACCCTCACCCTAACCCTCTCCCGTCAAGGGAGAGGGGATTACGCTCATCTTCTTCCGAGGACGGAGGAATAACGACCGACAGTCTACCTAATCGTGAACAGTTACTTTCCTTGACAACCACACCCGCCGGTTGGTATAAGGATGTGTTCGCGTTCAGCCGCGCCCTGCACTTCCCTCCCCTGGTCCGCGCTGACGCTGTGCAACTTGCCGGAGGTAATGATGCCCGCTGGAACTTTGCCCCTGATGCTCGCGTTGGCCGGTCTTGCGCTCGTGTCGTGCGCGGCCCGGGCGGAAACGCCGGAACAGATTGTCGCCCAACGTCGAGCGATGGCCCCGAAGCCGTATCAATGGACCGTGCCAAGGTCGAACGAGCCAAAGGGCCGGTTGACCGTTCTCCGTGTCTGCCCCGACTCGGTCGAGATGATCATCGCGTTGGCCGCGCTGCAGGGGATAGTCAACCGCGACGAGCCGAAGCTGTACCTCGGCCTGGACAAGACGCTGGCCTGGCTGGAGTATCACGGCGGTAAAATCACGATTAAGGTCGAACTCGACGAATTCCGGATTTTCGAGAAGTTCAAGGACCACGTCAAAGGGATTGTCGTTTACGACACGTCGCTCGATGCGCTCACGAATATAGCGATCACTTACGCCGGCGTCGAAGACCTCATTCCGGCTGAACCCGAGCTTGCCGAAACGCTTTCCAAGAGATTCGGCTGGAAGATAGTCCACGACCTGCGCGGACGCTGGCAGACCCGCCTCGATGCCTATCAGTGGGCTTACGACAACCTCTTCCCAAGGTGCACAAAGCACGCGCTGATGCACTACAACCACAACTACCGGACGCTTGAGGGCGACAAGTCGATCATGGAGCCGCAGGCGCAGAAGCTCGGTTACGGCGTGGATTATCTCGTGGAGTTCAGGATTTTCACCTGGCACATAGCCACCGATCCCGTTCCGGGCGAGATGGACCTCGCGATCAAGATAATGGAGAGCGTGCCGTTCTACACTCCGGTGTTCGGCCGCACCAGCATCAACGCAAGCTACCCTGAGCCGTATTTCGTCTGTTTTGCGGCCAAGTACGCGAACCTCCACATCCCCTTCTCCACCGGCAACGTTAGTGTGCTCTCAGGAGCGCGCATCCCGGACAAAGCTCTCAAGCAGAAGAAGCTGCCGGTGCGCGACCTGGGTCCTGACAAGATATACATCGCGTTCATGAGTTCCGAACACGACAATATGGAGCACGTCATCGGCGGCGGCCCGCCGTGGCACAGGCTGGGCATGGAGACGGACGACCCGTATCGGATTTGGTGGTCTGATCCCTGGCGCGGGAAGGTCCCCGTCGGCTGGGCGCTGGGTCCCCTGCTCTCCGAGATGGCGCCCACGACCTTCGCCCATTTCGCCGCCACGAAAACCGACAACGACTACCTGATGGCGTCGCTCACCGGCCTGTGCCTGACGAGCCTTCCGGACTACGGGGCCGCTTATCCGAAGGACCAGGAGGACCTTCTCGCCGGATACGCGAAGCTCACCGCCGGCTACATGAAGCGTTTCGGCTGGACGATGATCAACCCCTGGTCGCCGCCCGGCAACCTGCGTACGTTCATCAAGAACATCCCGGGGCTTGAAGGGCTGCTTGAAGGCTACTGTATGAGGCAGGGAATGACCTACGACAAGGCAAGCTATTCGCTCGACGGCGTTCCGGTGTTCCACACGGTGACAAATGGCATCAGCGGAACGGAGCGGTCGCGTCCTATTGGCGAGGAGAACAAGCGAAAGGCCAAAGAGATGGCCAAGTGGCTGACGTCACTCGACATAAAGGAGCCGCCCGGATTTGCGCACGCTTTCGCAATAGGCTGGGACTTCGGCCCGACCAATCTCAAGATGGCCGCCGATCTTCTTCCGCCGGAATACGTGATAGTTCGCCCGGACGAGCTTGCCGCGCTGTTCAAGAGATACAAGGGGAGACGCGCGGAGCTGAAGTCGGTGACGCCCGGAGTCAGGCCGAAGGGAGTCGTCACTGAGACGCCCAGCGGAGAGGATGGGCTGATCATCGACACAGGCAGGATCAAGGTCGAGATTCCGTGGGGGACCCGTCCGCGGGAGCCGATAAAGCGCGTGATGGGCGTGGACGGCAAATGGCGCTGCGGCGGGAACCTGATGCTCTACAATCCGAAAAGTCTGGCCGTCAAGAGCTTCTCCTGTGAGCGACTGGCAAGTTCCGACAAGATCAGGGAATACCAGCTTACGTATACTTACAGCAACGGCGGCTCAGCGATATTCCGGCTCAAGGCAATCGCCGGGAGGCCGTATTTGCTCGTTGAGGAACAGTCCGATTCGGCCGATCTGCCATCGTGGGAGTTCGATTACTACAGGGATTTCGAGCCCGACTTGTTCGTGACGGACGCCGGCCAGGGTTCGCCGGACTATGGAAGGACTGACACTCTTGGCATGCTGCCCTGGTCCCGCTGGATACTGGCCTGTAGAAGCGGTGGGAAGGACCGGGACCTGATGGGCGTCTTCGTGTATTCATGGGCTGACTGGAACAGCGGCGACGGCACATTCCGCAGCCGGACGCCAGGGCTGTACATCGAGTTCTACCATCACAGGGCCGGCGCTCGCAAGTTCGCAATCGCGGCGCTGGACAAGACCGAGCAGGACGCGCCCATGCATATCTGGAAGGAGCTTAACGGGGAAGGGTTATAGGGTTCTAAGGGTCTATGTCGTCATAGGAGGGGAAATGCGTATTCGTTTGGCGTGGGTCGCGATCATCTTGGTTCTGTCTTTATGCCTGGCGGGGGCGGCGGCTGCCGTCAGTTCATCGGACGTTGTGGCAAAACGCCGGGCCATGATGGCGGAGAAGCCTTACAGTTCCACGGTTCCCAGGGCGAACGAGCCTGTGGGCCAGTTGACTGTCCTCAGGATTCCGCCGGATGATCCCGATATGCGGTTTGCGCTTGCGTCGCTGCAGGGAATTGTCAACCGCGACCAGCCCAAGCTTTACCTTGGCATCGACAAAATCCTTGCCTGGACTGAATACCACAGCGGGAAAATCAAGGTCAAGATCGAGCCGGACTTGTACAAGATCTTCGATATGTACAAGGACAAGGTGAAGGGAATGGTTCTCTACGACAACTTACAGGAGGCGGAATGCAACATCGCGATAACTTACGCGGGAATAGAGGACCTGATACCGGTCACGCCGGGGCTTGTCGATACCTTTTCGGCAAGGTACGGCTGGAAGGTGGTCCACGACCTTCGCGGCCGCTGGAACGACAGATTGGAAGCTTACAAGTGGTCGTACGAGAACCTCTTCCCTCGCTGTACCAAGTTTGCGCTGATGCACTACGATTACCGTGTGACGGCTGACAGCCGAACACAGACAGAGGAGAATTTCAAACTCGAAGGTCCTGGCCATTTGATTGCCGCCACCGCTGATTACACAGTGGCCTTCAAACTGTTTGTGTGGTACATCGGCAACCGCCCGCTGCCCGGCGAGATGGAACTGGCGAACAAGATAATGGAAAGCGTTCCGTTGTACACGCCGGTCTTGGGCGCAAGCGGCGGAAGTATGTACGACGAGCCGGCCCTGGTCAGTTACGTTGCAGGCTTTGCAAACCTGCACATACCTCTCTATTCCTACAATTTGAGCGTCCTGTCAGGTGTGCGGATACCAAGCGAACAGCTTCGACAGAAACCCCATTCGCCCGCGCGCGACCTGGGGCCGAACAAGGTGTACATAGCGTTTACCAACTCGGAGCACGACAATATGGGCCACGTCATAGGCGGAGGGCCGCCGTGGGATGTTCTGGGTTTTGAGACGGACGACCCCTACCGCATTTGGTGGTCCGATCCGGAGAGAGGGAGAGTTCCCATAGGATGGCCGATCGGACCGCTGTTGTCTGAACTGGCTCCCAGCATATTGGCGCGACTTGTCAAAACGGCAACGGACAACGATGTCTTTATGGCGGCGCTTTCGGGAATCTGTTTGACCGATATACCGAACTTCGGGTCCGTCTATCCGAGGCGCCAGGACGAATTGTTGGAGGGATACGCCAAACTGTCCGGGCAGTATATGAAACGCCTTGGGTGGACTATGGTCAACCCGTGGGCGCCTCCGGGAAACCTTCGAGCTTTCATCAAGGGCATTCCGGAGCTGCAAGGCGTTTTCGAAGGGTATACGGGCAGAATATCGGGCAACTACGAAAGAGCGAACTACCTGATGAACGGCGTGCCTGTTTTCCACGCCCTGAACCACGGAATCGCTGGCGAAGGCCGTACCGAGGGCATTTCCGACTCTTACGCTCGACGAGCCAAGATACTGGTCAACCAGATAAAGGCGATCAAGACGGACGAGCGTCCCGCTTTCATGCATATCTGGACCATCGGTTGGGACTATAGCCCCACAATTCTGAGGATGGTAGTAGATCAGCTTCCGGCCGAATACGTCGTCGTCAGGCCGGATGAATTGGCTGCTCTATATAAGAGATACAAAGGAAGCGGCGCCGAGTTGAAGTCGGTGACACCCAAACCCAAGCCTTCGGGCGTCGTGACCGAAACCCCGAACGGCGATGAAGGGCTTATGGTGGACACCGGCAAGATAAAGGTGGAGATCGGCTGGGGCGCGACTCCGCAGGCTCCGATCAAGCGGGTGATGGGCGTCGACGGCAAGTGGCGGTGCGCCGGCAACCTGTACCAATATAACAGCATGTCCGTCAACGTCACCAAGGCCACTTATGAGAAGGTCAAGCACACAGGCTCCCGAAAGGAATACCAGCTTACTTATTTGTACAGCAACGGCGCATTGATGAAACTCAGGCTTACGGCTGTCGCGGGCCGCCCGTATATTCTGATCGACGACGAGTCCAATGGCGGCGATATCCCCTCCTGGAGCCTGAACCTTTACCCCGACTTTGAGCCGGACAGACTTTACACAGACACCGGCGAACAGCAGATCGCTTATGGCGGCACGGATGCGCTGGGAGAGCTGCCCTGGCGATCCTGGATGCTTGCGGGAAGGGCCGACAGCCGGGACCTGATCGGGTTCTACACCGTCTCGTGGGCAGACTGGGACAACGGAAACATCCTTCTTTGGCGATTGGCCCAGTCGATCTATCTGGAGAACTACCATCAGAGGGCCGGCCTGAAAAGGTTCGCCGTCGCCGCGCTCGACAAGAACGATCCGAAGTCCATCAAGAAGGTCTGGAAGGAACTGAATGGGAGATAGTTGGATGGATATTTCGGCGCGGGTTATGCTGATTGCGTTTCTTTGTTTGTATGTGGTCGGGGCCGCGGCTGCCGTCAGTTCAGCGGATATCGTCGCGAAACGCCGCGCAATGCTGGCGAGCAAGCCTTACACCTCGCTCGTCCCCCGGAGCAATGAGCCTGTCGGAAAGCTGACAATCCTGCGGGTTTGGCCGGACGAGATTGACATGAGGCTTGCCCTTGGCGCCCTGCAGGGACTGGTCAACCGCGATCGACCCAGGATATATATAGGTCTCGATAAGCCTCTGTACTGGCTCGAGTACCACGGCGGCAAAGTCTGGCCCGAGATCGAGTACGACGTTTTCAAAGTGTTCGAGACTTACAAGGAACGGGTCAAGGGTTTGGTCATATACGACTCGTCCGTTGACGGTCTCGGCAGCATCGCGGTTACGTATGCCGGAATAGAGGACCTGATACCGGCGACCCCAGAGCTTGCCGAGAGGCTATCCGCTAGATTTGGATGGAAGGTCGCGCACGACCTTCGCGGCCGTTGGCAAAACCGCCTGGAAGCTTACCAGTGGGCCTATGAGAACCTCCTTCCGAGGTGCAACAAGTATGCGCTCATGCACTTCAACCACGGCTACCAGCCGAGAGATCCGACCCAGTGGAGCGAGGCCGGCCAGCAGATCGGCTTCAACGTCGACTATGCCGTGGCGTTTCGTCTTTTTGTATGGCACATCGGGCACGAGCCGGTCCCCGGCGAGATGGATCTGGCCGTCAAGATAATGGAGAGCGCGCCCCTGTTTACGCCGGTGGTCGGGGCGAGCACGGGGCTGAACATGTACCCGGAGCCGTACCTCGTCTGTTTTATCGCGAAGTACACGAACCTTTTCATACCGTTTGGCCCTTCCAATGTAAGTGTGTTGTCGGGCGCGCGAATACCTGATCGGCTGCTCAAGCGCAATCAACCACTGCCCGCGCGTGATTTGGAGGCCGACAAGGTCTACGTAGCTTTCACCAACTCCGAACACGACAACATGGAGCATCTGATCGGCGGAGGCCCGCCGTGGCAGGTGACCGGAATCGAGACCGACGACCCGTACAGAATGTGGTGGTGTGATCCCCAGAGGGGCAAAGTCCCGATGGGATGGCCGATAGGCCCACTGCTCTGCGAGTTGTCCCCGGCCACGCTGGCGCACTTTGTGATGACCGCGACGGACAACGATTACTTCATGGCGTCGCTGACGGGACTTGCCCTGACCAGCATACCGGACTTCGCGACCGCATACCCGCAAGCCCAGGAAGAGATTGTCGCGGAGTACGCCAGGATGACGGCGAAGTATCTGAAGCGTTTGGGATGGACCATGGTGCACGCGTGGTCACCCCCCGACAAGATTGGGCCATTTGTCAAGAGCTTTCCGGGCCTCGAGGGCGTTCTGGAAGGCTATGGAACGTGGCCCGATATGACGTATGATAAAGCCAACTACCTTATCAAGGGAGTTCCAGTTTTTCACTCTTTGACGACAGGCAGCCCCTCAACGAGGCGCGACCGCCCGATCGCTGATGACTACAAGCGAAAGGCAAGAGCGCTCGCGCGGGAGATTACGTCTGTTAAGATCGACGAGAGGCCGGCATTCATGCACGCTTTTACTATCGGCTGGGACTACGGCCCCACAATACTGAAGATGGTGGCGGATCAACTCCCGCTTGACTACGTCATCGTGCGTCCCGACGAGTTGGCCGCCTTATACAAGAAACACAAAGAAAAATGAGGACTATAGGAGGAGCAATGTCCATTGGCCTCGCTGCGCTGATCTTGATCTTGTCTGTGTATTTGCCTGGGGCGGCGGCCGCCGTCAGCTCACCTGACGTCGTGGCAAAACGCCGGGCTATGATGTCGGAGAAGCCGTATTCGTTCACCGTGCCCCGGTCGAACGAGCCGGTCGGTCAGATAATCGTTTTACGCATATGGCCGGATCAGGTCGACCTGCGATTTGCGCTCGCCGCGCTGCAGGGGATAGTGAACCGCGACCAGCCGAAGCTGTACATCGGCTTCGATAAGACGCTGAGCTGGCTGGAGTATCACAGCGCCAAGATATGGGTCAAGGGCGAACGCGACCCGTACAGGATATTCGACATGTATAAAGACCGCGTCAAGGGCCTGGTCGTCTACGACCCCAAGTTCGACGCGAGCAGCAATGTCGCCATCACCTATGCCGGGATCGAGGATCTGCTGCCGGTAACTCCGGAGCTTGCCGAGGCTTTTTCGTCCAAGTACGGCTGGAAAGTGGTCCACGATCTGCGCGGAAAATGGACCAACCGCCTCGATGCGTACAAATGGTCGTACGAAAATCTCTTTCCCAAGTGCACGAAGTTCGCGCTGATGCACTTCAACCACGGCTTCCGCGTAGACGTGCCCGAGTTCGACTTGGAAGGGCCGGGGCATCACATCGCCCAGTCAGTGGACTACGCGGTCGCGTCGCGGATGTTCGTTTGGCATATCGGCAACAAGCCCCTCCCGGGCGAGCTTGAGTTTGCGGGAAAAGTGATGGAGAGTGTGCCTTTCTACACGCCCGTGGTCGGGGGCAGCAGCGGAGCGGACATGTTCGATGAGCCGGCGCTTGTCTGTTTTGTGGCCTCCTACGCGAATTTACACATACCATTTTACGCCTGCAATGTCACCGTGCTCTCGGGGGTACGCATCCCCGACCGAATGCTCCGGCAGAGGCGCCATCCTATGCGCGATCTCGGGCCGGACAAGATCTACGTGACGTTCACCAACTCGGAGCACGACAATATGGGGCACGTCATCGGCGGGGGTCCGCCGTGGGAGAGACTTGGGTTCGAAACCGACGATCCGTATCGAATATGGTGGTGCGATCCCTGGCGCGGCAGGGTTCCTATCGGCTGGCCGATAGGTCCCCTTCTCTCCGAACTCGCTCCGACCACATTGGCGCAGCTTGTGACCACGGCAACGGAGAACGACTACTTCATGGCGGCGCTGACAGGGATTTGCCTGACCAGTCTCCCGGATTTTGCTTCGGCATACCCTCAGGATCAGGAAGACCTGGCGGCGGGTTACGCGAAACTGACGGGGAGTTACATGAAGCGTCTCGGCTGGACCATGGTTAACCCCTGGGCGCCTCCGGGGAACCTTCGCACGTTCGCCAAGAACATTCCTGGGCTCGAAGGCCTCTTCGAGGGCTATGGGATGAGAGGCGGAATGACTTACGAGAAAGCCAACTATATGCTGGATGGCGTCCCAGTATTCCACGCCCTCACGAATGGCGTTCCCGGAGGAGGCCGCGAAGTCTCCATAGCCAACGAGTATGGTCGAAGATCGAAGACACTTGCCAATTGGATCAAGGACGTGAAGGTTACGGAGCGACCGGGCTTTATCCACGCCTGGACTATCGGCTGGGACCTTGGCCCAACAACGCTCAAGATGTCCGCCGACATGCTGCCGTCGGAATACGTAGTCGTGCGGCCGGACGAATTCGTGGCGCTGTTCAAGAAGTACAAAGGCGGCAAAGCCGAGCTGAAGTCGACTGGACCGAAGGTGAAACCCTCCGGCGTGGTCACTGAGACGGCAAATGGGGACACAGGGCTGATTGTCGACACGGGGAAGATCAAGGTGGAGATCGGCTGGGGTGAAAAAGCGCAGGCCCCGATACGCCGGGTGATGGGCGTCGACGGCAAGTGGCGGTGCGGCGGGACTCTTCTTACGCACAACCCGTGGGGACGCTCGGTGACATCGTTCACGTGTCAGAGGACCAAATCCTCAGACGCGGAAAAAGAGTACCTGCTGTCATACTCCTACGATGACGGCGGCTCCATTCGGTTGAAGGCGCGCGCGATCGCTGGGAGGCCGTATGTGCTCTTCGAGGAAGAGATCAACCAGGGAGATATTCCCTCGTGGAGCCTGGACCTCTACCCCGATTTCCAGCCTGATACGCTGTACACAGATACGAAGACCCACGCGATCACGTACGCCGGAGTGGAAGTCTATGGCGGCCCGCCGTTCTACGGATGGATACTGGGAGGCAACAGGAATTGCAGAGACCTGATCGGTCTTTACACCTGCTCGTGGCTGGACTGGGACAGCGGAGATTGCACGCTTTGGCGCAGAGAAAAGTCGGCGTATCTGGAATTCTACCACCAAAGGAAGGGATTCAAGAAATTCGCCGTCGCAGCGTTAGATAGGAACGACAAAGAGGCTCCGACGCGGCTTTGGAAGGAGTTGAACGGGAGCCCGGAACGCCACTACAAATCGAACAGCTTGACTCCCACCGCCAATGTAAAGCCGTTGAAGTTGAACCCCGCCAGCTTGCTGAAGTAGTCGTAGCGCGCTTCCAGATAGAACCGCTCGTTGAACAGGATGCCGACAGTGGCGTTGGCGTTGAGCCCGACCTTGTTCTCGTCAATGCCCTGGCTTGGGACGTCGACCGTGCCGTAGTAAGGCCCTGCCTTCAAGATCACGTAAGGCCGTGCCTTGTCCGACCCTGACAGTCCTCGTTCCAAACCGACGTTCAGCGCGTACAGAGTCGCGTCGCCGTCGCCGGACGACTGGAACATCCCGAGGGTTACCATCGGCGTCCATCTGTCCTCCTCTTGCGGAGTGATAACTTGCAGGCCGAATCCGTTCCATGAGTCGCCAAAGACGTCTTTGGTCGTGGAATTGCTCGGAAGGAATACCTGATACGCCACTCCCACCGGGGTTTTCGTATCATCCTTTGCATAGACGGTCCCACACGTCGCGAACAAGACAATTGCGATTGCCGCGATATATCGCATTTACATCAGCCTCCCTTGGAAATGGTCCATTGACGACAGCGCCAGCTCTGCATTGTACCCGCAATCCGTTATACCCAAACGACCATACATTCAGTCCGGCAAGCGACCTCGCGCAAGGAATATCTCCGACGGACAGCGAACAGATTACTCGACATTGGTTGTCACCGCGCCCTATTTCAAGAATGCCAGAACGGAAATCGCAGGTAGTCCGGCCTTGATGAAGCTTCTCCTAAAGTACCCCGGTATCGTTATATGCTCGTTCCTGGTCGCCGCCGCGTTTGGCGTCTACAGCCAGGTCCTTCGGCACGATTTCGTGAACTACGACGATCCCATCTACGTTACCAAGAACCGACACGTTCAGGCGGGACTGACGCGGGAAAGCGTGACCTGGGCCTTCACCGACATCAAAAACTCTAACTGGCATCCGTTGACCTGGATGTCGCATATGCTGGACTGGCAGCTATACGGAAAGGACCCTAAAGGTCATCACCGCACGAGTCTTCTGATTCACATCCTGAGCGCCCTTCTGCTCTTCGCGGCGCTGAGCCGGATGACCGGCGCAGTCTGGCGAAGCGGGTTCGTCGCGGCGATGTTTGCGCTGCATCCTCTGCACGTCGAGTCGGTGGCCTGGGTTGCCGAGCGCAAGGACGTGCTTAGCGGGCTCTTCTGGATGCTGACTCTCCTCCTGTACGCGCAATACGCCAGGCGGCCTGGAGTAGTCTGGTATTGCCTGGTATTTCTTTCCTTTGCGCTGGGTCTGCTGGCGAAGCCCATGATGGTAAGTCTGCCGCTAGTCTTGCTGCTGCTGGACTATTGGCCGCTGAGAAGGCTGGACGTCCCGAAGCGCGTCCCAGCGCTCGTCCTGGAGAAACTGCCCCTGCTGGCGCTGTCGTGCGCGTCGTGCGTTGTAACAATAATGGCGCAGCGGGCGGGAGGGGCAGTGCCGCCCTCGGAGGTCATACCTCCCGGCATTCGAGTAGGAAACGCGGCTGTCTCATACGTGGCCTACATCTGGAAATGTGTATGGCCGACAAATATGGCGGTTTACTACCCGCATCCCGGACACACGCTCTCCCAAGGGTTGGCGGCGCTGGCGGCATTGGGGCTTCTCGCCGTCACTGCCGCGTCAGTGGCATGCGCATGGAAACGCCAATACGTGCTCGTCGGATGGCTCTGGTATCTGATCACGCTCGTGCCGGTGATCGGCCTGGTGCAGGTCGGCGGCCAGGCTATGGCGGACCGCTATACCTACCTCACCCTCACCGGATTGTTCATCGCTGCCGCGTGGGGTGTATCGGACCTTATCGCGCCCCGCCGTCCCGCGCAGACCGTGAGCGTCGTGCCTGGAGTTCGGAAATCCAACAAGAAGAAGTTCGTTCCAAGGGATGTGCCAGCGGCGCCCGCGCCGCCCAATGCGGTGGCCGCGGCCCTTGCGGCGGTAGTTCTCATCGCCGCGGCATTCGGCGCGCACAAGCAGGCGGGCTACTGGAGCGACAGTATCGCCCTCTTCGATCACGCGGCGAAGGTAACGACGAGTAACGCTCTGGCGTATCTGAACCTCGCCAACGCGCAGCTAGCCAAAGAAGATTACTCCGCCGCTCTGGCCAACTACGAACGCTCTCTCGATATCAAGCCGGACGTGCCTAAGACGCTGAACAACTCGGGGAACGCCCTTGGCGCTTTAGGACGCCAGGATGAGGCGGTTGAGAGGTACCGGCAGGCTCTGGAACTGGAGCCGGAGTTTGCCGAGGCGCACGCAAACCTGGGTATCGCTTTGGTCAACTTGCGCAGGTTCGACGAGGCTATCACGGAGTTCAACAAAGCCCTCGGCATCAATCCGAATATCGTGGAAGCCCACGTCAACCTTGGTGTCGCGCTCGGCGCGAAAGGCCTGCTCGATTCGGCTATGGAGGAGTTTTCCAAAGCCGTCGAGATAGACCCGAACAGCGTGGACGCGCACTCCAACCTGGCTATGGGCTACTACAATAAGCGAGACTACGGCAGGGCGTGGGAGGAAGTCCATGCATGCCGCGGGCTCGGCGCTGAGATCAACCCAGAGTTCATCAAGGCGCTTTCCCAAGCGCTGCCCGACCCTCAGCAAGCCGGTCCGGCCACTGAGCGCTAGCTCATCCTCTCTTCTTGATCCCAATATAATCAATCGGCTCCCAGGACGACTTCGGCTTCGGCGGCGCGCCATCGACGGATATCGTCAGCTCACCATCGCCGCTGAGTCCCTTCAGGTAGACCACGCCCGTTTCATCATTGTACGACCAGTTGCCGGCCGGCAACTCCTGCCCGTTCCACAGCACGCTCTTCGGCGCGCGGAAGCTGGTGAATACGTCCACCTCGCCGGTCTTGATCAGGGCAGCTCGCCATTCTCCCGCGGCCGCGTCGTAACTCATCTTCGTGATCTCCGTTCCCGTGAACGGGTCGAGCCGCACCGGGCAAATCCCGCCGTAGCGTCTCAGGATGAAATCGAAGCAGATAAGCGTATACGCCTGCACTTCCTGAGGGCCTTCCTCGACGAAGCGCATACTATGAGCGGTGAGTCTGTGTGGTTCGTCCCAATACATCATCCGCAGAGTGTCGCTAAGCTGATAATAGCAGGTTTCGGCGGCCGGCTCAGACTGCAAGCAGCCGTAGCCCAACACGTCGGTCGGAGCATTGACGCTGCTCCATCGCGTGGTTGTATTCGCGCAAATCCGATCGGCGGCTTCCCAGCGTCCGACGCTTCGCAGGCCGATGGCCATAGCCGAACTGCTCTGCGAGTTATCAAACTTCAGACCGGCGGCGTACTTTTCTAACTGATCGGCTATAACGATTGCTTCTTTGTCGCGCCCCATCAGGTTCAACACCCAGAGCAGATACCCCAGTTCGCGGTCCCGCAGCCGGAGCCGCGCGGCGAAGAAGTTGTCGATCATCCTGTTCGTCACCTCCCGCGCTTCCTTGTCGCCGGGATAGCGATATGAATACGTGGCCAGACCGAGAAGCGGATACGTGCCGACGTACGACATGCTCATGTCCGCATCCTCGAAGTCCACGTTTTCATATATTTCGATCTTATCGGCAAATGAGGTCGAGCCGCAATTGATATCAGCGAGTTTCAGAGCCGCCCGCTTGCCGGGAGGTAGCCCGATGGAAAGAACCGTCGATGTGTCGGCCTGGTGAATAACGCCATCCGGCCTTTGCTTCACTTTCACAGATTCCGCGGCGGGGCCGGCAAGCCTGAGTATGTTGCAGTTCTCCAGCGCCGGTTGTTCCGAATAGAGGATCGCAACCTTCTCGAACTGTTTGATCCGGTTGAACGGCGATTTATAGTAGCGATCGCAGTCTCGCAGGGTGAACTTGGCGGTTACATCCCGCAGGCCGGACGCTCCAACGTTGGACACTTCGACGTTGGCGGTCACGCGCCCGCGCAATATATTGAAATCAAACCTGGCCGAGACACGGTCATCATTCGCCTCGATCCGCAGTCGGGATACACCTTTCTTTGGCTTATCGTAGTCTATGCTGTATTTCGCCGGCTTACGGAAGTCGATTGTGTGTTCGGATCCATCCGGAGTCGCGTAGGAGACGATGAAGTCCGCTATGGAAGCGAGAAGACCGTGGTTCTCGTAAACGCTCGGATGAATGTGGACGTGCGGATCGTCCGCCAGGTTGCCCATTACGTGGATGACGCCGGTGTCGATGGAGTATTCGCCCGGTTTCAGGAAAATGTTCGCCATCACCGGCTGGTTACCGACCTTCCTCACCGGGGCGCCTGCCTTGCAGTGCTTGACGATGAAATCCCGCAGTCCTTTGCCGTAAAGCTCCATCATGGTCGGGTAGTTGCCGAGCGACCACAGCAGTTCGCCTTCGTCTTCGAGCCAGTAGTTGTAGTGCTCGGGATGAGCAGCGTTATACGCGCAGACGGAGCCGCCGATATCCGGGTTCCAGTGTGGGACCAGACCGCGCTCCAGAGGAGTCGCGCGGACAAGGGCTTTTGCGGCCATCGCGTGTTGTTTAGCGAATCTGTTCGGGAGCGGCGTCTCCACGGCCCATCTCAGTATCTCCATGACGCCCGGCTTTTCCGACGCGAACCGAAGAACCAAATCAGCGCCGCACCATGTGGGAAGGCCCATCTTAGCGAGAGGAACCTTGTGCGTTCCTCCGCCCGAACCCTTGAGGAGCGGGATCGATTGGGTGTTGTTCTCCAGCGGCACGGCTATGAGTTCCCAGTTCACGCCCGGCGAGACCTCGCCGAATTCCACTACGAACGAGTCTTTCGAATAATCCGCGCACCGGATACAGTGCGAGAGAGAGTGGACCTTGTTCTCGCCGGGGACTCGTATGGTCGACTTGACGCCGTCGAAGGTAATCAGTTCCCGCGAGTCGCCGCCGCAGTGGTACATATCCCTGGCCTGCCACCAGGTGTGCGTAGCGCAACTGGCCGAAAGCGCGGAGACGATGAATGTCATTGCGATGGGAAACAGAATGTAGAAATTACGCATGGTATTGTAGAAATCCTTTCCAGATTGCTCTTATTCCGTCCGGCTTTCCCGCCGCCACAGTCCCTCTTGAAGCCCTTTTCCGTGTCCGAGGTACAAATCGAAGTTCTCGATCCGGTGTGTGACTTCCTTTACCGCCACGTCAACCGCCTTGTCGAGGATCTTCTGGCCGAACTCTGCCGTGGAATCACGGGGATCGATGCGCCAGATTGTGCCGATATCCGGCTCGCCTCTCGGCGGTATGAGGTCGAGGTTCACGGTCTCCGGATACAGGGCCATCATGTGCGAGGTTTCCCAGCCGCCCGCGTGGTCTCCCGCGCCGGGGTAAGCATCCTCCACCAGCAGATAATCGACAAAAGCCCAGGCGAGCATCCCTTCGAACTTCATCAGCCTTCGCTGGTTGAACTGTGACGCAACCGCACGGGCGTGGTCGATCAGCGGGTAGTGCCCCACGACGAAGACACCGACCAGGAACCCGAGCGATTCGACCTCGCAAAGGATGTGCAGGAGCAGCTTGTGGTAGTTGATGATCTGCTCCGTGCCCGAAAACGGCTGTCGGTCAGGGCCGAAGTTCTCCGGCGGCAGCTCCATCTTCTCCGCGATCAGATGCCGGTCCTGCCCGCTCACCTCTATGATCGACTCAGACCTGCTCTCGCCGTAGTACAGCGGCGGAAAGATGAGTCCCCCACCCTTCCGCGCACAGCGAATGGCAATCCCCTCGGCCTGAAGGGCATCGGCCCCGACCGCGTTTTGCGCGCCGTGCCATTCGAGCGTCCCCAGCGGTATGTACGCGGCCGGGAACTCCTTCCGTCTCGCGACGATCTGCTCCGGGCGGAGCATGTGGTATCTGACTTCAGGTTGTCGGGTGTCTGACATTGTGCCTCCGGCTTGAAATTCAGCGGTTACTACTTCTGGAAGGCAGTGGTACGATGGAGGGAGAATCGAACCGCACCCCATCTATTCTATGGCAAGCGCAGGCACATGGTCAATGGTTTCACCGTCTATGGGAGTAGTCTCCCCATGCGCGTCTCGGCTATGGACAACCTACACCGCTTGAGCCGAACGCTGTGCATCAACTTCATAAACTCCAGTGACGCAACTTACAGCGAGGACCACTGGCACGACGTTACTATCCGATCGACGGCGATGAAGAAGTCGGACTTACGGTGCTCACGCGAGCAAGACGCAGGTAGAAACTCGACTTACTCTGCTGGGGGCCGAGGGTTCCATTCCCAGTGGGGCGGAAGAATCCGGCCAGTCAGAAAGTCGCGCCACCATTCTCTCATCGAATCGAGCGACCACTGCCAATCCATGTGCCATCTGAAAGCCCTGTCGATCCGTCCCTTGGCGAAGCCAGGCTTGCCTGTCCTATCGGCTGGTTGTGGCGGGATGGCCCCGATCTGGTCTAACTCATTCCAAAGGCACTCGAACCAGGCGTACTTGGCCAGGATATCGTGTGGAAATCCAGACAGCTTCCTCCCCAATCGCATACGACGCCATATGACCGACGTATTCTCCCCTGGTGTATAGTGAACAAGAGCATTTCTAGTCTCATAGAAATCCGATGCCCAGGCTTCGAGGACGCTACACGGCACCGTAATTATTCTGTGGTTAAGTTTATACTTTCTTTTCCACCGGTTGGGCAACTTGAGGCTATGAGTAGTTTGACCTACGTGCTTCACAAAGTCTTGACAACCTTTGCAGTTGGGAATCAGGGCATCGATCGCCATGCATAACATTATCAGACGCGACTCCTCCGTAAAGTGCCCGTGAGTAGTTTGCGAGTAGAAGAACCATTCCAGCGTGCGCCAGACAGAGACCGACCGCTTCTGAGGCAACATGATCGTACGTGAAAGTGCAAGAAGCAGAGGATCAAGAAGTCTAAACGCATACCTATGCAAATGGTCCGGAGGTTTAATACGGAAACCATCTATGATGCCGACCGCGAGATCCGTGCCGAAGTGTCCTTTAATGCGATCTTCGGGTTTGCGCGGGAAGTGGTACAACGTGAAGTGTTCGGCTGACGGACAGGTTGGCACGAAGTCGTACAAGTAAGGCTGCTTGATTGCACCAACATACGCAGCAGCAAACAGAATGTGCTGTGCTCTGAGAAATTCCCGCGATTCCGCCCTGGTCAGTCGCTCGTCCGGAGGTGAATCCGTCTTGTAGGAGACACATGTGACAGGAGCCGGTTCGTCATTATGAGTACGAAAGGCTCCCGCGTACTTGTCCAGCGTTTCCGGGGGATGCTCGGTCGGCAGGTTTCGATCCTTCATCTTCTCATAGGGCCAGAATACGACCTTGCCGACCTTCACCTCTTCATGAAGTTCCAGCCATGGCAGGAATGCCACGGGCTTAAGTGTGTTTGCCATAGTTGTTCACTTAATAAAACTCGGCGTCGTGACCCGCCGATACGGAACCCACACGTGCTCCACGGGCTGCGGCAGGAACCGCAGCGGCTCCTGCTCTAACTCAGGTATTTCCGCAATCTCGCCGTTCAGGTAGGAGTTGACTCGGTACAGCGCGGTCTCCAGCCGCGCGAGGAGCCCGCCGTAACGCTGCTCGATCACCTCGAGGCCAAACGGCTTGAACGTCGCAAGCCACATATCACGGTAGCATTTCCAAAGCGCGTCCACGGATTTTCGCAGACTCGCCAGATCGCCCTCCGCGAGTTCTCGCAGCCGCGCCTTATCGCCCGCGAGGTAGGCCGCGCGAAGGTCTCGGCGGAGGTGGGTCTTGAGCGACAGCGCCCGTGCTATGGCCGCCGGGTACCGCAGACGCTCCGCGAGACCGCCCCTCTCCGCCGCCGACTCCAACTCCCCCGCCAGTTCGCTGTAATAGGCGCGCAAGTCGAAGTCTTCCAACTGCGGGTCCATGAGGCCGAGCATCAGATCCTGGTAGAGCAGCCATTTGCTGTGGTTGCTGAACGACTCCGTGCCATCGGTCCGAAATGCGAAATAGTCGATCTTACTCGCCTCAACGAAGCCGTCCATCTCCGCCCCGCACGACCCGCGGAAGTTGCGTTTGACCTGTTCCATATCCACCTCGTCGGCGTAGCCAAACTCGGCGAAAAGCTGCATGGCCGGCAGAGCCGAATAGTAATCAGCCTCGGTCCCGTCATCGCCCCACAGGCTGATCATCGCCTCGCGCACACCCTTCCCTCGTGCAGCGGTCATACCCGCGCTGACAGTCTTAAACGACCATTGCAGCGCGGCCCACAGTCGCACGTGCGTCCAGGCGCTGCAGGAAAACAGGGGCTCGCAGCCCAACTCGCGATAACGGTCGATCCACTCCTCGTAGAACTCCACGTCTCCGTGGTAGTAGTCCCAGTATACGAGGTCCACATCCTTCGGTATACGCTCCGCAAAACCCTCCGGAAACACCGTTTTGCTATCGTAGTATTCAATCGAGGGACTGGCAAAGCAGAAATACATATCGCCCCAGATCATCGGGCGCAGCCCCCGCGCCGCGCAGATGTCGCGCATCCGCCGGATATGGTCGTTCAACATCTCCAATTGGCTCACATCGCCATGAGCCTTCCAATGTCTACCTCTGCCGAGCCCAAATGACTCATCCATGCCGATGTTAATACGCCTGGACCGGAATGGGGCGCTAGCGGCGGAGATCATCTTCTCCAGCAGCGCGTAGGTCCGTTCGTCCGCGGTCAACAGCACGCCGTCGTCGTCCTGCAACTCGCGGTACGCCGGCCATTGGAATATCTGATCGAGGTGTCCCAGCGTCTGGATGCAGGGAATCATCTCGATGCCCAGCGCGTAGGCATAGTCGTCGATCTCCTTCAACTCATCGTACGTGTACCTGCCGCGCATATATCCGAAGAACGGCTCGCCGGGGACCTCGTACGTGTCCTCGGTATAGAGATGCATCATGTTGATGCCCATCAGCGCGCATCGGCGCAGGAAGTCTTTGGCCGTGGCAACCGTGAGCACGCCGTTGCGCGAGCAGTCGATCATAACCCCCAGCGTATCGAATCGGCAGGTCTCCTCGAAGCTGACGGCATCCAGATCATCCGCGCCCAGCAGACGGCCTAGTGCGCGGTACGCGTCGATCCTGCGCCCGTAATTGATGTGCACGCCCGCTTCGGTACGACTGACCCGCGGACCGTGGAGCGTCGAGTCCGCTGTGAAAGTCATAGGCGCGCCGGTCCCAAAGCGGTCCGGGAAATCCAACACGATAGCCGCAAGTCCATCGCGCAACTCGGCGGGCGCTGTTTGAAGCTTGACTGATAGCTTCACCTTCTCTCCTTAGTCCATCCAAAATGAGTACAGTTGCGCGTTGGTGATCTTGAACTCCAGCGCCACGGCTTGGCCGGCCAATGGAGACAAATCCACCGCAACCGGCGCGACGACCGCGTCGATTCCCTGCACGTCGGCCGTCGCGCCTTCAATCGGCGTTCCATCCGGTCGAAGAAGACTGACGCCGACCCGGCCAAATGGCGCATGCGCGTTGACGTGCAGCGAGCTTCCCTCCACCAGCACGGGCTTCGTGCGCAGAGTCCCTGTCGCAAAGGTTCCCTCCATCCCGGCGAACCGATCCAACTTCGTAGTCCCGATCCCCACGCCCGCCAGAGGCAGGATCCCTCTCTCTTTGCCGTTGTCCGGCCCCTGGTGTATCCCGCTGTGCAGGTAGCTCCGTCCGGCATAGTAGATGCGCAAATCGTCGCCGACGCAGTGGGGAGGATTCGTCGCCAAGGAGTTGTTGAACCGGTCCCACGAGCCGACTCCTCCCACCGGGATGAAGGCCGAACGGTCGCTCAGCCGCTGGAAGTGAACGCTGTCGCGGCTGACCGCCAACTGAATCTCCAGGTAGACGTGCTCCGCGTAGCTGTGCAGAACCTGGACCATGCCGATGTAGATGCCCTCGTAGGGAAACACGCTCAGGCCGTAGACTTCATCACCGGGACCGTCCCGCGCATCCGCCGACATCACGATTTGCCCCTCGGCAGGCTCCCATTCCAGGAAGTCATCGCTCTCTGACCGCCGCACCGCGCGGCCATCGTTATGAGCAAAGCGAGGGTCATTCTTGTAACGCTCGACCATGTCAGCGTTGTAGTGTTTGCCGCGGCCGAATAGCACGAACCGGTTGGTGACCGGGTCGCGGAACCAGTGCGTCGCGCCGTCCGCGGTATTGAAAGCGACCGGACCCTCGATTGCCTCCCAATGTACACCGTCAGGACTGTACGCCACCCCCAGCGCCCTAAGCTGACCGGGGTTGGTCTTGCTCTCGTTGGGCCCGTGGTAGTTCCATTTCAGATAAAGAAACCCCATCTTATACCGGCGGGAAGGATCACTCTCCTGCTCGTCCTTGAAAACGCCGAAAATCTCCTGGAACGGGTCGTCTCCTTCCGTCCAGTTCGGGTTCCAGACCGAGACGATATGGCTCGGCCTGCCATCCACTAATACCGCGTCGAGTTTGGGCCGTCGCCAGGTAACGCCGTCGTCGCTGACGAAGTAGAAGGTCCCTCCTCCCGCGAGCCGGTTTACGTTCGCGAGGCTCGGCGCGCCGACAACGCTGTGGCACCATGCCTTGTAGATGCCCTCCCCTTTGTCGTACATGATCGAGCCGAAAGTCATGTAGCCGCTCGGCTCCCACGGCTCTTCCGGCCGGATAACCGGATTCGCCGGATGCTTTACGACCGGGCAAACGCGCCGCGTGACACCCTCCGACGCGGCAATCAGATAGTCATCAAGAAAAAGCTGATGGTTGTTACCAATACTATACGGCTCAGAATCCAATCAACACACCTCCAGCAAGACCTGCCAACCTTATAAACCTCACTTCACCATCAGCTTAATAGACTTCCACAAACCGCCGAGCGCTCCGGGGTCATCGACACGGACCGCCAGTAGATTCGCCTTGCCCGGCCTGATCACTTTGGTCACGTCAAGGGCGAACGGCGTCCCCGCGCCTACCCCTATCGGAAGATTCTGTTCTCCCAAATATTGGTCGTTCAGCCAGACCTTCGCCCAATCGTCCGCCGCCCCGACCACAACGAAGACCTTCTTGCCCGGCTCAATGGCCGGAGCGGTGAAATGCTTCCGGTACCAGGCCGCGCCGTTGTAGTCGACACCCTGTTCCTCCCAGAACTTTGCGATCTGGATGCTTCGCCACTTCGAATCGTTGAAACCTGTCGCATACCACTTTCCGCTGATGCCCTTGTTCCGATGGTCAATCGCAAACTTCCACCCGGTCTTGGGGAAGTCGAATATCTCGGTCATCGTCTTGCGCATCTCGGTGAAGGTTTCCGCGTCCGAATAGCCCGGCATTTCGGCAGCCTTATAGTTCGGCATCCCAGCCGGCGCGGGGTTTTCGTGCTGCTTGATTGCCGCGTCTACGTCTATTACAGAGTAAACCGGCGCCAGCGGCGGCCAATAACCGTCGTCTCCGGAATACTTCTTCTGGGGCTCCTCAAGCGCGATCCGGTGTTTGCGCAGATAGGCAATGCCGGCTCCATGGTCGATCAGCCTGTTGAGACTCTGAGCAATCCAACCGTATTTCGCGTCGTGCTCGAAACGACACTGGGCGTATGCGAACGCGTCCGACACCATCTTTACCCGATCGGCGAAACGCTTCTGAGAGGCGGGCAGATCGGCCACCGACTTCTCCGCCCTGGCGAGGCAGCCGGCCAATTCAGTCCAGAACTCATGTCTGATACCCGCTCTCGGATACCAATTGGAGCTTGGGCGCTCCAAGGCGTAGAAACGTTCCGCCATCAGCCAATACTCGCGCATCTCCTTCGCCGCCGGGCCATAATACTCCCGGAAGAACTCCTCCAGCGCGAGATCGACGTCCACATTCACGTCCCACACCAGCCTGCCCGATATGTAGTGGTTCAATCCCTGCGTGATGAATAGAGGCTGGTTCTCCAGCATCAGAAAAGTGCCGCCCAGGTCACGAAACGCCGGAATGTCTTCGCGCATCTTGTGGACCATCGACCATGGGCCCAGGTACGAAACCTGGCCGAAATAATCGTAGTAACCGAATTGCGGCAGCAGCTTACCCCAACCTTTCACCAGTTCGTAGAAGTGATGGTTCAGACTGCTGGTGGGGTCGTTCCACGGGCGGCTGTGATCGTAGACCCACATCATATCGCAGATGATCCCAGCGTGACGAGGGTGAGGTTTGGCGGTCTTCGGCAGTTCGATCTGCAGGCCGTAGACGAGAATGCCGAGGTATTTGTCCTTGAACTGCGGCTCCAGCCGGTCGTGTATCTCCTTGGAGAAATGCAGGAGGCGGTCGGCGGCTTGCATGCCGTCTTCTCTGGTCTGGCCATACTTCTTGTCCAGCGCCAGACAGCGGTCGCACAGGCACATGGGGCTATAGTCATTGGGATCCAGTGACGCGACTATGGCGTTAGGATCGCTCTTGAAATGGTTGTTGATGTTCTTGGCGACGATCTCGATCACGTCCGGGTTGGTGGAGCAAAAATTCGAGCTTGCCTTCCACCGGATATTGCCCTTGCCGTCGCGCGCGTAGTATTCCGGGAACTTGTCGAACGGGTAGATGCCTGGGTGTATGTGACCTTCCCAGCAGTGGCCGAAGCTCATGCGGCCATAGTTGACAACGGCGCGATTGCGCGCGTCCCAGAGCGGCGAGCGGCCCCAACTCACTCCGGAGCAGGATGACCACACCGATCCATGCGCCTCGTTGAGCTTCGGCAAGCGAACGGTCTTGTCCTTGGGAATGGGGACCTCTTCACCCAGCGCGTTTGGCTGGAACCAGTGACAACCGAGGTGGTCGGTCAGCAGGCCGTAAATGCCGTTTCGCAGGCCCAGCGGTGTGGGCGATTCGATAATCACGTTCCGGCCCTCTGTCCGCAGTCGATAGGCGTCATACAGACCTTTTGCCGCGGCGCCAAGATCGGCCTTCCGCAGGATGATAGCCGGACCCTCAGCCTTCGTCTTTACGGGCATTTCAGCGCCTGATTGCAGTTTCACAACGCGCTGCAGATCGCCAATTACCTCGTCTTTCGACGCAGGCTCCGATTCCAGGATGATGGTGTAGTCCGTCTTTCCGGCAGAGGCCAGCATCAAAGCCGGTATCGGACGGTTCGCCTTGCGCCAGGCCAGCTCTGCCTCGATACTGCTCAGTGCGCGGGGAGCGTAAGTGGCGACCACACGGCCCGCCTCAGTGATCTTCTCCAAACCGTCGGCGCGCATATCCACAGGGTCGCGGCCCTGCACGGCAATGTACAAGTCCCGTTCCACTCTTCCATTGACGCTTGTGCTTCCGGTCAGGATTTGCCGTTTCAGCGCCGTAGGCGCGGTAAAACGCCACTGCCAGATCACGCTCTTCCCCGGAGCGACTGTGCGGGCGAATCCCGCTCCCGCGAAACCGATTGGTCGGCAGGCGTTCAAACGGGCGGACAGTTTCAACGACCTTGGGCCTTCGTTGACGAATTGCGTACGGGCCAGAATACGCCCCGGACGGGTTTTGTCCGGCGCGCTCGTCGTATAGACCTTGAGGTCGCGGTAGCGGCGAAGTGGCGGCATCCGGCCGGCCCCAAACGCGCTGGGCGCGATTGATGCCGCTGCCAGCAGCACGATGAAACCCACGAAGCGCTTGCATCTGAATGACGAATACATCGATCTCTCCTTCAGTATCGCGGAATCGTAAATCGCGAAAGGCACAGAACTCCTCTATCCCTCCCGATTCTATCCCTCCGCGTACCCTACCTATCCCTCCAGGTACCCTACCTGGAGGACAAGCCCAATCACTTCACGTACAAAAACGGTCTCTCGTAAATGCCGTCCGCCCCTACATAGGGGTTTGCCTCAAGCACGCGCACGGCTATCACGTTCTTCCCGGCTTTGATGTACGGGCTGACCCCGATGTCCATCTCCTGAGGCAGCAGCCAGGGTATTGTGTACTCACTTCGTCCCGCATACCGGCCATTGACCCAGACCCACGCTTGACTCACAAACCCCGGAAGGAACAACCTGGCCTCCTTGCCGTTCGGTACTGCCGGCAAATCGACCGTAAACCTGTACCATCCAATGCCCGTATATGGATACCCCTCACGGCTCATCGTAGGCAGGCCGTCTTCATCCTTCAGCTTCTGGTTCTGCCAGCCCGCGCTGGTTGAACAAAGCTGCCATTTGGAATCATTATAGTCGGGCTCCATCCAGCGATCCGAACGTCCGACATCATGCTTATCCGTACTGAACCGAGCCATTTCGGGCAGCGCAGCGAGCATCTCCATCGACGCCAGACGTTCCATGCGTTCAACCTGGGTGGGCATGCCTGCATAGTCAAAGCCCCACGTGCCGGCAAACTTGCTCACCCGCTGCATCTCCTTCTTTGGCCCCTGCATCTCACGCATCAGCCTGGCGGCATCCCGGAATCGAAGCTCCCGCTGCGCTTGAAGGAAATCCATATACATCCGCAGATGATCGAACTGAAGCCGCTCCATTCGCACGTGCAGTTTGTCCGTATCGGAGACAGCCGCCGCCTCCGCGCGCGCCATATCGCCGGCCAGTTGGGCGATCAACTGGGGTTTATACACGGATTGCAGTATGCTGACGTTTGAGCTGTGATACGGCCCGTCATCAAATGCCGCTTCCAGCTTATTGTAGTAGTCCCGCATCGGCACGGCGGCGGGACCGAACCACTTGCTGTAGAAATCGTTAAGGACTGCCTTCATGTCAGCCTTGGTGTTCCATTCCAGAGCGAAGCGCGCCACGTAGGAGGCGATAGCATTGTGCATCAGGTCCGAGCAGTCAAGGTCGTGGAAGCCTATTGCGCCCGCTTCTTTCATAAGCGGAATTGTCCTGATCGCGCGCCGGGTCATCGGCGTGACCGTGCCTGTAGTGTTCACCAGCGAATAGTTGTAGCCGTATATCCACACCTTGTCGCTCAGCTTGCACCACTGTTTCAAGTAGTTGTATTGCTGGCGGTTTTGCCAGCACCTGGGGTCGTCGTACCCGTGCATCGAGCATGCAAGAATATCCGCGAACATCACCGTCAGATTGCGATGCTTGTTGAATTCCGGGCCGACTTCCGGCGGCGGGTAGCGGTTAAAGTATCCGTTGCTCGCAATGAGGTAGCCAGGATACTTTTCGGCAACTGCATCCAGCAGCTTGTTTACGAAGTAGAAATACTCCTGCGAGGTCGTGTACTCTGTCGTCGGCCCATAGGCCATTCCATCCGGGAATCGGTTTGAAATCTTCAGGCATAGTTCGCACACGCAGATGGGAGCGCCATCCGCGGGGGCAAAACAGGATACCCGCTGGCCGTATTTCACCGGTTCCTCGAATCTCTTTAAGATCTCTTCCAGTAGGCGAGGCTGGCCGGCATACTTGGGATCGTTCCGACGAAGCTCATCCGCCGTGCACGCCTCGTTGGGGTTGCGCGTTCCATCGGGCTGCAGCGCAAACCATTCAGGATGGGCCTTAATCTGGTCTTTCGGCAAAATGTTTCCAACCGTTCCATCGGCAACCATGCCAAACCAGCCTACGGTTCTCGGGTTCATCCGGTTATGGAGAAGCCACATGTAAAGCTGAACTCCGCCCTCATCATCGGTGGCTATGCCGTAAGCGCGCACGGGAAAATCCGGATGCTCCTCCACAGATAATTCAGGAACTCTCAGAGTAGCCGATTTCGGCACGACCTCACCATACTCGCCAGGCATAAACCATCGAACGCCCAGGCGATTGAGGAGATCGTAAACCGCATACCGAGTGCCGAGATACATCTCATCCGACGTGATAGAATCGTATGCCAGGGGACATCTTTGTTTGTCGGTCCGCTCGTCTCCGACTCTGGTATCATTGCCCGCCACGACCAGCGTGTCTCCCTTGCAGTGGATTACGTAGCCTTCCTCGCGCAGATTTGTGGTAATGCCGTCCGGGATCTTCAGGCCCTCGATGGCGTCGGTCAGACGGCTTCGGCCAACCAGGATCTTCGGGCCGCTCGGAAGGTCATTGGCGGCGTCGGTATAGATCGGCAATTCGGCGCCGCTGATCCTTACCACGTAACTCCGAAGCTCATCAGCGGCGGCTTTCGCGTTATGGCTGGGCTTTTCGGCAATAACAATACTGCAGGCGGATTTACCGTCTTTGACCAGCGTGAATTGGGGTTCGGCGGCCGCGCCGGTGACCGATCCCGCTACCAGCAGCACAATGCAGAGAATCCACTTCATTATGAACAACCTCCAATATCTCCCAATACAGTGGTTACTGCCATCCATGATCGGGCGCGATATGTCATCGCGTCCGAAACAGAACTCCTCTATCCCTCCAGGTACCTTACCTCCTCTATCCCTCCAGGTACCTTACCTGGAGGACAAAGACCGAGTCACTTCACATACAGAAACGGCCTCTCGTATATCCCATTGGCCCCGAAATACTCCTGAAGACTCAGGACTCGCAGGGCAATGACATTCTTGCCCGGCTTCAGATACGGGCTGATATCGGCATCCATCTCATGCGGGCGCAAGAACCCCGTCTGGTAATCATTTCGCCCAACGTAATGGCCGTTCACCCACACCCACGCCTCGTTAGTCACAGCCGGGCAGAACAAGTGCGCCTGTTTACCCTGTGCCGCCGTCGGAACGTCGAGCATAAAACGATACCAGGCCACACCCTTGTACGGATGGCCGTCCGTAGTGACCGACGGCAAGCCATCATCGTCCTTGAGGTCCTGGTCCTGCCAGCCGGAATCGACCTTGGCGGTCTGCCATTTCCGGTCGTTGTAGTCGGCCTCCATCCAACGTTCTGAACGGCCAACGTCGTTCTTGTCGAAACGGAACCTGGCAGTTTCCGGCAGCGGCGCCAGCATTTCCATCCTCGCCAACCGGTCCATGCGCTCCGCCTCCCAGTCCATCCCATAAGGGGTCTGGTTCCAGCCCATGTGCTTGCTGATCTTGCGCATCCGCAACTTCAGAGCGAGCATTTGCCGCATCATTACGGCCGCGTCCCGGAAACGGCATTCCTGCTTCGTATGCAGCGAGTCCACGTACAACCGCAGATGGTCATACATGAGCCGCTCCACGCGGACATGCAGTTTCTCCGTGTCCGTGTCGGCGGCGGCCTCCGCCCGCGCCATATCATCGGCCAACTGAGCCATCAGCTTCGGGTCGTAGATAGCGGGCAGAACAACGTCCTCGTGTCCGTGGCACGGAGTGGCATCGAACGCGTTCTGCAGCGTCTCGTAGTAGTTGCGCATAGGAACTGCCGCGGGACCAAACCACTTGCTGTAGAAGTCATCGAGGACCGCGTCGAGGTTGACCTTTGTATTCCACTCAAGAGCGAACCTCGCCACATAAGTGGGTATGCCCAACTGTAATATGTCGATCCAATCCTGATCGCAGAAGCCGATCGAACCGGCCTCTTTGACCAAAGGGATGTTGGTCCGTATGCGCTTCACCATCGGAGTAAGCGTTCCCTTGGTCACCAGCATTGTGTAGTTATAGTTATAGCACCACACTTTGTCGCTGAGCCGGCTCCACCGCTTGAGGAAGTTGTACTGCTGGCGGTTCTGCCAGCACTTGGGGTCGTTGAAGCGATGAAGAGTGCAGCCGGTGATGTCGGCGAACATGATCGTCAGATTCCGATACCGATTGAATTCCGGGCCCACCTCAGGAGGATTGCAGCGGTTTGCATACCCATTCGTGGCGATGATGTGCCCCGGATACTTCTTTCCCATCGCGTCTAATAACCCGTTGACGAAGAAGAAGTACTCTTGCGAAGTAAGATACCCCGGAACGAGGTCTTCACCCGTGGAAAAACGGGTGGACTTTTGCCTGCACAGGTCACATTCACAGGTGGGCGTGCCGTCGTCGGGGGAGAACGACGTGACCCTGTGACCGTGTTCCACGTCTTTGCCTATCCACTCCATCAATGGGTCGAGAAGACGCGGCCGGCCGGCGTATTTCGGATCGTTCCTGCGCAACTCGTCGCTCATGCACGGCATTCCTGCCAGTCGGGTTCCATCCGGCTGCAGGGCGAACCATTCCGGATAGACCTTCACCCTATCTCTGGGCATAATATTGAAGATGGAGCCGTCCCCGGGGAGTCCGAACCAGAACTCACTGCGGGGGTTCATCCGGTTACGGACCATCCACAACTCGCGAGCGTCCGTCATGGCCTGTCCGTCCGCTCCACACGCGAAGAAAGAGCGCATCGGAAAGTCAGGACGTTCGATCAGTGAGAGTTCGGGAATCCGCAGATTGGCGGACTTGGGAACGACTTCGCCATACTCCCCAGGCATGAACCAGCGCACTCCCAGGCGATTCAGCAGATCACACACGGCATAGCGGGTCCCGAGATACATGGCATTGCCGATGCTTGCGACACACGGATTCGTGCATCTGGGTGGGGACTCAGGAGAATCTCCCACCTCCGTATCGTTGCCGGCCAGTACCAATGTATCGCCGGTAGAGCGGACTATGTAACCTTCCTCACGGAAGGCCGGGGTGATGCCTTCAGGAATCTTCAAGTCGGGAATGGCGTCGGTGAGACGGCTGCGACCAACCAATATCCTGGACCCAGTCGGGATATTCGCGTCGGCGTCTGTGTAGATTTCCAGCCTCGCGCCGCTGATCTTCTCTATGGATGTCTGGAGTTCTTTCGCGCCGAGTCTCGCGTTATCGCTCGGCTTCTCAGCAGTGACGATGCAGCACGCCGGCTTACCGTTCTTAACGAGCGTGAAGGTCGCGGCAGACGCTGCGGCGACCATGAGCAAGAAAGCTAAGATAGTGAATCCGCGGAGCAACCATTTCACGGCAACAACCCCCTGCGGCAAACGATCCGCCCACCGATTGACGACACGCAGCGTTTATCGGAGCAAGGAGGGACCCCCATGTTACGATGGCGGAATGCTCCATTCGTGGACGACCGATTACCTGTTCAACGCCGGGGAGCCGCTGCCCTTCATGGCCCCGCGCGAAGGAGTACACCAGCAGTGACGGAACGGTCAACGCGGGCTTGACCTGCCGGATTTGGAGAGGTCGAGACGGCCTCAACACCCGCTCCAGGAGACTTAACCACAGACGAACACAGATAGAGGTTGATCGTTGGGAGTCGAGGGAGTCGCGGATGCTTCGAGAGTGGCTCCAAACGTGGTGAAAAAGCAGTGAAAACGCACCGAAATACATGCGAAACTGCGCAAAACCGCATGGGTTTTGGCGGATACTGACTGACTATTCACGGCTATCGGGTGGTTTCCGAAAACGCCATTTCCGCGTTCTCCGGGCCTCTGGGACCCAAAATGACCTGAAGGCGCAGGAGTTTCGCCAGCGAAGATGAACGTTATATGGCCTTGAGCTTTCACCTATCATCTTTTGACCGCCATTCGCCGCAAGTCTTATTCAGTTGTCAAAGATATTCGTTTTGCACGGATTCAGCTTTCAGGAAACCGCCGATGAACGCTGATGGACGCGGATGCTGGTTGGCGGTTGGCGGTTGACGGTTCGTGGTCCCTCACTAATCACGAACCACGAACCACTGTCCGCTGACCACTAATAGTGAATAGACGACGGGGGATTGGGATTTGTTCCCGGGTGGCGGAAGTGTTTTTCGGAAGAGTTTTTGGGAGGGGGAGAGGGGGGTCAGAGTCGGAGGAGTCGACAGAGCGCGAGGCCGGGGAACCATTCACAGCAGGGGCACTGGATAGGGCTCTGACCCCGTTGTTCAGTCTACCGCGACTATTCCGCTGTCGGCTCATTCCGGGACATCATAATCCGTTCCCACGTCACCGTGACATCTTGTCCCCGAACTGCTTCTTGACACGCCTCTCGTCTGGCCGGATAATGTGGCTGAACTCGTTTTCCTATCCAGGCTGTCAGGAACAGTGGTACATACGCCCCGTGCCACTCGGAGGCTAGAGCGATGGTAAATCAGTTGATGAAGAAGGTAACACGACTCAGAAGGCAGATCGACGCGGCGTGGGAGGCCGACAATTATTGGGAGCTGATAGACCTTTACAATAACCTGGCAGCCATTGGCAGTGCCAATCTTCGCGGAGAGGACTCTCACCACCGCGGCTACGCATACAACGAGCTTGGTAATTATGATAAGGCCATCGAATGCTACCACAAGGCGCTGGATACATCTGACTACAAAACCCCCGGCGGCACCTGGAACGACATGGGGCTGGCTTATGCCAACAAGGGCGACTACGGTGAGGCGATTAAGTGCTACCAAAAGGCACTGGATGTCCACGATTACGACGCCCGCGGTGACACTTTAAACAATATGGGGATGGCCTACGCCTACAAGGGTGACCACGACAAGGCAATGGAGCGCTATCAAGAGGCGCTGAAGGCAACCGGCTACGACACCCCCGGTGACACCTGGCATAATATGGGCTGGATTTATGCTGACAAGGGGGATCACGATAACGCTATCAAGTGCTATAAGAAAGCGTTGAAAATGGCATGTGCTGGCAATATCGGTATGACCTATTATAACCTCGGCTTGTCCTATAAGGAAAAAAGGAACTATCCTGACGCGCTTACTGCTTTCAAAAAGGCATCCAAGAAGTTCACAAAAGCAGAACGTGTCTCCGAGGCCGAATACGCCGAAGCACAGGCGGAGACCGTCAAACTGGCGCAGAGCGCAGGGGCGGAGGCCGCAGAGACAATGTATCCAGCCCTCTCGGCGGTTCGCTCGCGTATGACAAAGGAACGTGACCTCTACGACCCGCTCGAGGAGCTTCTAAGCTCGGAGGGCGAAACGACATTGGCCGTGAAAGCGTACGTCCGCCGCGCCGAGCGAGGTGATAGAAAGCTTCCACCAGATGCCCTCGTATTCCTGAAGGGTTGGAGTTCATCCGAGCCGATCCTAGCCGAAGGCGCTGAGAACAAGGAATCTCTTCTTGGCGGCGGGATGTTCTTCCGCTGGGAAAACAAGGGCCTTGTGGTAGATCCAGGCATCGACTTTGTGTCAAACTTTCATAGATCCGGGTACCTCATCCATGACGTTGACGGCATAGTGGTGACCCACGATCATGTAGATCACACCCTCGACCTCGCAGCACTGGACGACCTTGTGTTCAAGATGTTGGGTCACGAGGATTCTAACCGAAGACGTTACTGCCTTTTCTGTGCCGGCCTGCGGCACAGCCTGAAATGCAAGGACAGGTATTGCTATGATGGAGAATTTCGCGGAGGGGACGAGGACAGAGAACGCGTCCACACCAGTCCTTGCATCCCCGGCATCTCCATCCAATGTTTTCGGACAAGCCATGACGACGAGAATCCCGATACCTTTGGCTTTGTATGTAGAATGAAGAATGCACGTCGCAAGGTTGAGGTTGGAGTCACGTCGGACACGAGCTATTCCGATCCACTGACACGTAAGCTCGCCAAGTGTGACATTATCGTCGCCAACATTGCCCAACCCGACTCCAAGGAATACAATGATGCCAAATACCTTAACTCTTCCCACCTTGGGCTCAATGGCACTCGTGAGCTCATCAAGGGAACCAAGGCGCAGGTATATGTCATCACTGAGTTTTGGGCCGGACTCGGCGACATGCGCGTGCCCTTATGCCAGAAGCTGGCTTACGATCTCAAGCGGATCGACGGCGTGGAGGGCAAGTGCATAATCCCTGCGGATATCGGCATGACCATTGATCTTGACTTCACCGGAGACGGAAAACCCAACATAAGGATGGCTTGCAGCTCGTGCAGTTCAAAGGAATCACTGCAATTGTTTCCTTGTCGTGACATCATTGTTGTAAGACCCGACAGACAATATGGGCCGATTCGGTACCTATGCCCTGACTGTGCCCGCCGCCTTACGCTTCCTTCGCACGAACCCGGTTCCAAGTGTACCTAACTCCACGTAGCAGTGCCCGTTGCGTCTCCACTTCTATGCTGCGGCGCGACCTCAAGGGGACAAGCTGCCGCCGCTCTGCCCAAGTCGAGAGTTGAGGGTTGAGGGACCGGATTCCTATGCGGGAACTGGCTTCCCGCGTGTGTGTCAGCTTGGGCGGTCTGCGAACACGGGTGTGCGCGTTTGCATACGCCAGGCTGATCAATGTCGTTCCCGCACGATAGAAGTTCATGATATCCGCCACGATAATAAATCCGATCCCCCCTCACCCCAGCCCTCTCCCGCCCAGGGGGAGAGGGGGAAGGTGGCGCATGTTCCGTTACCTGGATAGCGTTCCCGCAAAACTGAACTGTTACAAGAACGACTACTTCGTCCGCCGCTAAAATCGGTCGCTGTGGGGGTGTTGAAAAAAGCTGACGCGCGACTCCAGCGTCATTTCCGAACGGCCCGAGAGACCTCCTTGTGAGCACAACCGAGGGGCCGAAAAAGCAGATTCTTCGTCGTTCCTCCTCAGAATGACGTCATGACGGCCTTTTTTCAACAGCCCAACTGTTCCGTATTCTCTGCCATGATATAATCGTAGCAGCCTCAGCCACACGTGAAAGGGGAAAACGATGAAGCACATTCTTACAGTTCTGGCGGTGATTGCGGGTCTTGGTCTTATGGCCGGCTCGATTTGGGCGGAGGACCAGGCTGCGAAGCCGGCGGCGAGCGCTGCTGACCCCAGCAAGCTTGTTGTTGCGCTTTTGCAGATGGAATCCATCGGAGAGGATCAGGCTGCCAATCTGAAGAAGGCGGACGAGTTTTGTCGCAACGCCGCTCACATGGGGGCGGATGTTGCTCTTATGCCGGAGATGTGGAACGTCGGCTACGCGGACTATCCCGGCAAGACCCGCGAATCACGCGATAAGTGGGCGGCAAAGGCCGTGGCTCGTGACAGCGATTACGTGCGCCATTTCGTCTCGCTGGCGAAGGAGCTGAATATGGCCATCGTGGTTACCTATCTGGAGAAATGGCCGGGCGCGCCGAGGAACTCGGCTACCATGATCGACCGGCGCGGCAAGGAGTTGTTTACCTACGCGAAAGTCCACACGTGCGATTTCGTCAAGCGTGAGGCCGCATGCACGCCCGGCGATGGCTTCAAGGTTGCGGAGTTGGACACGGCAAAGGGGAAGCTCACTGTGGGCGTCATGATTTGCTACGACCGTGAGTTTCCCGAGAGCGCGCGAATCTTGATGCTCAAGGGAGCGGAGTTAATCCTGACTCCCAACGCCTGCACGCTGGATGACCTGAAGGTCGATCAGTTCAAGATTCGCGCGTACGAGAATGCGCTTGCAGTGGCTATGACAAATTACGCGGCCCCGCACCCTGGATGCGCGGGGCGCTCAGTCGCATTCGGCGCAAAGGGCCGGTCCATTGTGGAAGCTCCAGGAAGCGAGGGTATTTACCTGGCCAACGTCGACGTTGCTGAAGTGCGGGACTTCCGGAAACGCACAATATGGGGCGCCGCATTTCGCAGACCACAGGGTTACAAGGAGCTTACCAAGGATAGGAAGCCGGCAGTATTTGAGCGCAACAACGCTTTCGGGGAGAAGTTCGTGCAGGGCGAGCGGTAATTCTTAGGGTCATAGGGTTCTGAGGGGGCGGGAGGGATTCGGGGCCTCCCGAGCGGTGAGCCGTTTGCCGACCTGCCCGTAGCAGCCAACGGATAAGCTTAAGATACGGCCTGAACCTCCCCCTAACCCCCTCCTAAGAGGAGGGGGAACTCCCTCTCCTTTTAGGAGGGGATTTGGCTCGTTGATCGGCCCGTGACATACTATATCGGCCGGGGGCGCGTGCCCCCGGCCGTGTGTTTAGCTTTGTTAAGGATTTGGGCTTAAACCCAGTCCCTCACCTGCATGGCTTCCGCTACTTGCTGAATCGCCACCATGTATGGGGTGGCGACGATTATCCACTTAACGGCCGTCGGACAGGTTGAACCTTTCGGCAAATGGTTCTTGTCGACTCGGCCTAGCCGCTGTGAATCCGCTCCGAGGCCCAGGCGAACACAGCTTCAGCGATGCCAAGAGCCTCTCGGTAGTCGCTTTTCGAGGCGGGCTCCGCTTCACCGGGGTATCTGAAGGTTGTGGCGTATTCGGTGAGTTGCGCCGCTGCCAAAAGCTCAACTGGGCGAGACATAGATGGCGGCAAGAGGTCGACCAACCTCTCGATGCTGTGCACTTTGGGAAATGCTATGCGTTCCATTACCAGTACGGCTTACACGCCCCTCTCCACGGCTTGCTGGGCGTGAAAACACAGTTGCTCGTACATGGCTCTTCTGGGCAAAGGGACTCGCGCCATCTCAATATCTGCCTCGGCGTAGCGCAGCCACACTTCCGCGGAGCCGGCATCATGCGGCATATATCTCCCTGCCCTCCTCCAGAATCGTTCGGTAGATGAGGCCGATGTTGTCTCGGTGTTTGGCCAAGTCCGTTGGAGTAGCAACCAGTACGTCCACCGCCAGAGGTATGCCGAAAAGCTGAGTGTGGATGAATTGCGCCGTGTGGCGGCGATGCGTGCCATCAGGCATAACGACCAGGAGATCCACGTCGCTGTCCGGTCCCATTTCCCCCCTTGCGGCGGAACCGAACAGTATTATTCGCAGCGGGCGAACCGCCTCGACGATCCGGCGCGTCAGTTCCCAGAGTTCCTTCACTTCGGCCATAGCTTATCGCCTCAAACCACGTGCACTCACAACAGTAGTATAGAGGATTGTGGGTTTTCGTCAAGATAATGGAGGGATCGCTCGCCAGTTCCAGGCAGGGTCGTTGTGTGCGGCTGGCGGAGATAGTATCGGCCGGGGACTCTCGCCCCCGGCCGTGTGTTTAGCTTTGTTAAGGATTTGGGCTTAAACCCAGCCCCTCACCTGCATGGCTTCCGCCACTCGCTGTATGGCTACCATATATGCGGCAGTGCGCATATCGACCTCGTGGCCGCGGGCCATATCGTACACGTCGCGGAAAGCCTTGGTCATCTTCCGATCCAGCTTCTCGTGGACCTCGCTCTCCTCCCAATACAAACCGTAGACGTTCTGGACCCACTCGAAGTAGGACACAGTCACGCCGCCGGCGTTGCAGAGGAAGTCGGGGATCACGAAGATGCCTTTCTTGTAGAGGATATCATCGGCTTCCGGCGTCATCGGGCCGTTCGCCAGCTCTTCTACGATCTTCGCGCGGATTCTCGAAGCGTTGCTCGATGTGATAACTCCCTCCAGGGCGGACGGCGCAAGCACGTCCACGCTGAGTTCGAGCAGGTCTTCGTTGGAGATGGGCCGGGTTCCGGGGAAGTTGACGACGGAGCCGGTTCGCAGCTTGTAGTCAACCAGAGCCACTGGATCGAGGCCGTCTTCCGAATAGACTCCGCCTCTCGTGTCGCTCACCGCAATAATCCGCATGTTGTAGAGCTGCTTGTTCAGCAGGGCCGCGAACTGGCCGGCATTGCCGAACCCCTGAATCGCGCAGGTTGCGCCGTTCATGTCGATGCCGAGGTTTTTCGCGGCCTCGCGCACGGTGTAGGCGCCGCCGCGAGCGGTAGCGTCACCGCGGCCTTCGGATCCTCCCACGCTCAGCGGCTTCCCGGTGATGACGCCGGGGCTGTAGAAACCCGCGAGCTTGCTGAACTCGTCCATCATCCAGCCCATGATCTGAGGCGTGGTGTAGACGTCCGGAGCAGGGATGTCCTTCCCGGGGCCGATGATGCGGCCGATCGCGTCGATGTACGCGCGGCTGAGTCGCTCAAGCTCCATTGTGGACATCGTCTTGGGGTTGCAGATAACCCCTCCCTTTCCACCGCCCAAGGGACTGTCAACCACCGCGCACTTCCAGGTCATCCACGCGGCAAGCGCGCGGACTGTGTCGATGGTCTCCTCGGGGTGGAATCGGATGCCGCCCTTGTTGGGTCCTCGGGCATCGTTGTACTGGACGCGGAAACCTTTGAATACCTTTATCGTTCCGTCGTCCATTTTCACCGGCAAGGAAACGTGGAGTTCCCTCATCGGTTCGCGGAGTACAGCGTGTACCCCTGCGTCCAGGCCAAGCTTCTTTGCGGCCTTGTCGAGTTGCGTCTGCGCAATCTCGAATGGGTTCTGCTTCACCGCAGCAACCATTCCTGCCATAGGTCATTCCTCCTATCGAATTGTATTTGCGGGCAACCCATCGACAGCCACTGTGCTGCAAAACAAAAAAGCCCCTGGGGATATAATGATTTATCCCAAGAGGCCTCTACGCCGGTTGTGCTTCCGCGCACAATTGCCCGAAATGCGGCAACTACATCGTTGCAGACAGTCTATTTATACAGGCCAGGATCGGGTGTGTCAAGGGGTTTCTTGGGGGGAGTCGGAGGAGTCGGAGGGAGGGGGGAGAGTCGAGCTAGTCGAGGGAGGAGACCTCGCGGTCGCAGGGGGTGCGGGGTCAGGAGACCTGCGCACAGCGGGGAGACCCGCGCACAGCGGGGACGGATGGGACTGGATAGACGCAACCCCTCCCTAACCCTCCCCTAAATGGGGAGGGGATTACCCTCGTCGTCAACAGGCAACCACTCGGTCAATCGTCCGGTTCGCCGTCGTCGGAGATATCGTCCGTGCGGCCTTCGAAGAGTGGAGCGATGTAGAGGGATATGAGCTGGGATTTGGCGTCGGAGACGTTCAGTGGCTGGCAGCCGACCTGGCGCAGCGCGCGGTTGCCCGCGGGATCGTCTTCGCCGTACGAGCAGATCAGGAGTTCCCTGCCCCGTTCGCGGGCGAAAAGGCACTCTTTCTCCATAACGCCGCCTGAGCGGACCTCGCACGCGATGACGACGTCCGCGAGTCCGAAGACCATACGGTCGCGCAGGCGGCTGTTCGCGCCGATCCAATGGTCTCCAAGCCTGAACTGCGAGACTACCAGATCGCGCTCCGGGTCGAATTGTGGGTCCCAAATCCTGGCCATGGTGACCGGCTGCCAGTCCAACAACCCGTGGAACGCGCTGATTATCCCGCGGTCCAGTACGATAACAATCGGCGCGCCGCGCTTCTTGGCGGTCAGGACCATAAGCTGGTACGGTTGGTTATTGTGACCGGTGACGAGGGTGAGTCCCTCATCGATCAGCAAATTGGCGATGTCCCTGGCCGCCGCGGAACCGCGCTCCGTTATCGTCGCCGAGTTGATGATGGCGAAGCGGCGTTCCTGCAACAGGTTCAGATTGCCGTAAGCGTATATCACCGGCGGCAGATGGAACTGATACGCTTTGAGCGAAGCCGGGTAAAGGTTGTCGCGGACCGTTATGACGTGAATGCCAAGCCCCGCGACCTTTTCGGCGAGTTCGCGTGTTTCCTCGCGCAATGCGGGAGCGTTTTCACAGATGAACTCAGCGGCGGATTGAGAAACGCCGTAGCATTTTCTGAGATCTTCGACGGCGCACGCAAGCACGTCCGGCCCGGAATCCGTGCGGGTGAGTGTCTTATAGACTCCGCGCGGACCGAGGCCGGGAACGCGGCTCAGGAGCAGGGCAAGCTCCGCAACGGTCATATCCGTCGACATGTTGCGCCTCCGAGGTATGAGGTTCGGCGTTGGGCGCAAGGGTTCCTTCTGGGAGGAGTCGGACGAGTCGGAGGAGTCGAGGGAGTCCGAGGATGGGGAACGGACGGGGTGGGTGGAATCGTCGGTCGGAGGGGGACGTCGTTACTCGCAGCGGATTGCGATGGTGGGCCAGGCGTGGGCCGCGACGATGACCCAGATGCCCATCATCAGCCCGAACAGAATCGAAACCAACGCCAGCGGCTGCGAGCTTATCCGCGCGGCGGACGTTTCCGGGAACAGGGGCAGGACCAGGAAGCGGGTGAAAAGCCAGATGGCCAGGCCATAGACGAGGCCAACACCTATCGCCGGACCTACTGCTATCTTGCCGCACACACCCGACGTGAAAAGCCCTCCGAGAACGCCGCACAGGCAAAGGACCACGGCAGTCCCGAGCGGCGCAAGGACAAGCGACGCGACCGCGGTCACGAGTCGCAACGCAGCGCCTCCGGTGGCAGCCGACGCCACCGCAATACATATCAGCAGTGCCAATCCGGACACCGCGCCCCCAAGCATTCCCAAAAAGAATCGCATAGGTTGATGTTTCCACCTCAAAATCGAGGACTCCACTATTGTACCCATTTCCTGTTAGCCTCACTCCAGTCTCCGTTTAGTGGGCGGTCCAGCAGGGTACGAAGATTTTTGTCGGAGATAACTACGGCTACGGATGAGGAGGTGAAGGGTATGGAGTACAGCGGCCAGCCGATGAGCCAGGCCGGCGATATGGGACGCGTGGTAATGTGTTCAGCAAAAGACTGCGCCTACAACCAGGCGGCGAAATGCGTAGCGGAATCGGTGCACGTCAACAGACACCAGGACCACGCGGATTGCAATACTTACACTAACAATCGTCACCCGGCGCAGATGACCGAGGAGAAGGAAGGTATGTAGAGCGCTGAGGACTGAGTTCTGAGCGCTGAGTAACCTCCCCCTAACCCCCTCCTGGAAGGAGGGGGGATTTGCGCTCCCTCTCCTTTTAGGAGAGGGCTGGGGTGATGTCCGCAACCGCCAAACGTATTGATAAATGCCCGCTTGTTGCAGTGCTGAGCGCTGAGTAACCTCCCCCTAACCCCCTCCTATGAGGAGGGGGAATTTGCCTGGTTTCGCCGACAACCGTATTGATAAATGCCCGCTTGTTGCAGTAGAATCTTCGTTGTTATGAGAATACCTGTCGGCATCCCCCAGTTCTTTTTCGATGATACTCTTATAGCTGACCAGCGCCGGCTGGTGCGACGATGGCTTCCGGCGAGCGTTTTCGCGAACCCGGTGGTCGAACCCGACCGCCCGTGGGAGGGTCGGATAGTCGCCATGCTGGGGGCGGTACTCCCGGAGTCCGACGGCGGTTTCCGGATGTACTACGCCGGCTTCACCCCGGGCGCGCTGCCGTTCACCAGAAGCCTGGTGTGCTTCAGCGAGGACGGATTCCATTGGCGAAAACCGGAGTTGGGAATCCTGGATTGGAACGGCGACTTCGCAAACAACCTCGTCCTGTCCCCGGAGTGGCACACCGATAGTCCCTGCGTCATACACGACACGGATGACGAGCAGTTCCCGTACAAACTGATCGCCTTCCAGTGCGACGATCCAAGCCGCTTCTACAAGAGCCCGAACTGCGGAATGTACGGTTGGAAGAGCTCCGACGGCCTGCGCTGGACAAAGTTTCCGGGCCAGCTTCTGCGGGCCGGCGACCGGTCCGGGATGATGACCACGAAACCAAACGGCAAGTTTTCCCTGTACACTCGCCGTTACGACATGTTCGAGCGAATCGGAGTGCGGGCCATCTTTCGCAGCGAGAGCGACGATTTCGTGACGTGGACAGACCCTGAGCTCGCGCTGGCTCCCGATCTGAACGACGAGCCGGACGTCGAGTTCTACGGCATGAGCGTGTTCGAGCGAAATGGATGGTATCTCGGCCTTCTGGAATACTGGAAACGGCAAATCGACATAGCCGAAATCCACCTGGCGTTCAGCAGAGACGGCAAAACGTGGATGCGGCCATACCCGCGAGCGCCTTTCATTGCCAACGCGTGCTATTGGAACAAAGCCAGTATGAACTGCGCCAACAACGGGCCGATCTTGATCAATGAACAGATGGTCTTTTACTTCGGCGGCAGGCCGATAGCGCACAACTACGACTCCGCGCACCAGTACGGCGCGATAGGGTACGCGTCGCTGCCGATCGACCGCTTTTGCGCAATAGAGGGCGCGGGCGACGGACAGTTGACGACAGCGCCTCTCGAATGGCCGGACGCTGAGCTGATCCTCAATGCCGATACGCGCGAATCCTTTGCGTCTCACCCATTGGCTATCGACGGCGAGATCACTGTCGAAGTCCTTGGCGCGGGGGGCGATCCCCTACCCGGCTGGAACGGCGACCAACGGGCGATCTTCAGTGGGAACACCCACTGCCGCTGCCGGATATTCGACGGAACCGTGCGGTGGCCTTCCGGCCAGGGGCTTCGCGAGATGCGAGGTAGGACGATACGATTGCGATTCCACCTGAGGCACGCGCGGCTGTTTACCATCGAAGCGCGCTGAGGCAAGGAAATCGGCAAATCCGCGGCGAAGAATCAGTCAGACAACTCCCCCGGAGGTTACGTCGTATGCCACGCGCCATTCACGCCTTGCGATATCTGTGTCTTGTGTCCGCTGTCTGTCTGCTCGCATCGACTGCCGCGACCGCGGGACAGTTGGACCGGCTTTACACCTGCCGCAAAGTGGCGGCCGCGCCGAAGATAGACGGCGTCATCGACCCAGAGGAATGGGCCGGAACCGACGAAGCGAGCGGCTTCACGGTGACGACCTCGGACGCGCCTGCTCCGACTGACTCAACCTTCCGCATTGGCTACGACTCGAAACGCCTTTATTTCTCTATGCGGTGCGACGAGCCGAACAAGCAAGGTGTGCTTGCCAAGGCGAAAACCCGTGACGGCGACGTGTACTTTGACGATTCCATCGAGCTTGCGCTCGATCCGGCGCACGAACACATGGCGCTGACTAAGTTCATGGTCAACTCGCTTGGCGCACTGTTCGATTACCAATCCGGCTTCGGACCATGGGACGCGGATGCGGAGGTGGCGGCTGGGGGAGGAGACGGCTTCTGGTCGGTGGAACTGGCCATTCCTTTTTCTGAACTTGGCCGCGGCACACCCAGGCATGGCGAAGTGTGGGGACTGAACGTATTCCGCGAAAGGTATGCCGGCGGTAAACTCGAACTGCTTAACTGGGCAAATGCTTATGGCGTCTTCACATGGCCGAATAATCTGGCTCACTTGGTCTTCCAGGACGGAAACCGGGACCTTCCCGCCAATCCCCAACTTCATCCGACCTCGTGGCTCAACCTGACACCTGAGCTTGCGCGCCACCCGATGTTCGAAGGACGCCCGTGGAGCATGAAAGAGGCGGAGTTGGACCAGGAGCAATCGTTGAGGTCCAGCTTTGAGACGCCGCACGTGGACATGGCCGGTCCGTTCCAGGAAAGACCTATACGGGCGCTGGCGTTCGTGAAAATGCGCGACTGGGGCGGCGATTGGATCGTGACGGACACGAGGATGCGCGACTTCGTGGAGCTGGCGCAGAGGTTTAACGTCGAGCCGGTCGCGGTGATGATGACGGATAACGGGATTTTCGGCGCCAAGGCCGGGCAGCGCCGTATGCGCGCGCTGATGATGGAACAATACGATGTTTACCTGTTCGTCAACTGCTCGCCCAAGGACATTCCGGCGGACGCCGGCGGCGGGATTGCCAAGCGCGTAAACGCCGGGGCCGGGATTATGTGCGTCGGAAACGGCGTCGAATGGATTTCCGAGCGCGGAACCCCTACCGAAGATCGAACGAGCATCGCGTCCGCGTTTCCGGTCAAATCCCTGGCGAACTACGACCGGCTTATCAGGGCCGGGACGAGCGGCGTGACGGATGGAGCGTATCCTCTCCTGGCGACCTATGGCATCGGAACGGGACGCGGAGCGGCAATGCTCCCGCGCGGTGACGTTCACGCCCTGACGCCCTCGCTGGACTTCTCCCAAACGAATCTGGTGGACTATGAATACTGGATCGGCCTGGCCGGCGCTGCAACGACCTGGCTTGCCGGGCGCGCGGCGCCGGTCCGCATAACCATTCCGGATGGGCTCAGTCTCCGGCGTACAGACCTTCCCTCTAATTCCAGTATCACCTTCTCCGGAGACGGCCAGGCAACCGCGGAGGTGTTCGTCCGCGATTCGAGCGGAAAACGTGTGCGCGTTTTGCGGCGGGATTTGACGGTAGACGCCGGCGCTATGACCCTTGGAGTGACGATACCTGTTTTGGCGCAGGGCGATTACTACCTGGAGGTCCGAGCGCTGAAAGGCAAATCGGTCGCCGGCTTCGCCGCCGCAAAGCTGACGATCGGGGGAGCAGATCGAATCAGACAGGTTGAGGTCGATCGGGAGTTTTTCGAGCGCGGGGAGACGATCACAGGCTCAGTCAGCCTTGCCGACTTGTCGGATCTTCGCGGCGTCATGGTCCAGGCGGATTTGGTTACAAGCGACGACCGTGTTCTCGCCCGAACCGACTACCGCCGCGGTTCGTCGGGGAACTTGAGGTTCGCGTTCAAAGCGGGTGACGACACCACACCCTCGATGCGCGTGCGCGTCTCCGTTTTCGACCTGCTCGGACTGGTCCAATCCAAGAGCGGGGAGTTCGGCGTCCCGGACCGCAAGCGCGGCGAGTTCAACTTCATTATGTGGGACACGCACCCTGACCCTCTCGGCGTTTACTCCGCGCGAAATATGAGCCGCGCGGGGTTCAACGTGTTTCTGCAGTGGCCGCCGAGCCCGACGGCTGTCCGCGCGGGCTGGTCGGCAGCCCCCTATACCACGCGCATTACGAACCAAGTGGACGCGGCCGGAAACGGAATTCCGGGATGCTGGAACGACGAAGAGTTCGCCGCGAAAGAAGTTGCCCGCGTCGTTGGCACACAGGCCGAGGTTCGCAAATACGGCGTATTCTGCTATTCGCTGGGGGATGAAAACGACACCTTCCACGGCTGCCTGAACCCAAAGTGTCTTGACGCCTATCGCGCGTTCCTGAAAAAGCAGTACGGCGCGATTGAGGCGTTGAACGCGTCATGGGGCGCGAGCTACAGGTCATTCGACGAGGTCCAGATGCTGCGCGGCGATGATTTTCGCAACGAAGACGAAGCGTTTCAGAGCGGCAACTATCCGCGATGGTTCGACCGCCAGCTCTTTATGCGGCGCGCCTACGCCGGCGTGTGCGCCCGATTCGCGGCCGGGTTCCGCAAACAGGACCCCAAGGCAATCACGGGTTTCGAGGGGGCCGGGGTGTTCGGCGACGACCCTGACGCTATTCTGGACGCGGTCGGCATGTGGAACACATACGCGAGCGTGTTCGACGATATTCTGCGGACTCTCACGCCCCGGCATGTGATTCGCGGGAACTGGATGGGGTACGCGAAGGACGCTGACGGCGAGGCGTACGTCGCGTGGCGCGCCATCTGTATGGGGGCCAACAGCCTTTGGTGGTGGCGGGACGATGGGATCGGGCTCTACCGCGGGTTGCTGCGGCCCACTCTCGATCTCTACCCGGCTGTCCAGACTCTCGCCAATGAGATGAAGCCGATCCGTAACGGCCTCGGAAAGCTGTTGATCAACGCTCGGACGGAGAACGACGGGGTGGCCGTTCTGTATTCGGTCGAATCGGCCCTCGGCGCGCAAATCCCATCCGAGGCTCCCTTCGGCCAGGCCGTGGCCGCGCATACCGGGGCGATTGGCGCGCTGAAGGACGCCGGCGTTCAGTTTAAGTACGTGACGCCGCGACGGATTGCCGCGGGCGCGCTGAACGGGGTCCGAGTCCTGTTCCTGCCTCGAACGATCGCTATGGACCCGAAGACCGCGGCGGCGATACGGTCGTTCGTCCAAGAGGGCGGCACGTTGATCGCGGACGTTCGCCCGGCGACCTTCGATCACCATCTGAAGGCTCTGCCGCGCGGCGCTTTGGACGACGTGTTCGGCGTGAGGCAATCGACACGAGGTCGCATGGTCCGTTTGGCCGGCCCCGTCTCGCTGAGATTCCGGAACCAAACGCTGCATTTGCCCGTAATCCGGAGCTATGCCGACGCCGACTGCGCCCGCGCGGGGGCGCGGGTGTGCGGATGGACTGGCGGAACGCCGGTATTGCTCGTCCACCAATTCGGCAAAGGAAACGCCGTTCTGCTGAACTTCAATATCGCCTGCTACGCGGCGGCGCGGAACCGGCCCGATGCAGTGAATCTTCGCGCTCTGATCCTATCGGCATGCGAACTCAACAACACCCGGCCCCGCGTTTCCATAACCTCGGAGTCCGGAAAGCCCGTTCTGATGATGGAATGCAACTTCTGGAGATCGGGGGCGGCGCAGATTATGTCGCTTCGGAAGGACATGTTCGGAGTGGACTGGGCCATTCCTCTCGGCGGAACCGGAGCAGCGGAGACTGTTATTGTCAGGCTGCCGTCGCCGAAAGTGGTTTACGATCTACGAAATGGCAAATGCCTCGGCCGCGTCTCCGTGGTCAAGGCAACGCCGCGCACCGGATACGCCAACTTCTACGGGCTGTTCGACGCGCCGCTGACAACCGCGAAGGTCACCTGCGGCGCCAGGCCAAGTCAGGGGGGAACGGCCCTGAAAGCCTCCGTCACGTCGTGCGGGTCGGAAACCGCCGCGCTGTTGTATCTCGTCGATCCGAGCGGAGCGAGTCCCGCGTGGTCAAAAAGAGTCGTTTTGCTCGGAAAGGACGGCGCGACGGCGTCGTGGCAGTTGCCGGTGGGGGCGGCAGGACGATGGACTGTCGAGGCCACGGAGTTGTTCACCGGGCGGACGGTCAAGGCTGTGGTCGTTACGCCGTAAACAAAGCAGCGTCGAACCGCCGCACTCCAAAGAGGCGCTCCGTGAGAGTTCAGTTCTACGGGAAGTTTATGAGATCCACCACGATAACATATCCGATCCCCCATCACCCCAGCCCTCTCCCGCCCAGGGGGAGAGGGCCGGCGCATGCTCCATTACCTGGATAGCCATTCCCGCAAGACTGAACTGTCTCGGCGCTCCACACTCGTAAGAGTTCAGAAATGGAGAGAAAATTCACCCTCACTCTAACCCTCTCCCTCAAGGGAGAGGGGATTACGCTCGCGTTCTCCCCGGGGGTGAGCAGCGAAGAGAGTCGTACTCACCAAGCCTGAACTCTTACCCACACTCGCTCGACTCCCGCAAGTGCGTATGTTATTATCTTTGAGAGCTTTTCACATCGGCCCCCAGGAGGACCCGCGATGCCTGAGACAAGAGTCCCGTTTTACGGGCACGTTCGTCAGTACCACAATCTGAAAGAAGAGATCGATAGGGCCATCACCGATGTGCTCGAAAGCGGCACGTACGTCATGGGGCCAAGGATGAAGCAGTTCGAGAGCGAACTCGCGGGTTATATGGGCGCCAAGTACGCCCTCGGCGTCAACTCCGGCACGGACGCGCTCCTTCTCGTTTTCAAAGCGCTGGGTATTGGGCAGGGCGACGAGGTGATAACCACATCCAATACGTTTTTCGCAACGGCGGAGGCGATATGGCTGGTGGGCGCGACGCCGGTGTTCGTAGACTGCGAGCCGGGCACGCGCAACATCGACCCGACGCTCGTGGAAGAGAAGATAACACCGCACACGAAAGCCATCTGCCCGGTGCATCTTTACGGTCAGCCCGCCAATATGCTCGCGCTGGCGGAAATGGCGAAGAAGCACGGTCTTCTGATGGTCGAGGATTGCGCGCAGGCCATCGGCTCGAAGGGCGACACGTTCAAGATCGGCGAGTTGAGCGACGCTGTCTGCATGAGCTTCATTACGGCCAAGAACCTGGGCACATTCGGCGACGGCGGGGCGGTCGTGACCAACCGGGACGACATCGCAACCACCATCAACAAGATGCGCAATCACGGCTCGGACCGGAGGTCGTATCACAGCGTTGGCTACAACAGCCGTCTGGACGAAATCCACGCCGCCATTCTCAGTGTCAAACTGAAACACATCGACGAGTGGAACGATTTGCGAATCGCCCGCGCCCGCGATTATACGGAGTTCCTGACCGGAACCGGCCTTCGTCTGCCGCAGACGAAGCCTGGCTACCGGCACGTATTTCACCTTTACGTGATCGAGACCCCGCGCAGGAACGATTTGCAGGCGTATCTGAAGGAGCGCGGCGTGATCGCGCTGACCAACTATCCCGTCGCAATCCACCAGCAGGAAGGCTTTCCGTTCGGCCTCGGCGACCCGCACCCGGTCCTGCCCGAAACGGAAAAGAACGCCGCCGAGTGCCTTTCGCTGCCGCTCTACCCGGAGCTGACGCGGGGTGAGGCGCAGATCGTTGCCGATGCCGTCCTCGCCTGGGAGGCCGGGCGCGCCCCGACCGTCGTTGCGAAAGCATAGGAACGTGTAACCTGGCTGTTTAATGGTAAGGTGTCAGGGGCCGGCGCCTGACACCCGATGCTAGGAGGACGATGAGTATTCTCAGATTGCAGATTCACAGAAGAACTTGCGTGGCGGTCGTTGTGTTCGTGCCCCTTTTTGCGCTGCTATTCCAGTATAGGATTCTTGGTTTGCTGAATAAGCTTGGGGCACATGTCACTCCGATAGGGACCAAATTTCCGATCGTTCTCGATTTCCAGCGCGCTCCAAGACTGCTACTCCCCTTCTATCATACCCTGGACTACATTAACTCAATATGGTTCAGCACGTTGCTCGGGCTTTTCATTGGTGGGGCAGTGATCGCGTTCCTGCAGGGATTTGTGCGGCGCCGGCTTAACGGAAATGGATTAAGCCAGCACATTGCGGGTGTGCTGTTTGGGCTGCCCAACATGTTCTGCACCTGCTGCGCGGTTAACATCATCCCGGGGCTGCGCAGAACTGGGGCAGGGCTGGGACCAACTCTAGCCTGCTTCGTGACCGCGCCCGCTCTGAACATCGTCGTCATCATCCTGGCATTCGAGTTGCTGCCGGTCAAACTGGCCCTGGCGAGGCTTCTTCTCGGGGTGCTGGCGGCGGTTGGGGCTACCTATTTCGTGGCGATGCTTTACCCGGAGAGACCGAGGGAAGTCACACCGCCAGAGATCCAAGCAGATGAATCCATCGGAAGCATGCTCCGAGGCTGGCTCGGCCATACATGGGGCATTGCGAGGACAGTGGTTCCAGCGCTACTCGTGGGGTTTCTCATCATCGGTCTATTCAAAACGCTCTTCCCGCCGGAGACCATCGCCAGGCATTTTGGCGGCGGATTTCTGTCCACCGTTCTGGCTTCCGCGGTCGGGACTGTACTGATGGTTCCGAGCTTCACGGAGGTTCTGTGGGTCGGAGAGATGACCAAGCATGGGATGGAACCAGGCCCGGCGGTGGCATTGCTGATCACTCTGCCCGCGGTCAGCTTCCCGTCGCTGTGGGTCTTGGGAAGGGTGGTCAAGTCGCGGAAAGTGGCTGTATCTCTTGGAATCTTCGTTCTGATATTGGGCGTAATAGGTGGGGTTATTTCCTCAATGATCTGATAATACGTGATACCCGATCCGATGGTCCGGGGTTTGTACCCCGGACCATCGGAAGAAAGATGCCGGCCTTCACGTATCATGCCACACATTGAAGGAGGACTACTGTTGTCTGAGAAAGCTTATACCGTCGTAATAGCAGGCCTGGGCAAACGCGGCAAGGTCCACGCGGACGTTTTCCATAGGAACTCGCGTTTCCAGGTTGTTGGCCTGAGCGATATTGACAAGGAACGGATGGCCGCCGCGGCGGAGTTGTGCGGGTCGCCTGAACTCTTCGAGGACGCGGGCGAGATGCTGAAAGCGACGAAGCCGGACGTGTTCTGCTTCTGCACGCCGCCGACGGTCAGGCTGCCGCTGGTTCGGCTGGGAGTCGAAGCGGGCGTCAAGCTGATCGCTTATGAGAAGCCGATGGCGACCTCCATGAACGAGGCGCTGGAGATTCACGACCTGCTGCGCGGCTCAGGCGTGAAGTCAGTGCAGAGCCATCAGCGCAAGTACAACATTCAGTTCCGCAAGACGAAAGAAGTCATCGACAACGGAGCGCTTGGGCGAATCCACACAGTCTACGCGCACGCGACGGGCTGGATGATGCACATGGCCACCCACTTGGCCGATTACCTGCGCTGGTTCAACGGCGAGGGGGAGGTTCAATGGGTTGTTGGCCAGGCGCACGGACGCGAGAAGCTTACCGACAGCCATCCTTCCCCCGATTACCTGTGCGGTTTTCTTCAGTTCGCAAACGGAGTCCGCGGTATTATAGAGATGGGCAGCCTTGCGCCGGACGTGCCTGAGGTCGATTACTGGTGGCGCAAGGTCCGCATCGGAGCGCAAGGGACGGAAGGGTTCGCGGAGTGCCTGGTGGGCGGCGGTTGGCGGGCTGTTACAGCGAGCCGCGGACGGGAAGGCTCAGACGAAGGAACCTGGGACGCGGAGAGCGAGCAGGTCCCTTACATTGCGGACATCGCCCTTTGGCTCGACGGGGTGAAGGTTCACCCGTGCGACGGCGAAGGCGGCTTTAAGGACCAGGAGATCATGTGCGGGCTGATCCGCTCCACGGTCGAGCGTAGGCGTATCGACTTTCCGCTCGGCCCAGGGGAGCCGGAGTTGGACGCGCTGGCGCGGGCGCTGCCGGAGGAGTAGCGCGGTTTTGCGGGAACTGACTTCGACGAGGTCCGGCAACTGGTTCTACAACGCCGTTCCCGCACGATAGGACGTCGACCTCCCCTAACCCCCTCCCAAATGGAGGGGGGATTTGGCTGGTATAATCGTATTAGGATGAATCGTAGCAATGATAAGATGAACCAATCCGGGACGTTTGCAGTCCTGACCTGGGGCTGCCAGATGAATGTAGATGATTCCGAGCAAATCTCTAACATTCTTATACAGATGGGCTACCGGCAGGCCGCAAGCGAGATCGATGCCGACGTCATAATGCTCAATACGTGCTCGGTGCGCAGCAAGCCGGAGCAGAAGGTCCGAAGCAAGCTCGGCGAACTGCGGGAGCTGAAGGAACAGAAACCTGACCTGATCATCGGTGTGTGCGGATGCATGGCGCAGAAAGAGGGCGAGGCGCTGCGCAGACGCGCGCCGCACATAGACATGGTGATCGGAACGGCGAACCTCGATCGAATTCCCGAGCTCATCAGCGAAGTCCGGCACAGGAGGCATCCTTTGGCGGCCTTGTCGCTGCCGAGAGGCGCCAATGACGAAGCCCGCCTGCCCGGTCGGCTGGCGGATAGGGAACCTCTGGGCATGAAATCGTTTGTGCCGATTATGTACGGGTGCGACAACTTCTGCTCCTACTGCGTAGTGCCTTACGTAAGGGGAAAGGAGCGCAGCCGCGGCCCGGAAGACGTAGTAGATGAGGTCCGGCTGCTTGCGGAACGAAGCGTCAAAGATGTGACCCTGCTCGGCCAGAACGTCAACAGCTACGGCAACACTCTGGATAGAGACATCGACTTCGCCGACCTCCTGGCGCTGATCAACCAGGTTCCGGGCATCGAGCGAATTCGGTTCATGACGTCTCACCCGAAGGACTTGTCCGACAAGCTGATACGCGCAATTGCCGATCTGCCGAAGGTCTGCGAGCACCTGCACCTGCCGATCCAGTCGGGCGATGACGAGATACTCCGAGCTATGCGTCGGGGTTACACAGCGGCGCAGTACGTGCGTCTGGTCGAGAAGCTTCGAGCGGCAGTACCCGACATAGTCTTAACGACGGACCTCCTGGTCGGATTTCCCGGTGAGACGGAGGAGCAGTTCGAGAACACGCTTCGTATCGCGGAGAAGGTCCGGTTTGATTCGGCTTTTATGTTCGCGTTCAACCCTATGAAGAATACTGCCGCGGCGGCCATGCCGTCTCAACTCGCGCCTGGCGTGAAGAACGCGCGCCTCCGCAGGCTGATCGAGGTCCAAAACAAGATCACCGTGGAGATCAACCGGTCGCGTGTGGGTCATACCTATGAGGTCCTGGTCGAGGGAATTAGTCAGAAGGAGTCGACAAAGGTGACGGGGCTTACCCGCGGAAACAAGACGGTCAACCTCAAAGGAGACGAGTCGCTGATAGGCAAGCTAATCAGGGTCCGTGCCGTGGAAGGACATTTGTGGGGATACGGGGGGGAAGGGTCTCAGGGTTATAGGGTTTAGGGGTTCAAGTATAGGAGAACGATATGCAGGTAGAGACGCCGACTTATTGCGCGAGACATCCTAAGGAGGAGACAGCGGTTCGCTGCGCATCTTGCGAGACGCCCATTTGTCCCAAGTGCATGGTGTCCACGCCGGTGGGCATGAAATGCCGGGACTGCGCGTCGAACAGGCAGTCGGTCCTCTATCAGGTCAGGCCGGAGAGGTTTGCGCTTGCAGGGATTGTCTCGCTGATCGCGGGAGCGGGGGCGGCGTTTCTTGGGGCAATCGGCTTTTTCGTGATCTTTGTCGGAACAGCTTACGGATATTTCGCGGGTTCGCTCATCCTGAAGGCCTCCGGCATGAAACGTGGCACGAAACTGGAGGTTCTGGCCGGAGCGGGTATGGTCATCGGAGCTCTGGCGATGAAGGTTTTGTCTCTGATAGCGATTGGAAAGCCCGGGGCTGTGTCAGCGATCAGCCTTAGATTCGTCCTTGACCCATTTTTCCTCATAGCGGTGGCGATCTCGACGGCGTGCGCGGTGTCGAAGATAAGGTATTTGTAAGGGAATCGGGAGAGTCGAGAGAGTCGGATCACGGAAGGGTTCGGCAAATCGCGATATCGGTTGCGCGGATGACCCTTTGCAAGTTGGATTCCTCGTCCCTTCGGCACGAGACGATGCCTGTGACCATCACGTAGCTTCCGTCGGGCGGCAGGTCCAGCCCAGGCACAATGACCGCATCCAGGAGCGCGTATGACCCATCGTCAAGTCTGAACCTATCAACGATCGCGTTGCTGACTCGTCCACCCGTTTTCACCAGAAGACCCAGGTTATTCAGACCGCTGCCGCCGGCGACACCGGCCTGGGCGCCCACCGCTCCGCCACCAAGACTCATATTGCTCATACCGACCGGAGAGACGATCTGCGCCGTCTGCAAGTCGGTGAGGAACACGGCGTCGACCACGCGCTCTCCCGTGTCCAAAGTGGACATGGGTCCGCTGGCGCGAACAATCCGGTTCACCGACATCCCGTGAAAGGGTTTCCTGACCAGTATACCGCTGGACCGGCTTACGGCCTCGACGTAGAAACAATCCCCGAAATCCGCGGTAACCGCCCCTTCTACGCTCACTTCCACTCCATCCGAGGCGGCTTTCGCCGCGTATATGCTGCATGGCGTGGCGCCGGTGTAGACCACGCTTGTGTCGCCGTCGCCGCTCGGTAGAGGCGACTGGTTCCCCGCGTTATCCCGGGCCACCAAGGCGAAGTAATAGGTGTCGTGTCCGGAAACATCTATAAAACTGAAAGCTCCGCCGTTGCCGTTCTGGGGAGCACATGAAGCAGCCGTCCACACTCCCCCCAATCCTTTTTTGTACCAGAGCCGCACTTGCTCCAACCCACTCGTTGGATCCGACGCACCCGCATAGGAAACAACAACGGGAACGGCCTCAGCAGTCGGGGAGCAAGCCGCGGCGCCGGGAATCGGGAGAGTCTGGTCCAGGACGATGCTGTCTTGGAAAACCTCAGAAACGTTGCCCACCACATCGCTGTAGGTGACATAGACGCGCTTGACACCGTCGCCGGCGGAAAGCTGCAGCGCCTTTGAGGTACTGTACGGCTGCCAATCCGTCCAAGACACGTTGTCCTGGCTGAGCTTCATCCGGTACAATCCGCTGCCCGCGTCGGCGGCGGAAAGCTCAAGCGAGACGGAAGTATCCGTGGTCCATTCCGTTCCCTGGTTGATGACGACCCCGCCCACGGGCGGAGTGGTATCGACCGTCACGCCGTCGCTGGAAGGTGACCACCCGCCGGCATTACCGTTCAGGTCCACGCTTTGCGCCTGGCAGTAATAGGTTGTCCCGTCCTGTCCCGTAATCGTTTTCGAAAGAGCGCCGCCGACGCTGCCGGCGAAAACATCGCTGCCTCCGGGGGAAGTACCTATCCGGCAGTTGTAGCCGGCCACGCCGGAGCCGATGTCCTCAGCCGGCTCCCAGATAAATGTGACAGAGGAGCTTGAGTACGGGCCTTCCGGGGCAGGTATGCCCGGAATCCCGGAAGGTGGAGTACTCCCGGCCACTGTAATGCTCCGATCGAGGCCGGGGATATCAAAATCCTCCCAGATCGGATTCTGATCTACGCCAACGATACCGGGCCAGAAAACGCGACCACGGATCGGCGCGCTTTCCGGGCTGTATAGTCCCAAACCGAAATGGAGCGACGTAGGCCCCTGCCAGAAACTGCTGCCGGTCGTACTGCCCATTTGCTGGCGAGTCAATACCTCACCCGCGTCTCTTATGTCATCGTAGTCCTTATCGATCCATATCTGGACCACTGCGCCAATGGCGTCGCCATTGATTCTGACTCCGCCGACCTCCCGCGGAGGAGAGAGATTCACCAACAACCAGTGGCCGGTCCACGCGCCCTCGTTTCTCCACAGTTCGTCCATGGCGTCTGAGGCCACCGGGCCCTGTATGGTGAACAAATCCAGTTTGCCATCGCTGTCATAATCGATGAAACAACAGCCCCAGGTGTCCGCGTGGCTGCCGTTATCCAGGTTCTCGGCGGCTGTAACATCGGTAAAGCCCGGAAGACCGCTCTCGACCAGGTTGTTCCTGAGAAGCCGTCCCCGAAACTTGCTGAGCAAATTGTCTCTGTAAGGCCCGGGGCCGAAGGCATAGCGCGTAACATAGACGTCCTGGTCGCCGTCGTTGTCATAATCCCCGGCAGCGATGCACCGATATTGCTGCGCGGCTCCGGTATCCATCGTCTGAGGCAGAAGACTGCTGGCGTTGGTGAAAGCGCCGTTCCTGTCGTTATGCCAGAGCCGAAGCGCGCCGGCCGCCTGGAAATGACTGACGCGCGCCTCCAGCAGGTCCAGATATCCGTCGTTGTCGTAATCGAACCAGTAGACGCCGCATCCGTGAAGCGCGTCACCCTGCTCAAGGTTGGTTAGATTGACGCCTGTGCTCGATTGGTAGTTGTGCTGGTCGGTCGGGTTTGCCACGATGTATCTGTGTTTGTCACCCGGACCGCCCTGCCAAAAAGCATTGCACTTGCAGCGGTATGTTGCCGCGAAGAAGTCCGGGTACCCGTCGTAGTTGTAATCCGCGGCCCCCACCCCATCCGTGTTGCGAAACTGACGATTTGGAGCTAAATGGGGGCAGTACTGGTTTGCGCGGGTAAGCCCAAGGTCGTTCGAAATGTCCGTGGTCTTGATCTCGCTGGGAGTGGATACGTTCTTAACCAGCCAGTCTTTCCCGTACCATTCGGGAGTTGTTCCTACTCCCAGATCGCCAAGACGCCCTCTGCCCAGGTAGACATCCGGTTTGCCGTCTCGGTTAATGTCGGCGATAGCTACACCGTAGGTCGCGTTCTGGTTGGTCGTCAGCGTCTCGACGCCGGACTGATTGGTGTAGGGGACGTCCCACCCTGAGAGGTCGAAGACTGGGCCCAAGAGAGGTTGTCCGGCAGAGAATCCGGTCACCCTTATGATGCGGTCAGTGGGATGCCCGACGGAGTTGGACCTGGAGTCCCAGAGCGAGCCCGCCCCGTTGCCGAAGACGAGCACGTCTCGAATGCCGTCACCGTCGAAATCCACCCACGCCGTGGGCCCAAAGCTCCTGCCGGCGCCGTTCGGATCCACCGTAGCCGGAACATTGCCGATCAATCTGAAGCTTCCGCCACCGTCGTTGTGGTAGATGGTCAGACCGATGATCAAGTCCGCGCGGCCGTCCTTGTCATAATCGACACACGCCCCGCCGGCCCCCGTCCTGGGAAAAGCGGCGGCGACGTTGAAACCTGCGTCGCTTGGCGCACAAATAACGAAGAACGCGATGAGGCAGAACAATAATCGCGTGAACACGAGGGACTCCTTGAACGCGATCCAGCAAAGGACGATGAAGAGCCTGTTAAGAGCCGTGGGTGGCTATCTTGTTTATACATCAGTGGCCGGATTTTGTCAATACTGAGGCACGCAGCCCCGGCAGTTGAAACCACGGCAACGACAACGCAAAGTCGGCCTGCGCCGACTCGGCACTGGGTCTCGGAATCAGTACTTATAGCCGATGCCGAACAGGAAATGGGTGGCGACGTTCGTCACATTCGCATGGCCGTCCGCAACGTTAACGCGAGCGTAGGCCGCCGTGAGTTTGCCTTCCAAACTGCCAAAGAAATGCCCGGATATGTCGAAACGCTTGCCGATTGCGACCTGCACGGCAGGCCCCGACAGGTAATAGCCCTTGTTGAAAATCCCGTTGTCCTCTGGAAACTTCTGGCCGCGGATGGCGCTCTCCGGATGTGTGATCACGACTCCGCCCCCGATGCGGTAGATGATCCCGTTCTTCTCACGGGCTTTGTTGAGCATGAACATATTGAAGCCGTGCGATATGCTGAAATTCTGTATCTCCGCGGGGCGGTTGACAAGGTAGAGCTTGTGGTGAATCCACTCGATCTCGGTCGCCTTGTCGCCTCTCCACATTCCAAAGCGCCAGCCATAGTAGATCGGGCTTTCGAAGGCACTCGTCCTGTACTTGGCGTCGAAGGACAAATCCGGCTGACCCGATTGCTCGACCTTCAGCGAGGTCCTGAAGTTGTAGGCCGTACCTCCGTAGAACTCTATGGTGTTCGTCTTCTCCCGGGGATCGGGATCGGTAGACGAGACATCCGCCGCGCTCAAGGCCGCCCCCGCTACCGACGCGAGCGCGAGAGTCAAAATGATAAATCGACGGGTTTTCGCAATGTAGCTCATCTGTCCATGCCTACTGGCAAGCAAGCTTTGCATCGTTTTTACCCAGGCCGGGCGTTCTTGAACCACAGCGTCACCCTACATTACTAACCCCCAGCGCCCGATAATATTACCTGGTCTGCCAATTTCTGACATCCACGCTGGGCGACGGAGTTATGCCTGAAGCACCGATAGCTAACGCAGCCGAACCGAAGTGTGAGAGCACAGCTAACACGCCTACCAAACGTGTTCTGATGGCCGGCAGAATATGCGCCCGCCACAGGATCGCGGCCTACGCCGGCGGATTTGCCGTTGGGGCGCTGAGTTACGTTGCGTACCATTGGATAAACACAGTCGAGTTTCTCGCCGCTCCGCGGAGCATAATGGAGAGAATCTCAACTTACGAGATTCTCAAGCTTCATCCCCTCAGCTTCGTGCTCTGGCAAAGCGCCGCGGTCATCGTAACGTGCGCGATTCTTTACCTATGGTCGCGAATACGGCGCCTCCGGCAGATTATCGAACAGGCAGCAAACATTGACGGCCTTACGGGAATGTGCAGCCACAGAATGCTGCAGGAGGTCCTGGAGACCGAGGTCACCAGGGCGTACAGATACGGCAGAACACTGTCGGTAGTGATGTTCGACATCGACGACTTTAAGACGGCCAACGAGCAGTTCGGCCACCCTGACGGGGACCAGCTTCTGTGTCGCTTCGCGGAAGTCGCCATCGCGTCAATACGCGGGGTGGACACGGTCGCGAGGTACGGCGGTGATGAGTTCGTCCTGGTATTGCCGGAAACAACGGACAAGGCCGCCGCGTTGGTGGCCGAAAGGGTCCGCATGCTCGTTGAAAGGGCGGCTGAGCACAAAGCGGCGAGAGGCGCTCCGGCCTGCACGGTCAGCGCCGGCATAGCGTCTCTAGCCCCCAATCTAAAAACCAGGCACGCGCTTCTGCTTGCCGCGGACATCGCGCTCTACCATGCCAAGTGCGAGGGCAAGAACAAAGTCGTCACCTACACGCCCGAGCTGAACAAGACATACCGCACGAGCTCTTCGCGTCTTCAGTCGCTGCTGGTAGATGACAGTTTCGGCGCCATAGAGGCGCTGAGCGCGGCGGTGGACGCCAAAGACCACAGCACGCGGGGCCATTCCGAATCAGTGACAGTCTACGCCGTCGAGCTTGGCAGCAGGCTCGGCCTGTCCGATCCCGAATTGGAGAACCTCAGGGCATCCGCGCTCCTTCACGACATCGGCAAGATCGGCATGCCCGACTCCATTCTCAAAAAGCCGGGCGGTCTGGACCAGGGCGAGTGGGAAGTCGTCGAGAGCCACACGGTCGTAGGGTCGCAGATACTGGAGAAGATCCACCAGTTGAAATCGATAATCCCTGGTGTAAGGCATCACCACGAGCGGTTCGACGGAATGGGATACCCCAACGGACTCCTCGGCGCGCAGATACCGCTTCTGGCGCGCATCATATCCCTCGCGGACGCTTATGACGCAATGGTCTCCGAAAGAAGCTACCGCAAAGCGATGACCAAACAGCAGGCGATCGAGGAGATCGAAAGATGCGCCGGCACGCAGTTCGACCCGCAGTTGGTGAAGCTGTTCGTAAGCCTGGTCAGCGAGCGCGACGAGACGGAAGATAAGGAACGGGCGGCGTAGGTGGTTGTTGGTTGTTAGTTGTTGGTTGTTGGTCGGCGTGCACGGGTACCCGGAAACTATACCGGTTTTGCCAATAGGCGTTGACAATCAGGCGAGGTCGAGGGGGGTTCCGCCATAGAGGAATGCGGACACAAGGATATTGGTGTCAAGAACGACCCTCACTTGTGGTGTCGCCTGGTCTTGTGCACGATGTCTTCGACCTCCGACGACGACGGGGGTCTTGCCGGGGGATTGTGGCGGACACGCTCAATGATCTCACGGAGACTGGGCTGTCTTTCCTTTGAGGCCCGTCTGTAGATGACGTTCGAGCCGCTTACGACCACTTCGAGAGACTCTCCGGGCAATACCTGTCCGCGAACCTCCTCCGGCAGCTTGACCGTGAAATCCGACCTGATACGCACTGATTTCATTACTGTCATCCTCTACGGTTATTATACCATCAATCCGCGGTCGGCGAGCAAGCTTGCCAGCGTCGGTAAGAGTTCAGGAATGGGTAGAATTGTATCACCCTCACCCTAACCCTCTCCCGTCAAGGGAGAGGGGATTACGCCCGTCTTTTTCCGAGGACGGAGGAATAACGACCGACAGTCTACCTAATCGTGAACAGTTACCAGCGTCGCGACCACCGGAGCTATCCATGACCAATCCGCGCGGCGACTTCTCTTGCGGCGACGAGGCCTGAGGCGGAGGCTTGGACCAGACCTCTTGTGATCCCCGCGCCGTCTCCGATGCTGAAGAGGTTCTGCACCACGGTCTCCAGGGATGGAGAGACCTCCAGGCGAGAGGAGTAGAACTTCACTTCCACACCGTAAAGCAGCGTGTGGCGGCCTCCGACGCCGGGGGCCAGCTTATCCAGGGCGGCGATCATCTCCAGTAAGCCGGCCATGTGGCGGTACGGCAGGACGAAACTCAGGTCGCCCGGCACCGCGCTTTCCAGAGTCGGCCGCACGACCCCCTTGGCAATCCGGCTCTCCGTCGAGCGATGCCCGCTTTGCAAATCCCCAAGCCTCTGCACGATAACGCCGCCGCTCAAGAGGTTGGCCAAGGTCGCCAGATAGCGGCCGTAGGTGATGGGCTCGTGGAACGGTTCGGTGAAGTTGGTGGACACGAGCAGCGCGAAATTCGTGTTCTCGGTCTTTTTCCTAGCGTAGCTGTGGCCGTTGACGCTCATCACGCCGTCGCTCTTCTCCAGGACGACTTCACCGTGCGGACAGACGCAGAACGAGCGGACGCGATCATCGAACGCGCGCGAATTGAACAGCAATTTGGGCTCGTAGACCTTGCTGGTGATGTCTTCCATCACCGCCGCCGAGGTCTCGACGCGCACTCCCACGTCGACGGGGTTGATCACAGTCTTCAACCCCAGCCGCCGCGCCTCCGACGCCAGCCAGTCGGCCCCTTCGCGCCCCGGAGCCACTATGACGCACTCAGCCTCGACCACTTCTCCGGAGGTCGTCTCGATACCTGTGATCCTCGAATCCTTGGTGAGCAGAGAGGCGACGGCGGTGTCAGTGTGAATATCGATCTTGTCGCGGACCGTATCCCGCATCCGGCGGAGTATCTCGGGGCACGCGTCGGTCCCCATGTGGCGGATTTGGGAAGGGATCAGCCTGAGGTCAGCGAGAATGGCCTTTCTCCTGAGCTCCTCCAGATCGTCTTCGTTGGTCCCGTATACCTTGTCGGGGGCGCCGAAGTCGATATAGATACCGTCCACCTCGTGGATCAAAGCCTGCAGCGTGTTCACGGGCAGGAAATTGCCAAGCTGACCTCCCACGTCGGGGGAAAGCGTCAGTTTGCCGTCCGAGAAAGCGCCGGCTCCGCCCCAGCCCGACAAGAGCGACTTCTGTCTCGTGCGCTCGTCTATATCCGGGCCTTTCTCGAACATGGCCGCGCGTATGCCCTCGCGCTTGCTCAATTCGAGGGCGCTGAATATGCCCGCGGGGCCTGCCCCGATTATCACCACGTCGTATCTGCTCAAGATGCTTCGACCTTCTTCTTTATGGCGGCCAACATGTTGTCGACGTTTTCCTTCATTTTCTTGGCGATCAGGCCCTTGATCAGGGGGCCGATCAGCGGGATGTCGTATTCGAAGTCGATGACCGACACGAACTCGGTGCCGCCGTTTTTGGGAGTGAACGTCCACGAGCCGCGGTAGCTGTGGTAATCGCCCCGGACCAGCTTGAAAGTGCAGTTCCTGGCCTGGTCGTCCCAGATGTCTTCTTCCACCCACTTGATGGTGGTCTTGAACTCTCTAACTATCCCCACCCACTCTACGACGGTACGGGCGCCGTCGTCGCTACGTTCGAGAACGGTCACGCTCTTGACGTCCGGCATGAACTCAGGGAACGATTCGATATCCTTGGCGAGGGAGTACACGCGATCGATGTCTCCATCGATCGTAACTGAGCTTTCGACTCTAGGCATCAGGCGTCCTTTCGGGTGGTTGTTAGTTGTTAGTCCCCGACGTTCTCACATTCTCCGCATCAGGCCGACGACCTTACCGATGATGGCGACATCGGCGTAGATCATCGGCTGCATTTCGGAATTGGCCGGCTGGAGGCGTATCTCCCCGTGCTCTTTGTAGAACCGTTTGACGGTCGCCTCGTTATCGACCTGGGCCACTACCGTGTCTCCGTTGTCGGCAACAGGCTGCCTGCGCACGATAACGTAGTCCCCGTCGCGAATGCCGTCCTCGATCATGCTGTCGCCCTTGACCTGCAGCATGAAGCCTTCCTCTCCGCTCAGGAAATCCTGGGGCACGGGGAAGACATCTTCTATATCTTCGACCGCAAGAGTCGGCTTTCCTGCGGCAACCCGGCCCACTATCGGCAAGTTCAACAGCTTCCTGGGCTTGAACGGAGCCATGGCCCCGGAAACGATCTTGATCGCCCTGGTAAGGACGGCGTCGCGCCTGATAAGACCTTTTTCCTCCAGGTTCTTCAGATGCGCGTGAACGGTCGAGCTCGAACTGAGGTTTACTGCTTCGCCGATCTCGCGGACAGTAGGCGGATAACCGTGCATCTCTATGTGCTGCGAGATGTACTCCAGTATCTGCCTCTGTCTGTACGTAAGCCCGCTTTGCATTTGCTCACACCTCCCGTGAATGTCAGACGTCCACAATAGCCTGCACCCGATACTCCGGGCCGATTCTTTCGACTTTCATCCCGTGATACGTGACTGCCTTTACCCCGGACCCAAGCCATTCGATGTCCGGGCCAAACGGACGTGCATCTACGTCGGCCTCAAGCTTTCCGTTGGCTATGCCGCGCACATGAAAATCTACCGGTAGAAGCCTCTCGACTTCAAACATGAAGAGCAATTCCCTGAGCCAGGCGTGCAAAAGTGCGACTTCATCCTCTCCGCTCACCTCGACTCTACATTGTCCGGTAGCCTCGTATCGCTCCAGGTCCGCCATCAGTGAGAACATGCCGTACGCGGCGCTCTCAAACGCCGATTCCAGCGTTTCGCCGAAGGCGTACACACCTTTGTCAGCGGTGTGTTCCAAGTAGCCGAACCGATGTTCGTTCATCGTCTTAGAGTGTAGCGGATAGTTGCGCGGGTGTCAAGAGGTTTTTGCGGCTTTTGTGCTGAGAGGATTCTACGTTCCTCATAAGAAAGCGCTGGTTTCGGGATTTCCGGGTTGGGATGGAAAGCTCTTCTTTAACCCTAGAGGTACGACGCCCAACCCTCAAATCCCGAGACACCGGAACCGCAAGTCTTGGTCCATTGTAGGGTATCGAGGGAGGAACAAGCAATCGACAATCATTACAGACTCTCGCGTAATGTCGGCGATATCTACCAATTCCTGGACTGATGACCTCACTGTCCCTGCTCGCCGGCGCAGGGAGCACGGGCTATCGTATCAGGACAATGTCCGATTGTTCCCGGACTCTGACCAGCCGATGCAGTTCGAGGCCGACCGTTTCGCAGGATGATATGCCTGTAACCCCGACATAGTCCCAGCTTGGATCGACCGTCACGCCCGTGGGCAAGAGGCATTTGACGTCGGCTACGGAACCGTCGTCTATCATAAACCAATCGGGCACGGCGGGCGGCGCCGGTTGGATTTGCGCTATCCGTCCGAACGTTCTAACGAGCAATCCGATATTGGTCAGCCCGGTCCCGCCGACAACTCCCGGAGCAAGAGCGCCGACAGGCCCGCCGCCCAGACGATCACCGGGCATACCGACCGGCGGCGGAACCGGGTTGTCGCGCAAGTTGGCCGTAATCGAGGCCGATGTTATGGAGCGTTCCCCGCCCGAAGTCGCAAGTCTTCCGATCACCGTCGGCTTGTCTCCTCGTGAGACCTGATCGGCGGAATCGACGCGAATCCCGGCGGTCTGATCTTCGCATTCGATGTAGAAGAACCCGTTAAAGCCGGCTGTCACGACTCCATCTTGGACCTTCACGAGCGTGTCCTCAGACATGAACCTTGCTCGCCTCACGTCCGTCTCGACAGGGTTTTGAGTCGGATACCCGATTACCACTATGTCGGACGCGTCGTCGTCGCGCATTTTGAGAACTCTGATGATCGACCCATCACCCAGCCTGGCGCAACTACTGACGCCGACAACCGCCGCGAATACCCCGGTCTGGAGTTCGGCGGGCAACTGCGCGGAGCCGACGCTCACTCGGACTCCCTGGTGTCCGGCGTCGGTAGGCATCCCGGAGCCGTCATCGACGTAGAAGGCTCCGGGAATAACGTCGGTCACGCGGCCGAATATGCGGACGAGCAGGCCGATGTTGGGCAGTCCGCTTCCGCCCGTAACGCCGCGCTGACCGGCTCCTGTGATCGGATTGTACAGCGCATCACCGCCGCCCAGAGTCCTGATGCTCACCCCAAGCGGATTGACGGTCCCACTTCCGTTCTGAACGGCGGTTTCGGCCTCTATGTATCGCTCGCCATCGGGATTCGTCCTCATAACTCCCGCCACGTTGGCCCTCATGCCCACAGCAAGCCCGTGCGCGGACTTTTCGACGCAAATGCCGCAGTCTCGAATGTCGGTCTCTATGTAGAACAGATTGGGGAACGCCGCCGAAACGATTGCGCCGGGGATGTTCACGCGAGAGTCGTCGCCGGCGCGCCTCGCTTCGCCTATATTGGTCGCTTCAAGCGAGAACTCGTCCGCGCCGATATCGACAACGCCGCCCTGAATTCTCGGATCGCCGTCCATATCGAACGACGGAAGGCATCGAGCCGTGTTCGTGCCGGCGTCTACGCACGGTGACACCGATGTAAGGTGGTAATCGCCGCCGGTTCTGTTCGCAAAGAGCGGATCGGCGGAGATGTCGCCCGCTCCGGCCGAGACGCCCTGGTAATCATAGACGGAGTTTCCATAGACGCAGTTGTTGTTCAATGTTGGGGAACCGCCGCTGCGGTAGATTCCGCGTGTGTTAAAGCACACCGCATTGTTGGCGAAAACAGGTGACCCATAATAACAGTACACCCCTCCGCCGTTGCCTGTCGCCACATTGCCGGAAATCGTGTTGCTCCCAATCGCCGGGCTTGAATATTCACAATATACGCCTCCACCCGAAGACGCGCTGTTGCCGGAGAGCACGTTGCTCACAATCCGAGCCGCGGAGTAGTAAAGGTAAACAGCGCCGCCCTTGGATGTCGCCACATTGCCGGTCAGCTTGTTCCCACTTATCACAGGAGATGACGTCCCGCAGTACACTCCGGCGCCGTTGCCGGCGCTGCCATTGCGGATGGTGAAACCGTCTATCACTGTAGAGGCCGCGGCCCCTGGAGGTGAGGTAACGACGCTCCCGCCGGCCCCGCCGTCGAGGATGGTTTCGTTCGCTAATGGGCTCCTCGACTCCCACGGACCGCCAGCGGCGGGGAATCCGCCATACAGAGCAACAGCTTTCTTTAGCGTGATCCGCTCGGCGTACAACCCGCCGGCCACCCACACCTGGTCGCCGTAAGTCGCCGCCGCAAGACCGGCCGCAACCGTTTGTTTGGCCAGTTGCCAACTCGAACCATCATTAGCGTCGTCACCGTCCGAGCGCACATGGATCGTCTTGTTGGTGACGGGAGGCTCCGACCCGTCAGACTCATCAACCCCTATGTCCACCACACCGCCAACAGGTTGAATCCGAGCCTGACCGTCCATGTCCAGCCACCCCGGCGTTACTACCGCGTTGTCCCCCGCGTCCCTACAGGGGGAGGCAGGAAGAATATGCGCGTTGGAGCCTGAGACGCTCACTAACTGGGGATCAATCTTGATGTTCCCATCGCTGCCGGTCGGGTCCGTTATACCCGAATAGTCGGACACCGTGTTGCCATATACACAGTTGTGACTGAGCGTCGGTGTGGTCGATCCATACCGGTAAAGCCCCGACGTGTTGAACGCAATGATGTTGTTGACCACATTGGCGGAGCTGTAACTCAGGTACACGCCTCCACCCACATAGACGCTGTACTCCGGGGCGAAGTTGTCCGTGATCGTGTTGTTGGCGAGCAGCCCAGGGCCGTAACAGTAGACGCCTCCGCCATAATCCGCGCTGTTACCGCCGACCACGTTGTTTGCCACAGTCCACGGGGATGAAGAATAGACATACACTCCGCCACCGTACGAACCGGCGCTGTTGCCCACCAATACGTTGTTGGTGATGACGGGAGAGCCATAGTAACAGTAGATACCGCCGCCGTTGGAGGTTGCTGTGTTGTCCACAATCTGGTTGTTTGAGATCGTCGGGTAGCCATAATAGCTGTAGATCCCTCCGCCGCTGCTCGTCGCGGTGTTGGCCGAAATCGTGTTGCTCCCAATCGCCGGGCTTGAATATTCACAATATACGCCTCCACCCGAAGACGCGCTGTTGTCGGAGAGCACGTTGCTCACAATCCGAGCCGCGGAGTAGGAAAGGGAACCAGCGCCGCCCCTGGATGTCGCCACATTGCCGGTCAGCTTGTTCCCACCTATCACAGGAGCTGACGTCCCGCAGTCCACTCCGGCGCCGTTGCCGGCGCTGCCATTGCGGATGGTGAAACCGTCTATCACTGTAGAGGCCGCGGCCCCTGGAGGTGAGGTAACGACGCTCCCGCC
>JAUSGG010000118.1 GCA_030649165.1 Armatimonadota bacterium
GTACGCCCGCCGCCTCCAGCTCCAGGAGCGGCTGACCGAACAGATCGCCCACTCCATCAAAGACGCAATCGACGCGGAGGGCGTCGGCGTGATCATCGAAGCGCAGCACCTCTGCATGATGATGCGCGGGGTCGAGAAGCAAAACAGCATGATGACGACCTCATCCGTGCTCGGCAGCTTCCACGACTCCATCGCGACCAGGACCGAGTTCCTTTCGCTGATCAACCGGCCCAGGCCGTGAGGGAGTGGTTACGAGGTGAAGAGCAGCATAAACGGCGACGAGGTTCTGAGTCCCGACTACCTCAGAGAACTGCGTCTGGAACGAATGCCTCGTTTCATGTGGCGCGCCACAGCGGAATGCGAAGGCAGGGTCGTTCTCGACCTGCTATTCGACGCTACGGACATAAACCAGGGGGCCTTCTTCATAAGGGCCATAGAATACGATCCGGCCTTATCGTTTGTCCTGCGAGTGGCATCAAAGGCTCAGTTTGTTCAGAATACTCCGAAGACGGACCCGCTGTGGCGAGTACTGCAGTGGTTTGCGGACCAGCCAGTCTTGTGACTTACCGCTGCTATTCCCCCCGCTCAGGATTTCTCAGGCCAGTTGTGCGGAACCACTAATCGCCATCAGACGGAATTCTCCATTTCCTCAAGCCGAGCGCGGGCTTTTCTGACTTCCTCTGTGGTGAACAGGCTGGAGAACCTCTCGTCGCAGACGCGGGCCTCCATGCTGAGTTTGAGACAATCCAACCTCTTCAACCGATACAACCCCGTTTGGGGTTCTTTCGCCGCAAGTAGTTTCTTCACTGTTCCAACTGCGCCGTACTCATCCAGCATCCGTATAAAGTAGATCGGGTTGTAGCGTTTGCTCTTCAATACTTTGTAGTCCTGAATGAAAACCTGCCGAAGCTCTTCCTGGACATCCATCCTGAATTCTCCGGTATCAATATGGTCTGCCTGATGAATCCGGGGCGCCGCACGAGAAGGTGAACCCAGACCCTATGTCCGACGAGGATGGTGTCGATGATCCAGCATCCTCGATGAGTTCCGACCTAATGTCTATACTGCCGTAGAGGCTGTACATCTCACTAAAATTCGTCTTGAGTGCTGCCGTGTTAGGCCCTGTGAGAAGGTCCGCTTTGTACCTTGCTGCCGAGTCCACGAATTCTTGCAGCAAGGCTCTGATATTGATCAGGTACACGCTACCGGGCCGCTGCTTAACCAACGGACCATTAAGGGATAGCCGAAAGTGGTATGCGTTTGAATACCAGCCGAATGAGTGCATCAGGGAGTTTCGTAGCTTCCACAAGACTTCTTTTTCGCACTTTGCTGCGGGCATGTATTTCTCTATGTAACCACAAAATCGGCCGCCTACCGAACCTGTGTCGCTGCCCGCCAAAAACTTCCCCAGCAGGTCAATCCCAGCAAGAACGCACATTGTGCCCGCCCAAAGGGGTTTGAACGGGATGTTCAGATCCACATCCCCCGCCAAGCTGGTATTTTTTCCAAAGCAAGCATACGTATTGCACAGAAGAAAACTTGAGTATGCCGCATTCCTTGGTTGGGTCCAGACGAGCTCTTGGGTCCTCAAAAAACGTCGCGATATTGTCGTCAACTGAGCTTCTCATCCCTGCCTCCAATAGAGTCCTACCAGCCGTGGGTCCGTTGTGCTGACAATGCCTGCGTCTCGTTTCCTCCTTCACCCACTCCAGCAACGCCCAAGCCCACTCGTCGTTCGCTTCCGAGTTACTTATATGCGTCCTGGTCTATGTAGTCGCGGGAGAGGTAATCCGGGGCAAGGTGGTCAAAGCCCTTGTCCGTCGTCAGAAGCCTGGCTCCGGTTGCCTTGGCTGTCGCGGCTATCCACACATCATTCTTGCCCATCTCATTACCCACCTGACGGCTGTAGTTGTCGATCACCGCATAGGCATCGTAGACGCCGGGTAGGTCCAATTGCACGACAACGAAGCGGCCCAGCAATGCTTCGAGTTTTCGCAACCTGTCTGGCCCCCACATGAACTGTAGCGCAAGTGACCGCAGTTCGCCTTCCGTGACGGCGCTGATAATCGGAGCCACAGGCGCGGTTTTCAGCGAGTACGTCGCTTCGATATACTCCCCAAGCTCTTTCCCGCGAATGTAGTAAACGAGAATGTTGGTGTCGAGCAGATAGCAGATACCGGAGTTGGCTTGGAGGCATCATCATCGTTATCCGATCTCAGATAGCGCGTGCTCTATCTGCTCGGTAGTCTCATCTCCCGGCCAGCGGCCAAACACCTTGTCCATGCCGCTAGTACCTGGCTTTGGCGCTATGCGGGGTTTCAACTCATCTAGGGATATAAGATGCGGGACCGGAACCCGATCCCAGGCTTTGTCGGTGTCCGTCGCAAGCTCGATATTCTCGGCCAAAATGAGCGAAACCGCGCGCGAAGGTTTGAAAGTAACCTCCCCATCGACAACCACGCGCTTTCCCCAGAGGTTCGCATAGGCTGAAGGGTCGCCTTGAGGCAGAAGCCCCTTCAGTGAATGTCCGTCCGATAGGATCAAGCTAAACGCGCGTTTGCTGTGCTTCAACTCATCGAGGTATCCGGCCACTATTGTGCGTTCCGGGGCGGGAGCGTCGTGGTGGAGTCTTTCGGCAGTCTGTATATCCGGGCAAGTCATGCGCACGGGAGTTGCCCCCGCGGTCCCGCCGTTCAGAGTTATCGCCTCGTAGCCGTGGCTCAATATCTTGCCGAAGTGCGACAAGGACTCCAAGATGTTGCGGTCGAGCAGATCGCTCTCCGAGTTCCCCGCAATTGCGTCTCGCGCCGCGTCCTCAACAAGGGAAAGAGCCGTTTGGTCGCGTCTGGGGGCGGAGTCCCACAGCGGCAGTCGATCGAATATCTGCGGTACTGCTTCTCCAAGCGGCGGAGCCTCGATATTGACAACGGTAGAGCCCTCTGTCAAGCCAGTGAAATCGAATCGAGTCGCGTCATCAAGCCAGGCCGGATGTCCATGCAGACTGCTTCGGCCATCTACGCGAAGGCGCAGAGAACGCTGGGCGGATTGGAGGAGGGCCTCCAGCAAGTCGCTCAAGACCTGGAATGGGACTCGGTTGCCTTGTGCGTTTTCCCCTTCAAGTCTTACTGTATGTTTGATCATTGCGGGACCCCCTTTCGGCCAATATCGTTGGCGACTGTACATTACCCATTATGGCACACACGTTCGGTTTTTCCTATTCTCTGACTGCCGGAGTTATTCCTCCGTTCAATCACTTTCGCTTCTGAGAATCGCTTCTCTCCCCGCCCTTCACCCTCGCCAACAACACCCTCGCCGGTTCGTCGTTGGGGTCCTTCGGCACGAGCTTCCCCTCGAACGCCCGCTTCAGTATCGCCTGCCGCAGCCTCTCCACCCGCCTCAGGTTCGCCTTAGACTCCTCCCCAACCCTCCCCGAAACGGAGAGGGGGCCGGAACTCCGCGCGAGCGCCCGTTGTTTCGGGATCTGAGCGAAGCGGAAATCCCGAAACCGGCTCTGTCGCGGGAGCGCTCTCCGGCTCCCATCCGCGGAATCCCATCAATCCCCCAATGTGTGGTTCAACCCCTTCCCCATCCGCATCCGTGTTCACATGTGTCTCTGGTTAAGACCGGTTTTGATCGTTCGGCACGTCCGATGCGCAGTCGGCGCAGGCCGACTTCGTGTAGTCGTAGCCGTGGTTTCAACCGCCAGGGCCCAATGCCCCCCAACCTTCAACCTCCAACCATCAACCACCAACAGCCCTCATAAACCTCCCCCACCACCCAGCGCCCAAAAAACCAATGCAGTTTCTGCCCGGTTTCGCGCGTTTTCGGTGCGTTTTCGGTGCGTTTTCACAGCTTTGTACACAGGTTTCGGCCAGTTTCAGTGCGATTACAGCGCTGAATCGTGCGGAAATGGAGCTGTTTCGAAGCGGTTTACGCACGACAAACGCAAAACGGGAAGAAAAACGCCGGCAGAGCCTTGCATAACTAAAATGTTAACGGCGTGATTAGAAGTTAGGTGTTAGAAGCTAGAGGTAGGAACAGGGGCGGCCCCGCGGCCGCCCCTTGTGAGGAGAATCGCTTGGAAGCGCTCAGTTAATTGTGTATCCGCCCATTGTCTCCCAGCTATCTTTTGCGCCGAGGTCGTCGGTGATCTGCATCCAGGCCGTGGCGGCTGCCCCGGCCAGGATGGGCTTGAGCTCGATCGCCCAGTTGACCGTGCGCGAGGCGTCTGAGCCGCTGGTCGTCGTGTCGGCGCAGTAGAGTCTGCAGAAGGTATTCTCAATGACGTTAGCCGCGCCGGGCGCGTAGCCGCCGAGCCAGCTCGATCCGGAGTTGTTCCGGACGTAGAGCTTGTTGGTGTTCGAGTCGTATCGGAAATCGGCTGCGTAGGCTTCCGATAGGCGGTCGTTCAGAAGCAGGTAGCAATTGGCCAGGTTGGCGTAGCCGTCGGCGTCGGAGTAGACGCTGGTCAGGATCGTCTTCTGCGCCGATTGGATGGCGCCGCTGTTCGGCGTGAGGCTGACGTTCGCCGGAGTGTTATTCGCGGGCGTCGATCCCGACACGAGGCTGATCGAGCCGAATTTTCTCCAATCGTCGAACAGGCCGCCGTCGTCCCAGGTGAGCAGATAGGCTGAGCAGGTCTTGCCGACCTTCGCGGTCTTGAACGATACCTGCCAATTCACAGTGACGGTTTCGCCGGCGGAGACCCTGGAGCTTTCGGCGCAATAGAGCCTGACGAAGCTGTTCTCGATGATGTTGGACGAGCCGGCCGAGTAGCCTCCCAGCCAGTTGATGGCCTGGTCGTCCTTCACATACATCTTGCCTGAGTTGAAGTCATACTTGAAGTAGGCGGCGTTGACCAGCGTGCCGTCCGGGGTGAGGAGCAAATGGCCGCCATAGAGATTGGCGTAGCCGTCGCCATCGGAATGCACGGTCGTGAAGGTAGTTTTCGTCTCCACCGGAAACTGCCCTGAGTTCGGGGTGAGACTGACGCTTACGGGTTCGTGGACCAGCTTATTCTCGACAAGAAGATCGCCCATCTTGTCCCAGCCGTCCACGAGTCCGGAGCTGTCTTCGCACCGCATCCAGGCCTGGTACGGCAAGCCGGCTGTTATGGGCTTGAGCACGATTTGCCATTTGACCGTGAGCTTATCGAGCGAGCCGGTCACCGACATGCCCGAACAGTACAACACGAAATAGCTGTTATACAGGTTCCAGGGAGTGGCTGGGGTGCGTGGTCCAAGCCAATTGGCGCCTGAGTCATCTCTTATGTAGACCAGGTTGTTCCGAACGTCCAGCTTCAGAACGACTCCGTTGACTTCCGAGAGGGAAGTGTTCAGAAGCAGATAGCAGTAGGTGATATCCGCATAGCCGTCGGCGTCCGTGTAATACGTTGTGATTCTCTTTTTCACGCCGATGAGAAGCGTTCCGGTGTCTGGTGACACGCTGAGGTTGACCGGCGCCGTCACCGGGGCCGGCGCCGAGGGATTCCACTCATCCGCGCCGAGATCGACGGCGGTCCCGTAAACGCGGGGCTGGTTATCGACGTCCAGGATTCCGCACTGGACGTCGCCGTCGCCCACATCCGCGCAGGGGGAAGCTGCCTGCAGATGGTAGTTACCGGCCGCGGGATCCACAAAGAGCGGATCGACGCTGATATTATCCGGTCCCGGCTCGATCCCGAAATAGTCGAGCGTTCCGTTCCCGTAGACGCAGTTCCTGCCCCAGGTGAGGGTAACGCCCGCGTCACACCATATCCCGGAAGAGTTGAAAGCGAGTATCGTGTTGGAGATGGAGACTTGCGACCCCGCGGCGCAGAGAAGTCCTCCGCCGTTGCCGGCAGTCGCGCTATTGCCGGTGATGGTGCTGTTGATCAGCTCCAGGTATCCGTCGCAGCTCACGCCGCCGCCGCTCGCCGCGGTATTGTCGGTAATGAGACTGTTCGTGATCTCCGCGTACAACCCACATTGCACACCCCCGCCCGATGCTGAGGCGGAGTTATATTTGATTATGTTGTTGTAGATGTCGAGGCCGTGCGCCGAGGAGAGAATCCCTCCTCCGGAGCCGGCTGTGGCCTTGTTGGACGAGACGACGTTCCACGAGATTTCGGAAGACTCGCCGCCGACACAGGCGATGCCTCCGCCCGACGCAGCGGTGTTGCTCTTTATCTCGTTGCGGACTATCACGACGGAGTACAAGTCTCCATCACAGTGTATCCCTCCTCCCGCGCCGCTGGCGGTATTGCCTGAGATGACGTTGTTGGAGATAGTCGCTGATGAGTTTTGACACTCGATTCCGCCGCCATTGACGGCCCTGCCGTTCTTTATGGTGAAGCCGTCGAGCACAACACCGGGTCCCAGTCCCGTCGAGATGGTAACGACCGACCCCTGCTCCTTTCCATCGAGTACGGTGACGTTTCTTTTCCAGTCGCGTTCAGCGATCGCTGTCTCCACGCCGGCAAATCCGCCGTATAGGGCCACTCCGGGCTGCATGGTGACGCGCTTGTTGTAGGCGCCGGCGGCGACCCAGACTTCACCGCCGCCCAGGGCGAACGCCGCGTCGATTCCCGCTTGCACGGTCAGTTTTGGAGAGTTCCACGATAAGCCGTCGTTCGCATTGTTTCCAGTCGGTCTCACGTATACTGTTGCGGACAACGCCGGCGCGGCGTTGATAAGGATCAGTAGAACAGCGATAGCACACAGTGCTTTCAGCTCTCGCATAGGCCTGTCCACTCCTTTCACCAGAATAACGGGCAGGCAGTTGAGAGGTACCCATAATGTGAGGGAAACTAAAAGCTCAGCAGTTGATGAATTCAGAGTGGTGGGGTTGTTGATGAAGTCGCCACTGCGCTGCCACGTCATTTCGGAGCGAAGCGAGACATCTGATTTTGCGCCAGGGAAAACAACAGATTCCTCGTTCCTCGGAATGACGTCTCCGCGGCGTGGTGGCGAGAGATGTGGGGTTGGTCTTGCGCCGGAGAAAACAGATTCCTCGTTCCTCGGAATGACGGCATATGGGCCTTTTTCAAGACCGCCTGGTCCCCTGCTATCGGATATACAGCCTGGGGATTCGGCTTGCGGCAGCAGTTCGGCGGCAGGGCAGGATGACCTCGTCTCCCACCTGGGATTCGGGAAGGTCGGTGAGGTCAACCACGCACATTTCCATGGCGACACGGCCGATTATCGGAACGCTCTTGCCTCGTATCTTGACCCGCGGTAGATCGGAGTTCTGTTTCGGGCGCGATGGCATATCGCGGCCGATCGAGAGCTTGAGCGCGACGTTTCGGCGGGAGACGCTCTCGGGCAGCATTGTGAGACCGTCGGCATAGCCGGCGGGCAGGACTCCAATCGTGGAGCGCCGGCTTGTGCGATATTCCGAGCCATATCCGACCGCGGCGCCCTTGGGGAGCGTTCTGACGGCGACGACCCGCGTCTTGAGCGTCCACGTATTCCTGAGGCCGAGAATCCTGGGGACGTGCGGTGATGGGTATTGGCCGTACAGAACAGTGCCGGGACGGACGATATCGTAGTGGCTGTCCGGCGCCCGTAGAATGGCGGCGCTGGCCGCGGCGTGAGCTGCTCCAAATACGATGTTCGCGGACCGAACGCCGCGCAAGACGCCGTCGAATGCCTTCAACTGGCGCGCAAGACCGGTGTCGTCCTTCTCCGCGGCAGTCGCGAAGTGCGTGTAGATGCCGGCTATCTCGACATTGGACAGGCCGGAGACAGCCCGCACAAAACCGACCGCTTCCCGGTCGGATACACCGAGACGTCCAAGCCCGGTATCTACCTTTATATGAACGCGGGCGGTCCTGCCACGGGCGGACGCGGCGTCGGACAGAGCGCGAGAGAGAGAGGTTGAACATACGGTCTGGTCGAGGTCGTATTCCACCACAGTGTTCGCGTCCGGCGGCAGACAGGGGCTGAAGACCAGGATCGGCGCGTCAATGGATGCGTTGCGCAGGGCAACGGCATCCTCGATTCTTGTAACACCGAGATACCGCGCGCCTTCGTCGATAACCGCCCTGGACACCTCCACAGCGCCGTGGCCGTAGGCGTCGGCTTTGACCACCGCGAGCGTCTCGACTCGCCGGCCGGTAAAACCGCGCACCTCTTTCAGGTTGTGGCGGATCGCTGAAAGGTCAATCTCGATCCAGATTGTGGGGTCATGGGTCATAGGTTTGTAGGGTCATAGGGTTTTAGGGTTCCAGGGTTCCGGACTACACCTCCGTGGTTGCATGGGTGGATTTGGCGCGTTTCAGGGTCTTGAGGGCGCCGGTGGCTCTTGGGACGACCGAGCGCCAGAGCCAGTACATCGGCGTTGAGAACGGCAGGTCGTATTCTCCCACGTACTCGACGTACTTCGCCGCAAAGCCCTCTTTGAACCGATTGAGGCCCTGCAAATGGTCGTCCGCGCTTGGGGCGCGGCGCGGCGAGACGCCGCGGAAGTCGTAGAGCCGGCATCCGATGGACTTAGCGTGCCGGATCATCCGCCACTGCATCAAGTGATTCGGCATAACGTCACGGTGGCTGTTGGCGGACGCGCCATAGGTGTACCAGCATCGATCGCCGAGGTAGAAGCACAGCGCGCCCGCGACGGCCTCCGACTGATATTCAGCCAGAAACAGCCTCGCGCATTCAACGGGCGCGAGGAGTTCCCACATAGTCTCGAAGTACTGGCGGCCTCTGATGAGAAAACCATCTCTGGCCGCGGTTTCCCGAAGGAGGTCGTAGAACTTGCGCACGTCAGCCTTGCCGGATCCCTGGCGGACGGAAACCCCCTTCTTTTCGGCTAATCTGATGTTGTACCTCGTCTTGGGCTTGAAGTCCGCCATCAACTGGTCCTCGGTCGGCGTGATGTCGAGCTGCATTACGCATCGGGGCTGAGCGCCGCCGAAGCCCGACGTGTCGTTCGCTGGTCGAAATCCAACGCGGCGCAGAGTATCGCCGGCCTGCACATCTTCCACGGGCACAGGCGGGTCTACCTTGAGCAGTATGGCTGAGCGGGCCTTTGCCAGGTCGCGCGCGGCGTCGGTCAGGGACTTCAACAGATTGGCGTTGGTAAGATCGGCCACGGGGCCGCGGGGCGCATAGAATATCGACTTACCGAAATGCCCGCGGCTGAGGATAGACATCGCCGCGATTGGGAGGTTGTCTTCAAAGGCCATGACCCGCACAGGCTGCCATCCGCTGCTCCTGGCTTTCACGATACCCCATTCGAACGACTGGAGCAGATCGCCGGTTGGCCAACCGGCAACGAAGCTGTTCCAGAGATCGCGCTCGCTGTCGGATATCTGCCTGATGTCCATACTAGCTGAGTCTAGCATGGGGGGCATGGGGTGTCAACGGAGTGAGTGAACAGTGATCAGTGAACAGTGAACGGTGAACGGAGTGGGGAGTGCAGAGGAGAGGGTTGAGGGTTGAAAGATGACCTCCCCCTGTAACAGTTCAGTCTTCCGGGAATTGTCATTTCGAGCGGAGCGCCAGCGGAGTCGAGAAATCTGCTTTTGCTGTGGTAAGTCCCGGAAAAAGCAGATTCCTCGTCGTTCCTCCTCGGAATGACGTCCTCCGGGGCTTCTTTTGGTATACGTTCGGAATGACATTCCCGTAGAACTGAACTCTCACGCGAACAGTGAACAGTGAACGGAGTGGGGAGTGCAGAGGAGAGGGTTGGGGGCTGAAAGACGACCTCCCCCTAACCCCCTCCTGAGAGGAGGGGGGATAGGCGGGGTTGAGGGTTGAGAGTCGAGGGTTGACCTCGCCCTAATCCCCTCCTAAAAGGAGGTGGGAAAGAGCGGTATGAAGTGGACTGGTAATATTACCAGTTTTTGCCGTGCCATATTGACACAACGGCCCGAATGATATAATCTCCGTACAGGAGCATAAGGTTTCGTTGGGCGAGCCCGCGTCGCCGAGCGCGAGACCTTGAGCTAAATCGAAGAGAGAGGCACGAGGCGCGGGGCGAGGCTATTTTACTTGCCCGTGCCATTTCTCACATCTGCTTCACGGTAATCCTCAGCTTTGATTGCCTGTGGGAATAACGTGAGCCTCAGTATCTTCGACGCATCAGGATTCTTCCGCAGGCGCGAAATGGCTGTGACCAAGTCCTCAATCGCACCGCCGCCGGCCGGACGGCAGGATTGCGACGGCGACCAGCCGCACGAAGGGCGCGCGCGGCCGATCGGAACTGCGGGAGATGTATGGATGACGCCGATAATCTAGCGTGTGAGGTTATGAGCTGGTTCTACCGGTTGTTTTCCCTCAGACAATGGAGAACGGCAGGATAAAGGGCCTGCGCCCGGGAGATTGTGGCGCGGGGCGTTCCGTGGAGGATTGGCTGCATCAGCGTAACAATTCAGGAACCCAGAGAGGATTCACCCTCACCCCAACCCTCTCCCCTCAAGGGAGAGGGGGCCATGCTCGTCTTCTGCCGAGGGCGGTGGGGCAACGACAGACGTACTCAACGATCCTGAACAGTTACGCATCAGAGCGGAAGCCGCGGGGCGTGGGCTCAACAGATTTGCAGCCGTGACGGGGGGAGGTGTCCGCCGAGAAGATAAGCTCCGCAAAACGGAGTTTGCCGTATCCCGCCCGCGCGAGCGGCGGCGCGTGGCGTGGTTAATGCAAGACAGCCGCAAGACAACGTTACTTCGTTTCAGGAAAACAGAAAAAACTACCTCACCTTTAGACACTTCGAAAGGAGGAAGGGAACTTGCGAAAGCTATGCTTTGTAGTAATGACGGCGCTGTTGCTGACGTGTCTCGGTTCAGCAGGACCGGTGACCGCGGAGCCGTCGAACCCCAATCACGGGGCCACACCCTTCTGGTTCTTCCAGGAAGGGTTCGAGTACGACACTACGGGTGATCTTCAGACGGTGTCCAACAACACTTGGATACAGAACCCGCTGGTTGCAAGCCAGATATTGGTTGAAGCGACCAATCCCTACGCCGGAGCCAAAGACCTGAATATCTCCGACCAGTTGACGGACGGAGCGGCGGAGATGAACCTCGGGAGCTATTCGCCATCGTCGGGCATTATCTACTTCCACTTCAGGGTAAAGAGCCCCGCGCCGAACCCGGTGTCCGCAACCAACACGTACTATATTTACCTGTTGTCCAATAACGGCTACGAGTTCGGGCGCTGGTACGGCAACAATCGGCAGTTGACGCCGAGGGTCGGAGGCAAACTGCCTACCAACGTTCCCGGTGGGCTGCCAACATGGGGAAACGTCCCTCTGGCCACTGATAGTGGAGGCGGCGTGTACGTCAGCAACGGCTGGCATGAACTCGACTTTGTCCACGACACGAACACTATGGTTACAACCTGGTACGCCGATGGCGTGGAAAAGTTCTCGCTCGACCTGAACGGGCCTAACGGCCTGACGGGCACCCCCCCCAACTATCCCAGCACTGCCCTGCAAAAAGTGACCATCAGTGACGCGAGTCATGCGGGCCCTGATGGGACGTATCTGGTCTGGGACGATGTGGCAGTCGGGACCGACGTTGACGACTCGGTGCCCACGATTATCATGCCGGAAGACAACTGTTCGGGAGATGACCCGAGCACGTTCGTGTTTTCCGCTCTGGGCACGGAGCTGGATCCCACGAGCCTGGCGCCCACGATAGAGTGGACGGGACAGCCGCACACTCACTATCAGGTGAAGATATTCAACTTCAACACCACCAACCCCGACAGCGCAACCGGACTCGTATGGGATTCCACGCAGGTAACAAGCACGGAGGATTTCAGCGACGTGCCGAATGGAGTTCTGTCGGAAACGCCGACCTACTACGTGTATGTGCGGCTGAAGATAAATGGGGCATGGAAGGGCTGGAGCCCGGCCGGACGCGACTTCAAAGTGGAGGCGGATTCCATTCCGTCGCCGTTCACGCCGTATTTCAGCGGGGCAAGCCCTGCCGACGACGGTTGGTACAGGTCACTCTCCAACCTGCCTACGTTTGAATGGAGCATACCTCCGTTCGACGGTTTAGGAAATCCAACCCCGCCTCACCAGTCGTTCTGGTTGAGAATGGGAACTAACCCGAGTAATCCGACGGATTACGTGGACACGGACTGGGTCACGGGTCCGGATTCCCTGGACCTCGATTCGCTGCTGCCCGCTCCGCCCAGCCTGATCGAGGACCAGATATACTACGCCAGAGTCAGGGTCCGAAACGGATGTATGAGCGATGGAGACAGTTTCCCGTCCGACCCGATGATTCGGTTCAAGGTAACAGAAAAGCCTGTCGTGCTCAACGTCGCTCCCAATGGCGGCGCGTTCATAGGCACACAGACGCCGACTATTACCTGGACGGTTGACTCCGGTTCGCCCACGGCGGTAACCGGCATACTGGTACGCGTCACCGACACGGCGGACTCGAGCCCGCCGCCGGGCGGCGTGGACATTCCGTTCACTCAAACGGTATCGAGCGATCCGGGTTCCTTCACCATACCATCGGCTCTGCCCGCCAACAAGCACCTGTACGCGCACGTCCGGCTGACAAACACGGCGGGCATGGGCGACTGGTCACCTAACGAGCAAGAAGGGTCATATCCGGCGGCCGTGGACCCGGGCGGATTCTACATCTACACGTCGCCGGCCAAGCCGGTGGTCACGGCTCCCGCGGGAACCTACACCGGCGCAAAGCCTATGGTCGTGTTCACTTCCGATGTGCACAACTTCGCGAGATGCAAGATCACGACCGACGCGGGCGGAACCGCCGCGGTGTGGGATTCCGGAATGGTGACTACGACGGGAAGCGGCTTGCCGTGCACGATAGCGCTGGAGGATGGCCACACCTACTATGCATTTGCCAAGGTGTCGAACCCGGCAGGCGAAAGCGTTTGGAGCGATCCTTCTTTGTTCCTCGTGGACCGCAATACGGAGATGACCGATCTTGTTGACGTACGGCATATGGACGAGGTCATCGCCGGCGAAAACATCCTCACCCACAACGCCGGGCCTCCCAACGACGGGTTCAACAAGGGTCTCCCCAATATGGGTGAGAACGTTGTGGTGTCGGCTCCGGCCCTGACTTACTGCGGGAAGAGCAACAGTATCGTCAGAATCGAGAACAACGACATCGGCAACGGCCACGACATTCTCCGACTGCACAGAGTCGGTTTTCTGGATCTGAACAAGGGCGTGACGTTTATTGCGGCCGTGCGAGTTCAAGACCAGACGGACGGTGGCGCGTCAAACGTGCCCCTCTGGCAGCAAGGCCAGATGATGGTAGTCGACAGTCCTACCGCGGGAGTTCGGGTTGGAGCCAGCTTCCGAGTTGAGGCGACTGAGGTGGGCATCTGCACCGACAACACCTGGAGCACGGCGGCCAGGACGGACGACGCGAGCACGTTCGCCGTGATCCGTATAACCGGTAGAAACCAGTCTTACAACGACTTCTCCAGCACGTTGTGGAAACTGTATGTCAATGAGAGCGCGTCACCGGCTGTGACGGCGACCGGCACGATGGACGAGACGCTCCTCGATCCGAGCGTCGTCTGGATGCAGGACTGCGTCGTTATAGGACATGGCCATACGGGCCAGCTCGGCAACTGGGAGTATGACTGGACGGCCGTGAATGTGGGCGGCGACTACGCGCCGGGCGAGTGGGATTACGCGCTTGACGCATACGATCCCGTCACTACGGCAACGCGGCCCTGGAACGGCAGGTACGCGAGCATAGGCTCTGTGAAGGGCAATGCCGAGACAATCTTCGCCAAATTGAACTCTCCGGCGGTTGTGACCAAGAGAGTCCTGGACGTTGGCGATGTCCAGGTGGCGTACTTTGCTCAAGACGACACGGGCGGCATTAGAATCAACAGCTCCGCGGCGGTAGCCGAAGGCCAGGCCATAACGGCTATCAATGGCGTCGTGCCGTGGTGGGTTGATTTCAGTGACATTTCAACCGTGAGCCATCCGAATCCGCAGGCTGAGTTCAGCGCGGCGCAGGTGACGCTGTCTCCGGATACGCCGGGAGCGCCTGCTATCGCGCTTGCCCAGAAGAACCTGGGGACTTCTTGCCTGGATCAGAATCTGGGCAGCAGCTATGACACGATGGGAATGTTCGTGCGGATCTTCGGAAAACTGGTCTTCTACGAGTATGACGCAGGCTACGGCGCATCCGGGGCGTATATCTACTACGTCGATGACGGCTCCGGCGCAATCGACGGACGAGCCGCCGATCCCGCCATGGCGGGTATCAGGATCGCCCGAGAATTCGCCATCGATCCCGGCCAACCGGATCCTCCAGCCATCGACAGCTACTGGATGATCGAAGGTATAGCGTCTTACGAAACGACAACCGGACCCGACTACTTCCACGTCAGGAGCATCCTGATGCCGACTTTCACTCAGCTCAATTGATCTCTCGATAAGAGAAAACGATCAAGCTGGACCGCGGGGCCCGGGACCTACCGGGCCCCGCGTCATTCAGAGGTTAGAAGTTAGACGTTGGAGGTTGGAAATCAGGGAGGGCGAACACAAGGTTCGCCCCTGAGAAGCGGGCGAACACAAGGTTCGCCCCTACAAGGGAACGACGGGGCTCGAGGTAAGAGTTCAGGAATGGGTAGAATTGTATCACCCTCACCCTAACCCTCTCCCGTCAAGGGAGAGGGGATTACGCTCGTCTTCTTCCGAGGACGGAGGAATAACAACCGACAGTCTACCTAATCGTGAACAGTTACGGCTCGGGGATTATTCCCGGGCCCCTTTTTTCGCCTGGCACGATTAACTATCCTGGGACCTTCTTTCCCCTGGTACAATTACCTGTTTTGGCCGGCGCATATTGACACTTGTCGGTTCCTGGTGTAACGTCACTAATAGGGATGGTGGCTCGACTGATCGTTTGTGCATCGGTTACTTCCTCTCGAGCGTCCACCCCAAGAGCGCCGACAAGCTCTGCCATTGCCGAAATAGACGCCGCGGGCCGGACGGCGCGTTGAGCGACGGCAGGGATTGCAGCGACTGTCGGATGCCTATCCGTTTGGCGCAACGCGAAGCAATAAGTCGGGCTGACGCCCATCTCGGGCCTTCTCACCGACGGGTTGCTTACGTCGGTCAGGGACTGACCGGCGGGGCTCGATCTGAGTGAACGCCAAACGGTATCACCCGACGGCGGAACGGCTCTCGAACCGACTGAAGAATCGGAACTTGTCTTACAAAACGGTATCAGGCAGGCTGGGAGTCAACAAGGAGCCTGCCCAAAGGAGGAAGAGGATAATGCGCAGATATTACTTTCTGGCAATCGCGCTGCTGTTAATAGCAGCGCCGGCGGCGCCGTCTTTCGCAGCCAGCGTAAGCGTGACCATTCGGGACACCACCCCACTCGGCGACGGCACGGCAGTGATAGACGGCGGGCTTCGGTCCGACGGCGGGGCCGACGGGAATATTGGAAACAGCTACGGCACCGGCTCAGCGCGCCTACACCCGGATATTGGCTGGCCGGGCGGCAAAGGCCCTCGGCATTTCATAATCAGGTTCGAGGTGTCCGGCGTCGTTCCGCCCGGCACTGTGATTGACTCGGCCACGTATGGCCTTTTAGCGGAAGCTAGCGGCAGCGCCCACAACATCACCGACTATAAGCTTTCCCGAGTCATGAACGGCATGGACTGGATCGAGGGAATTGGAGCCTATCCGACAGCCAATCCGGGTGAGGTTACCTGGAACAGCCGGAAGCACGCGATAGCGCTATGGCAGGTGGCCGGGGCGAGCGGCGCGGCTGACGTCGATCTGGCTACTTCCATAACCTATGCCATAACCGGGGGAGGTTGGCAGACCTACAACGTCACGAGTTGGGCCCAGGATTGGATCAACGGCGCGTGGGACAACAACGGTATGGTGATGTGGGGAGGGAATGACCTCGCCCCAGGGACAAGCTACTATTGGGCTCGCACCAGTGAGGAACCGGTTGTCGATGTGCGCCCTTACCTGACGATCACCTGGAACGATAGCGCCCCATTAGTTACGGCCCCAATCGGTGGCGTAGAGCTGAATACCCAGACGCCTACAGTCACTTGGGACAGTTACACCACAGGCGTAATCAACCACCAGGTCGTCGTCTGCACCGCCGACGCAGCAACCACGTCGGGTGACCCGGCAAATGTCTACGACAGCGGCACGGTCGCCGGCAACGCCACATCCGCTGTTACCGGTTCTCTTCCGATCGACACCCAACTATATGCATTTGCCCGCGAAGAGACGGCAACCGGGTGGACTCCGTGGTCGCCGGCCGGCAACGGCGGATTCCACATCAAGATAGATCCGCCCGCCGCTCCGACAGTGACCGACCCAGCCGGAACCATAGCGACACCCAAGCCGTTTGTCATCTTTATGGGTGACGCTCATTTGCGCTATGTCGTGAGGATATTTACCAGCGATGTGGCTGATCCTGAGAATGCGGCTTTCGTTGTCAATTCCGGAGTTGTCGAATCGAGCGGGTTCCTGTACACCGTTACGGACGTTCTGGCGGACGGCAGTTACTTCGCGTTCGCCAAGATTGGCAACGCGGCCGGCTGGAGCCCCTGGAGCACAGGTCAGGCTTTCACCGTGGCGACCGGGACAGCGACAGTAGACGTCATGCACATGGACGAGATCAAGGGAGGGCTGAGCATCCTTGATATCGACGACCCAGGCCCAATGAACCTGCCGACGTCGGGCGATGGCGTCAAACACTCTCTAGGAATGGACGTCAATGGCGTCATCGTCAACAGTTGGTTTGAAGAAGCCTGCACCGTCTCGTTGACAACTCCCCTCTGCGGCAACGTAGCGCTGGAGATCAGCGACGCGGGAACAGGCGCCGACAGCAGAGTAATGAGAGTGCACAAGATAGGCAGCAGCACGGACTACAGCCTCTTGGACCTCGACAGAGGCATCACCTTCGCGTTCGCGGTGGCCGCTCTTAGCCAAACCGGAGGCGACTCCGCCGGCGCAAGCTGGCGCACGGCGAACGCCATACTGATGGACAAAGACTCCCTGGGCGAGACCCACTTCGCCTGCCTGAGGACCTATCCCGGCGGAATCGGCCTCATATGTGACGACGACAGAGCGGATGACGACTCCGGCTCCGGCTGGGGCGCCCACTGGGCCGGCCTGTCGTCCTCGAACGACTACCGCATAATCCGTCTAACCGGACGCAATCAAGTTCCGGGCGACTACAATTCCACACTGTGGAAGGTCTATCTCGACGAGAACCCGGCTCCTATTCTGCAAGGCGCCGGTACCGCCACGGGTAGCGTGCAAGACTCCGGCATTATCTGGCAGACTGACGCTATTGCGCTGGGTTATGGAGGCAAGAGCTCGACGTGGCACGGCCTGTTTGACTGGACCGCGGTAAACGGTGGCTGTGACTACGCCCCCGGCGAGTGGGATCCCAACGGCGGTGGTGGAGCCTACGCCAGCATCGGGGCAGCCAAGGCCGGCGGCGTAGAGGTTCGGCCAGTCACGATCAGCGGATCTATGGTAATCACCAAGGTCGTGACTCACGAAGACGTCAACCCGACCCCGCCTCCTGACACGATCACCGTCCAGGATGGCTTCTACCTTCAGGACGTAGCGGCCGGAGGAAAGAGCCTGGCCGGCGTCAAGATACTGACCTCGAACACCCAGGGCGGAGCGGTCGCGGTCGGAGCGCGGGTAACGGCCATCAGCGGCATTATGGTCGAGCAGACCGGAGGCCGGGTGATATCAAATGCATCCGTGACCATAGTGGGCGTTGCCACGTTCGCGCCTGTTGCGATGGCTCAGAAAGCGCTCTACGGTCCGTGCATCACTCAGAACCTGGGCAGCAGCTCCGATACGACCAGCATGATGGTCAGGTTCTTCGGCAAGTGCACGCTGAACGGTTTCGATCCCAACTGGGGCTCCGCCGGCGCTTACGTGTTCTACATCGATGACGGCTCCGGCGCCGTGGACGGCAGAGAGGAAGGCGGCACAGGCATTCGCTGTCTGTACGACGCAAGCGATCCTCTGTTCATCCCGCCGGACATTGGCAACTACCTGATGATCGAAGGTATAGTCTCTTACGAGCATGCCATGACAGCGGACATTCCGCCCGTGGACCTCGGCAACGTAAGGACGATACTGTTCCCGAGTTACACTACTCTCTACATTCCTCCGCCCCCGTAGTATGGCGGAAGCGAATATCTGACTAACCGACATGGGGCTCGGGGATTATCCCGGGCCCCATTTCTTGGCCTGGTACAATTACCTGTTTTTCCTATCGGGTGTTGACATCATGCACAGAGTCAGTATAACCTTCCAAATAGGAGTGGTCGCTCGACTCGTTGGCAGTTTGACGCCGACCGTCCCCGTCCCGAGCGGGCCGCACGACACAAATAGTCCTCAACCCTGTCTATGCCGAGGCGCAGCGTCGCAGGCCGGACGGCGCGCACACTTGGATTGGCACAGATGAGGGACTTTCACACGGCGACAGCAGCCGAGCGTTGTGCCTGACGAAGAAGGATGACTGCCCGGATTCTCGAACCGCGCGATGTTTCGCCGCTGCCGCGGACATTACACGACGCCGTGCGCGTTCAGCCGGCGTACAATTGCAAGGATGAACTCGAAAGGAGAGGATGATCTTGCGAAAATACTACATAGCCACAGTCTCAGTCTTGGCGGTTGCTCTGTTAGCGGGCGCGGCCGCTGCCCTGACCAATCCGGTCACGGGCTTAACGGCGACACCGCAGGGAGGGATAACGACTGTATCGTGCAGGTTGAACTTCTCGCTTCCGGCGGATCCCGATGTGGTCGGAGCCAGGGTCGTAGTCAACGGCTCCAATGATCCGACGGGACCGGGGAGCCCGGTTCCCGGCGGCGGCGCGGACGGCGTGGTGGTCGCTGATGTCGCAGGAGCGCCCAGCGCGGCTTGCACCGCGACTTACAATGTCCCAATAGCTCAGATGGGCAGAGTCTTCTGGTATCGCATCTGGACCTACGACGCAACCGGCGCCTATTGTTCGGTGTCCGCGGGCATCACGTCGAGAATGCTGGTCAGCGCACTGGAGATCAAGGATACTACGCCTCTCGGGCTCGGGACGGCCATCGAGGATTCGCCGCTCCGTGGAGACTGGCCCAACTGCAATATCGGACAGAACGGTGGTGACAGGCAGTGGCGCATGTTCGCTGATTCGTGCCCTGTACAGCGCCACAACTTGTTGAAACTCGACGTGTCCCTCATACCGCCGGGTATGGAGATCGCCTCCGCAAATCTCGGCATCTACATTCGCCGATACAACTCCGTCGCTACAGTGAACGGTTACCAGATATCGAGGCTGAATCCCGGCAAGAGCTGGGTCGAGGGCGAGGATGATTTCTCCGACCCAGATTACCCACAGGGGTCACCTCCAACCGGCGAGTATCCAATCCGAGCCGGTGACGTTACCTGGAACGAGCAGGGGTACTTCGACGGCTTGACAACCGCGACCGGCAACTGGGCCACGCCCGGCGCGACCGGCGCGGCCGACATCGACCTTGCTACTTCCGTTAGCTGGGACCAGCCGGGCGGCGGCGCCGACCCAGGGTATAGGTCATTCGATCTGACAGCTTTTGTCCTTGACTGGGTCAATGGCGTCTGGGAGAACAACGGTATTCTGTTCTGGGGAGGGACCGCGGATCCCCCGACAACCGGCAACACGAACTACAACTGGGGATATCTCAGCGAGTCGACATCCATGGATCGTCGGCCGGCGCTGAAGATCTTCCAGGAAGCTCATACCCCCCACCTTACCGCGCCGATCGGCAACCCGGAGCTTAGCACGCCCACGCCCACAATTACGTGGCTTAGCTACGCCGATGGAACGGTAATCAACCACCAGGTAAGGGTCTGCTCCACCGATGATCCGTCAGCGTCCGTGGTATACGACAGCGGCGCGATCTCGGGCAACGCTACCTCCGCTGTCTCCGGCGCTCTTGCAAATGGCTCATATTGGGCGTTCGCGAACGAAGAGACGGCAAGCGGATGGGTCGGGTGGTCGGCGACAGGCAACGGCGGATTCCGCATTGCCGTAGTTGCGCCGGCGCAGCCAGTCATCACCTCGCCGACTGGAATAATCGCAGACCCGAAGCCAATGGTATTGTTCCCGGGCGCGGGCGCCCACACCAGTCTCCAGATGAAGATATTCACCTCGAATGTGGGTGATCCGGAGACAGCTACCGCTTACTACGATTCCACGGTCCTTGCCTCAGCGGCCAATAGCTGCCCGTCCGGAATGTTGCCGAATGGCGATTATTGGGCGTTCGTAAAAATCGCGAACGCGGCCGGTTGGAGCCCCTGGAGCGCGGGCAAGGCGTTCACAGTCAGCCGCGCTGATTGGGTCGACGTGCTGCACATGAACGAGACCGTGCCCGACTTGCTTGTCGCGGACAATCCCGGCGGCACGGCAGCCTGGACCGGAACCGTTCTCACCAATCCAAGCAATCAAGACGGCTTCGCCCACGAGATACTCGACGGCACCGAGAATGTCTGGTCGGTGGATTTCGAATCCGGAGCTTGTGGCGCAACAAGCGCAAACAAGCTGCTGATTGTGGAAAACCCGAATCCCGGTGGTGGATCGACAGGTCATAGCAGATCTATGAGAATTCACAAGTGCCAGGATGAGATCGATCTCGACCGCGGCGTCACCTATATTTGGGAGTTGGCCGTTGAGAACGGGACGAAGGGCACGATCCACGGCGGCAAGCCCTGGATCATTGGCACAATCTATGTGGCGGATAAGGATCCGAGTGGCGTTTTCCGCATGGTCTCCGTCAGGTGCAGGCCTGACTCCGTTGGAATAGTATCAAACCAGACGGCCGCCATTACTCCCGCTGTCGAGCCTGGCGGTTACACCTTGCAGTCCCTGCCGTTCTCAGAAGGCTTCAGGCGATTCCGCCTGACAGGACGCAACCAGATTGCGGGCGACTACAACAGCGCCCAATGGACCCTCTACGTCAATGACGTCGAGACGCTGACATCCACCGGCACGTATGTGGACAACACATACGATGTTGATTTCGTGTCGGCCGGCGTCGGAGAGTCGAATATACATGGCAAATGGTCATTCGACTGGATCGCCGTCAACGGAGGCGGCGACTACGGTCCGGGCGAGTGGGATCCGATCCCCGCATCGCAGTCGACATTCACGAGCATAGGCGCGGCCAAGATAGCGACTGTAGGAAATCGATCCGTCACTATCAACGGACCCGCGGTTATCACCAAGGTTCTGACTCACGTCGATCCGGGCCCTGACGCAATACCTGGTACTGCTGATGACGTGACCGTTCAGGACGGCTACTACGTTCAGGACATAGCGGCCGGAGGCAAGACTCTGGCCGGCGTCAAAGTACTCACCTCCGACGCTCAGGGCGGAGCGGTCGCGGTCGGAGCGCAGGTAACGGCCATCAGCGGCACTATGGTCGAGCAGACCGGGGGCCGGGTGATAGCAAATGCGTCCGTGACGCTAGGGGGTATTGCCACGTTCGCGCCTGTTGCGATGGCTCAGAAGGCGCTCTACGGTCCGTGCATGACCCAGAACCTGGGCAGCAGCTCCGACACGACTTACATGATGGTCAGAGTGTTTGGAAGGTGCACGCTGTCCGGCTTCGATCCCAACTGGGGCGCGGGCGGCGCGTTCGTGTTCCACGTCGATGACGGCTCCGGAGCCGTCGACGGCAGAGACGGAGGCGGCACAGGCATTCGCTCTCTGCACGACGCAACCGATCCTGGGTTCGTCCCGCCCGGCGTAGGCGACTACCTGATGATCGAAGGTATAGCCTCCTACGAACTCGCTGAAATATATGCGGGCGAGCCGCCGGTCCTGGTCGAGAGTAAGAACGTAAGGACTATTCTCTACCCGACTTACACTACTCTCTACATTCCTCCGCCCCCGTAGTATGGCGGAAGCGAATATCTGACTAACCGACATGGGGCTCGGGGGATTATCCCGGGCCCCATTTTTCGGCGACAATCCCGATACACCGGGAATGGCGGGCGAACACAAGGTTCGCCCCTACGACAAGACGGGGCCTGGGATCATTCCCGGGCCCCGTTTCTTGGCCTGGTACAATTACCTGTTTTTTCCGCTGGATATTGACAGTTCGGGCAAAGTTAGTATAACCTGTCTTATAGGAGAGGTCGCTCGACTCGTCGAAGTTCAACCCCGGCGGGGAATCCCCTCCCGAGTGTACCGCCCGATTCAATAGTCCCTAACCTGGTTCTGTTCTCAAGCGCAGTGTCGCAGGCCGGACGGCGCGCGCGTGAGATGAGGATACGGGTCAAGGACGCGCACCTTGGTGTCAGCAGCCGAAACCGTCGCCCAACAGCAAGAACATCTGCAGAGCAGGGGGCGGCAGCGCCGATAATGTGTAGGAAGGGACTTCGCGGGGAAATCCCAGGGCGAGTCTCCTCCCAGGCGATTGACACGTTAGTAACAGAGCTAGAACGCTTTGCGACTGGTGGTCGGAAAACCCATGGGAGGTGATAGCCCAGCAGTTAAGGCGCTGGTACGTGCGTGGTTTTTTGCCAGGCGGTTCTACCGCTTGGCGCAAGTGATAACACCGTCTGAAAATCAGGCGGCGAATGAAATCCAAAGGCTTCGAAATTCCGAAAGGAGGAAGAGGATTTTGCGAAAATATCTTATTATCGCAATATCGGTTTTAGCAATTGCTCTGCTTGCCGGTCCGTCGGTGTGGGCGCTGAACAGCTCCGTAGTCGTTAGCGATACCATACCTGCTACCATGACTATGGGCACGACGTACACACCGACCGTGAAGATGCGGAACTCCGGTGATACGACGTGGGCCGACGTTGCGGGCTGTACTTTCCCATCTGGTCCATTCGACTACAACTTTGGGCCGCCGGATGTCGGCGACCCCTGGAACAAAGCAGCCGAATGGGGGCCAAGAACCAACATCGGCGCAATACCGGTTGGCCCGGGCGAAGAGATAACGTTCACGCTCAGCATTATGCCAAACGCCCCGGGCACGTTTCCCTGCAGGTGGCGGATGGTGCACGAGTGCCTAGAGTGGTTCGGCGCCGAACTCGCCAGGACAATAACGGTAGAGTGCGGACCGCCGGCGGCGGACACGGTGAAGTGGGCGGACAACTTCGACACTTACACACCGAACGGCATGCTCAACGGCGCGTTGACCCCGCCGGATAACCCGGAGGTTGATAACGATGGAGATCCCGGTTGGATACTGAGAGACGGCTCTCAGAACAGCAGCCAGATAAACATTGTGGACGACGCGATTGCCGGTAAGAATGTCGAGGTCGTCAACATCTTTGGCAACACCCTGGACTCGCGCGTTCAGGTCGCAAGCTGGAGCCCGTCCTGGAATACAGGCGACAACGGGAATAGGGCCAAGTTCCACTTCAAGGTCAAGAGCGGCGGCACCGCCGTGGGCACCACGTTGTGGCGACTGTACATGAGAGACTGGATCGACGGCGGACGGCCATACTTCGCCATCACGGGCACCGACCAGTCATTAACGCCGATGACAGCCATCAACAGCGATGGGCAGGCTCCTACCCTGACGGCTCAGGATATCAGCGACGGGGCGTGGCACACCGTCGATATCATCATGAACACGTCGAATGACGGCGCGCCCGATGACCTGAGTTACTACTACTTCGACGGCAATTACATTGGTGTCCTCGCGCACGATGGCGGACTGAACCAGCAGAACAAAGTGCGCACCGTGGAGATCTGGCAGTACGCGCAGAGCGGTCAGCCAACGAGTAGTGTGCTGTTGGACGACATGGTTGTGAGCACCGCGCTTGGGCTCCCGGTCAACACGATCACCTCCCCGACCCCCGGCTACGTATTCGGGACGCTGACACCGACAATCACGTGGACCCGCGCGTGGAGCTGCTACGATGTGGCGGCCACTCAGGTGATAGTGGTCTCCGGCACGGCTGATCCCGTAACCGGGACCCTTGAGTGGGACAGTGGAGACGTGTCAGGCGCCAACCTCAGCCAGGTAACCGGCTCGCTTCCGAACGCAACGCCTCTGTGGGTGTTCCAGCGCGACAAGCTGACCGGCGGCGGTTACAACCCCTGGACGGACGCCAGAGCGTTCAGTTGCTCAGTTACACCGCCCGTGATCGGCGATGTGACGGGTCCGGTTGGAATCCAGTGCACCGGAAAGCCGGTTGTCACTTTCACGGGCGATCCTCACAGTTTGGTGCAGATAAGGCTTACTTCGGATGCCGGCGGAGTCAACGAGGTAGCGAACACCGGCGAAGTCGCCTCGTTCGCATTTGCACAGGCAGTCGGACCGCTTGATTCCGGCACATACTACGCATGGGCAAGGATCGGAGGCGGCGCGGGATGGAGCGCTTACAGCGCCAACGTGTTTTCGTTCGTCGTGGACCGCGGTTGTGAAGTTGTAGACATTCGGCACTTCAACGAGACCGATATTCTGACGACGAACCTGCCCGCTCCGGACGACGGTTTCGCTGAGAGATTCACCAACTTCGACGACGGCGCAGGCACGAGCTGCGACGTCTGGATCACTACTCCCGTGTGCGGCGACCAGGCGATGTGGGTCAACGACCGCGGCGCGGCCAGATCGCTCAGACCGCACAGGATTCAGAATATCGATCTCGATCAGGGCGTGACCTTGCTCGTAGCGGTTGCTAACCCGATCCATGCCGGAAACGACGGCGGCGGCGCGAGCTGGCGCATGGCGAATGTGTGGATTGGAGACAAGGACGCCGGCGGTGAAACTCATATGGTATCCGTCAGAGTTCAGGATGACTTTGTGGGTATCATCACCGAGGCGACTAAAGCTACCGAGGCATGGGGCAATGGATTCACCAATGTCGTATTGCCGAACTCGACCGATTACCGGATATTGCGAATAACCGGGCGCAACGCGGTCGCGGGTGACTACGATTCGGCGGTCTGGAACATCTACGTCAATGAGAACCCGACCGCTGTGCTGACTCGCACGGGAACATTCTCAGTAGGCCAGGTTGAGTCCGAGCCCCCGTATCAGCTCGAATACAGAGAGTGCGACCAGATAGCCCTCGGACAGGGAAGTGGAGACTCCACTGGCGATCCGAAACCACCGCCCCCTACAGGCGACTGGTATTATGACTGGGTAGCCGTGAACGGCGGCGGCGACTACGCACCCGGCCAGTGGCCATCCGGCGCCAGCGGCTCTTACGCGAGCATTGGCGCGGCCAAGTCGGTCGGCGTAGAGTCGATCCCGGTGAGCATCACCGGTAACGCGGTTATCACCAAGGTTCTGACTCACGTCGATCCGGGCCCTGACGCAATACCTGGTACGCCTGATGACGTGACCGTTCAGGACGGTTACTATGCTCAGGACGTAGCGGCCGGAGGCAAGAACCTGGCCGGCGTCAAGATACTGACTTCGGACGCCCAGGGCGGAGCGGTTGCGGTCGGAGCGCAGATCACCGCTGTCAGCGGCGTTATGAGGGAGCAGGCCGGAGGTCGGGTGATAGCAAATGCGTCCGTGACGCTAGGGGGTATTGCCACGTTCGCGCCTGTTGCGATGGCTCAGAAGGCGCTCTACGGTCCGTGCATCACTCAGAACCTGGGCAGCAGCTCAGACACGACCAGCATGATGGTCAGGTTCTTCGGCAAGTGCATGCTGTCGGGCTTCGATCCCAACTGGGGCACCTGCGGGGCCTACGTCTTCTACATCGATGACGGCTCCGGCGCGGCGGATGGCAGAGAGTTGATCGACGGCCTTCCGGTTCCCGGAATCCGTTGTCTGCAGGACGCTTGCGATCCTCTGTTCATCCCGCCGAGCCCGGGTGACTATCTGATGGTCGAAGGCATAGTCTCTTACGAGCATGCCATGACAGCGGACATTCCACCCGTGGACCTCGGCAACGTAAGGACGATACTGTTCCCGAGTTACACTACTCTCTACATTCCTCCGCCCCCGTAGTATGGCGGAAGCGAATATCTGACTAACCGACATGGGGCTCGGGGATTATCCCGGGCCCCATTTTTCGGCGAAAATCCCGATATACCGGGAATGGCGGGCGAACACAAGGTTCGCCCCTACGACAAGACGGGGCCTGGGATCATTCCCGGGCCCCTTTTTTCGCCTGGTATAATTACCTGTTTTGGCCGGCGCATATTGACAGTATGCGCAGAGTTAGTATAACCTTCGGTACAGGAGTGATCGCTCGACCCGTCGTACTTCATGCCGACGGGAACCCCCTCCCGAACATATCGCTGATTCAATAGTCCCCTAACCTGGCTCTGCTCTTAAGCGCAGCGTCGCGGGCCGGATGGCGCGGGTGTGCGGCAGATACTGGTCAGGAACGCACATGCGCTGTCGCTGAAACTGTTGCCCAAGCACACAGTATTACGCTGAAGAGCGAGAAGGGACGGCGCCGAAATACGTGGGAAGAGGTTCGTGGAATTCCGAGCGATGATCGAAGGTATAGCCTCCTACGAACTCGCTGAAATATACGCGGGCGAGCCTCCGGTCCTGGTCGAGACCAAGAACGTAAGGACTATTCTCTACCCGATTTACACGATACTGGCGACCGGCATCTGATATAGCCGTAGTCAGAAGGGGGCGAACACGAGGTTCGCCCCTACGATACACCGGCGGGCGAACACAAGGTTCGCCCCTACAAAGAAACGATGGGGCTCGGGATTATCCCGGGCCCACTTTCCCACCTGGTACTAATACCTGATTTTTGCCCATGCCATTGACATTGGCCTGTAGTTGATGTAATTTCGCTATAGGGTGTGGTAGCTCGACTCGTCGATTGTAGATAGTCTCACCCCTCCCGAGCGTCCGCCCGAATAGGCCAACCGCCCTTCGCTATCGCCGAAGACAACGTTGCAGGCCGGACATCATGCGTTATTCGACGAGCGGTTCGCGGCAAGGAATGAATAATCAGGAACACCGGAGCCGGGTCAACGGCTTTGCGCACTCCCATAATTCCGAATTCGTGTGTTCAACCCACGGGTCGATCTGGGTTCATGTTAGGGAAAAGGAGGAAGCGAATTGCGTAACTACTGTTTCGCAGCATTGGTAATTCTGGCGTTCGCCATCGTTTCAGGCCCGGCGTCGGCCACCCACTCGTTCGTGAACGACACGTTTGACGTGGACGCCCAAGGATGGGCGATCACCGGATGGGAGAATAACGATCCCGCGGAGCCCGCCAGTGTCGGCGCCGGCACGTGGACGTGGGCGGTCGGATACCCCGGCTCAGCCTTGCGATTCGCCGGCTTCGGCGTCACCGACGACATCACGCAACACGGGCGTGAAGGCGTTTACATCGAAAAGGTCATTTCGACCGCGGGTCTGGAGAACATCAGCATACTTTACGACATCAGGACTCACGTCCGCGGCGTCTATACCGGGGACCCCGGCGACTGTCTGCTGAATCCACATTGCGATTTGGCCGAGCAGCTTACCGTGTTCTACTCCACGAACGGCGGGACGGACTGGACTGAAGTGGAGTGGCTGCGGCGAACCGGCGGAAACGGCTGGCCTCCCCTTGAGATCTATAACACCGGTTACGAGACACGCGTGATCGATCTGTCCAGCATCACAGGGGCCAACGATAACGCCGGCTTCACACTGAAGTTTGACTGGCAGTTTAACGAGGGCTGTGACCCCATCGGCGGCTGCGCCGCCGAAGGCGGTGACTGGGCCAACCTCGACAACATTATAGTTCTTGGCCACGTGATAGGATCTGGCGACGACACCACACCGCCCGGTCCTGTTACCGGCTTCGCTGCCACGGCTATGGACGGTTTCACCAACACATTGTCGTGGACCGCTCCAGCCGACCCGGATTACGCCGGGGCTCTCATCAAATACAGCACGACGGGATATCCGGCAAGCATAGACGACGGCATATTCCTGGACGACGTCTGGTCGCCGAACAGCGATTTCACCCACGCCGGAGTCACCCCGGGAGTCACTTATTATTACTCGGCATTTGCGCGCGACGGAGTCCCGAATTACTCCGCTACAAAAGTGGACGCGAGCGCCACGGCAAGCGCCAACCTGTGGTCGGACAACTTCGAGGACCCCTATACCCTGGGCAACCTCGACAGCAATTCGCTGGGCAACTGGGGCCTCAACGGCGGAGCAAACAACGGCCAGGTGATTGTCGCCAACACGCCCGTAGGCGGCCTCGGGAACCCGCCGACAGGCTCAGTGCAATCGGCGAGCATGGTCCACGCGGCGGCGAACACTGTCGATGGCGTATCGTGGCGTTTGTTCAACTACACGCCGGCCAACGGGGTGGCAAAGTTCCACTTCAAGCTGCTGAGCCCGAACGCAGTGGTCGACAGCAATTTCTGGTGGATTGAGCTTCACGACACTAACGGCGTAATGTACGCCCAGTGGTACGGCCAGGAAGTGGTCGCGGCGCCTCGAGATCCCTTTAACAGTGTCGGCACGGTCTGCCCGCTCGCGGCAAACACCTGGTACGACCTCGACATGATCGTGGACACGGTCTACAACAAGGCATACTGCTTCTTCAACAACTCGCTGGTGTATTCGGGGTTCTTCAGCGCGGGAGACAGCATAGGGCGCGTGAAGCTGCGCGACGTCAAGCGGTCGGATATAGCCGGCGCGACAATCTACATCGACGACATGAGCATTGGCCAAGGCGTCCGGCCATCGCCGTTGATCGACCCGCCTGCCACTGGTGGGGGCTGGATCACGGGCCCCGGAGCCACCACTCCAACGATTTCGTGGACGCCGGGCACGGCGGAAACGGTCAGTAAGTACTGGCTCAAGGTTTTCACGTCAGACGTGGCCGATCCGGAGACGGCAACCCCCATTTACTCAAGCGGCGAAATGACAGTCGTCGGGCCCTACACACATTCCCAGCAGGTGACGCCGGCGCTGCCGCAGAACACTCACCTTTGGGCGTTCGTGAAGGAGCGGACTGTCACCGGTTGGATGCCGTGGTCGCCCCAGGGCGCCGGCGGGTTCTTTGTAGCGGAGACGGCGCCGCCCGCTCCGACGGTCCTATCTCCGAGTGGAACGGTGATCGGGTGCAAGCCGATGATAACCTTCTCGGCTGGAGAGCACCAGAGCTTCAGCGTTAAGGTCACCGATGGCAGCGACGTGGAGCAATGGAACTCGGGCGTTATCGACAGTTCGGGAACCGGCGCGGCGTGCGCCCAAATGCTTACACCGGGCGCGCAGTACAAGGCTTACGCCCAGGTATCGACTCCGGCCGGAACGAGCCTTTGGAGCAGCCCATCATTATTCCAAGTGACGCGCACCGGTGAAGGCACGGATATTCGCGATATGACGGAAGAAGGGCTGCTCACTACCACCGTGCTTCCTCCCAGTGACATGTTCGGTTACCAGATAGCCTGGAGCAATGCCAACATGACGCTGTGGCCGGAGGCAAATATGACGCTGACCCAGATGAGCAACTGTAACAACGGGTTCGTGCAAATCGTTGACGGCGGGAACAACTTCGACACCCGAGCAATGCGCAGGCACAGAATTCAGAACCTCGACCTGAACAACGGTGTCACGCTGGCGATTGCGGTTAACGTCCCCACTCAGGCAGGAACGGATGCAGGCGGACAGAAGTGGCTGCAGTCTACCAGCCTGATTATCGACGACAGCCAATCCGGCGGCCTATGGATTGCCGGCATGAGAGCTACGCAGAACCTGGTGGGACTGCTCACCGACAATACCACATGGACGACCGACGGCTCGGTAGCGGGTCCGGGATACAAGGTCGTCCGAGTAACGGGAAGAAACAAGATCTACAACGACTACTCGTCCACTGAATGGAAGCTGTACGTGAACGAAGGCGCGTCGCCGGTGGTCACGGAGACCGGGTGTATGAGCGGCGCCGCCATCGATCCCGAGTTCAACGGCAACTGGATGAACGACTCCATCACACTAGGCCAGGGAAGCGGCGGACTCGAAGGAACCTGGGAGTTCGACTGGACAGCGGTCAACACTTCAGGCGACTACGCTCCGGGTGAATGGGATGGCGCTATACCGGCCGGCGGGACGTTTGCCAGCATATCCGGGGCCAAGAAGGCAGGTGTCCAGGTCCATGCCGTGAATATCACCGGACCCGCCGTTATCACTAAAGTCCTGACTCACCAGGAAATGCAGGGCGATCCGCCTGTGGAAGTGACCGTTCAGGATGCGTACTTTGCTCAGGACGTCCTGCCGGGCGGCAAGTCAGGAGCGGGGGTCAAGATACTGAGCTCGGACAACCAGGGAGGCGCTGTCGCGGAGGGGGCACGGATAACGGCCCTACGCGGCGTTATGTACGAAGGCGCGGGAGGCAAGATCCTTTCCAACCCAGTCGTAACCATCGAAGGCACGGCTTCGTTCGCTCCTCTAGGGATGTCACAGAAGAACATAATCGGCCCGTGCATCAACCAGAATCTGGGAAGCAACTTCGACACTATGAGTGTGCTGGCCAGGTTCTTCGGCAAGTGCGTGCTGTCCAACTTCGATCCGAACTGGGGGAGCGCCGGCGCCTACGTCTTCTACATCGATGACGGGTCGGGAGCCGAGGACGGCAGAGAGTCAATCGACGGAGTTCCTGTCAAGGGAATCCGCTGTCTGCAAGACGCCGCTGATCCTCTGTTCATCCCGCCGGTCATTGGCGACTACCTGATGGTCGAAGGAATCACGAGCTACGAGACGATCACCGGCGGAACTTATGAGAACGTGAGACAGATACTGTATCCCACGTATACAATGCTGGCTACGGGAATGTAAGACAGGTTGCGAGCAAACGCAATGGCCTCCGGACGATCTGTCCGGAGGCCGTTTTTTTCGGTTTGGCAGCGATCAAGTGAAGCTGGGGTACGGTACGCTTAGACCTCCCCCTAACCCCCTCCTGCAAGGAGGGGGAACTCACTATGTGATTTGCATGGGCATTACGACGTAGAGGTAGTCGTCGGCGCCCTGCCCTTTCACAACTCCCGGGCTGAGGCTCCCGGTCAGTTCCAGTTCCACCGCCTCAGCGTCCATGACTCCCAGGACATCGAGCAGATACTTGGCGTTGAACGCCATCTCGACGTCCTCGCCTTCCTTGACGACTTCGACTTCTTCATAAGCCTTTCCGACGGACCCGCTTTCGGCGGTGACCACGAGTTTCCCATCTACGGTGCGCAAGACTGCGCGGTTAGAGTTCTCTCTCGCGACTATGGCGGCGCGCCGCATTGCCTGCAGGAAGTCGGCCGTTGGAAGAGTGAGTTTCCGGTCGTGTTCAGCCGGAATGACGCGCTCGTAATTCGGGAACTGGCCTTCGATGAGCCGCGACACAAGCCTGACGTCAGGCATGTCGAACAGGATTTGGCTTGGTGAGACATTTACCGAGAGTTCACCTTCGTCGCTCGTCAGCAGCCTGGAAAGCTCGGCCATCGCTCGTCCGGGGACTATCGCTTGCGCTTCCCCGCGTCCCTGCGTTATCGACATATCCTGCCGGCACAGGCGGTGCGTGTCCGTTGAGACGAGCTTTATGCCGCCTTCTTCCAACAGCAGGAGTATGCCCGTCAATTGCGGCCTTGCTTCCTCCGCCGACACGGCGAAAATCGTCTTATGAATACCCTGCCGAAGCGTCGCCTTCTCTATCTTGAACGAAACATCGTCCTTCACGTCAGGCAGCATTGGGAAGTCCTCGGCGGGAAGGCCAAGAATAGTGTACTCCGACACTCCGCATTTGAGGTTGACGACGTTGCTCTCATCAACCGAAATCACAACGTCCGCGTCGGGCAGCGCCGAGAGGACTTCCGTGAGTATACGAGCAGGCGCGGTAAGGCAGCCGTGCTCCTGGACGTTTGACTCGACACTGCATTCCATCCCGATCTCCAGATCGGTCGCGGCAATCCGCAGGTGGTCCTCTTCGGACCTGATAAGCAGATGGCCAAGGATAGGCAGTGAGCTTCGCGAACTCACGGCGCGCCCCGCGGTCTGCACCCCCTCGAATAAGTCCTTTCTGCCGCAGATTGCCTTCATGTCGTTCCTCCCGGATCGCATATTGAGGTTGGTTGCCGGGATAGTATAGCACAGGTTGTGGCAGGGCTGCAATCGCCGGCGGTGGGATTTGAGGGAAGAACGCAGATAAACACAGATGTCCGCCGATAAACGCGGACGCAGATGGACTTGCAGGTATGAGTCATCCGTAGCGCTTCGCGCCGCCCAAGGGGATGAAAACCGCCGACCTGCCGCGGGAACTGACTTCGAAGATATTCGATCACTCGGTTTCACAAGGCCGTTCCCGCAGGATAGATCAGGTGCAGACTTCACCCTCACCCTAACCCTCTCCCTTGAGGGAGAGGGGATTACGCTCGTGCTTTCCCGAAAGTGAGCGTCGAAAAGGACCTTACTCGGTAACAGTTCAGGAATAGGAAGTACGTGCCACTGAATGTCATTTCGAGCGGAGCGCCAGCGGAGTCGAGAAATCTGCTTTTGAGTGCGCGCAACCGGGAAAAGCAGATTCCTCGTTCCTCGGAATGACGTTGCCCGGCAGGTACTCACCATTCCTGAACTGTTACCGTCTCGCCATTCCTGACCTGTTTCGTTCCTGCTTTCCCGTCAGAAAGCTTCCGTCACCTGAAACTCAGGCTCACTTTTTCAAGGGACGGAGAGGCCGCGCAGTTCGGCGAGATGAGTATTGCTCTGTATTGTATCCACGAGGCGCCCGGTTCCGTCTTCAGCTTGCTTCCTGAAGTCTTGTAGTAGCTGTCTTTGCCCTTGGGCCCAACCCAGCCGACCTTCTCAAGAGCGTCCCGCGAAAATGCAGTGCGTATTTGGAACCACACGGCCGAACCGTGTGGCGTATCAGCTTGCCATTCGATTCTTTCGCCCGTTTTGCCGGCGATATTGCGAGCGGCGGAAACATAATCGAAGCGTGATCCGCGATCGTAGATATTGCCCATATCCACTCCGCCATCATAATGAGCGCCCCGACCCGGTATCCCGAGTTTTCTGTCCGGCTTGAAGCCGTCCCGCCCTCCCCAGTAGAGGAAAGAGTTAGTTTCGTGGTCACTCACAGCGCCAACCTTATTCGGATTCCCTTCGGAGCGATGACAGAAGAACAGGATGTCGTTATGCCCGTCGTTATTGTAATCCGCTATCCGGCTGCCTGTCCCGGAATTGGTCGGCAGCTCGATAATCGAACCGGGGCTGAATCCCGCGGTCCCGCCGAGGTAGACACGTGACTTGGTTGCTCTGCTCCCGGTTTTCGTATACTCGGACATCACGATGTCGAGCCAACCGTCGTTATTGGCGTCGCCTACGGTCACCCCCTGGGTTTCCATCGGAGGAAGCTCCGATTTCGGATCAGCCGAGAATTCTCCCTTCGCGTTTCCGTAGTAAACATACGATGGGTCTTTGCCTCGACGCGTGAGGATGAGATCGAGAAATCCGTCACGGTTGAGATCGGCGACCTCCGAATTGGTTGTTCCAATGCTTTCGGGAATTTCGGTTCGGCGATCGACGCCATAGTTGCGAGTTCCGTTCCCCCAATAGACGCAGCTTCCTTGTTTCAGACTGCCGGCGACCACGATGTCCAGGTTGCCGTCGTAGTTCAGATCGGCGATCGTCGGAAGCCCCGATCCGGGGCCGGGAAGCTCCGTTCTCCTGTAGATCACGAAACCGTTCGGTTCGCCCCAATAAATGAACACTCCCGAAGCGGCGGCCGCGGCGGGGACAGCGAGACCCGCGTTGATCATAATCACGTCGAGATGCCCGTTCTTGTCCAGATCGGCCAGGCCGACTCCTCTTCCGCCGTGGCCGACCATCGCGGAACGACGAAGAGCGGAATAGCCTTCCGCGCCGCCCCAGTAGACGAAGCTTTCTGTTATGCGTCTGCCAATCTCGGCCTCATTTGCGAAGAGCAGGTCCGGATATCCGTCGTCGTTCAGATCGCCGGCCGCCCAGTCGTACGGCTCGACCCCGGGAAGCTCGATGCGGCGGTCCGGCGAATAGCGCCCCTTCTTGTCACCCCAGTATACGTAAGACGGCGTGCTCCCTCCCCGCGTGCGGCCCATGGTGTTGTTAAAGATAATGTCCAGATGTCCGTCGCCGTTGAAGTCCGCGACAGTGTTCCCTACCGCCCCACGGGTGAAGACAGAGGTTCTAAGAGAGTTGGAGAAGCCTTTTTCGGAGTTCCAGAAGATGTAGGAGGGAACGTCATAAGAGGTGTATTCGCGGTTATTCGAGACCACGATGTCGGTTCGCCCATCCTCGTTCAAGTCAGCGAGCGAGACGCCCCAGGCCCCGAGCGTTTCGAACTCCTGCCGCCGCTGATCGGAAAAGCCTTTCGGCCCGCCCCAATACAGGTACGACGTGGTAAGAGGATTCTGCGCCGTCTGGTGGTTTGTGATGAATATCTCCGGATAGCTGTCGCCATTGAGATCGGCTGAAGCGCAGTCCTTCGCCTCGCTGGTCGGAAACTCGGTTCGTTTGCCGGCTTCAAAGGAACCCCGATTGCTCAGATAAACGTAGGAGACGGGGCCCGCTCCGTTCGCGAAGAGTATGTCCGTGAAACCGTCGCGATTAACGTCGCGCAGGGCAACCGCGTTCGCCTGGTTCGTCGGAAGCTCCGAACGACGCGACGTCGAAAAACCGTCCTTGCTTCCCCAGTAGACGAACGAATCGATATCGAACTTGCCCGCCTTTTCCCTGTTCGCAAAGACCACATCCTGCCAGCCGTCCCTGTTGAGGTCTTCTATTGCCACATCGGAAGCCCCGGACGCTTCAAGATCCATATAGTTCTCGCGCGAGAAACCGGCCTTTGATCCCCAGAAGATGCGTGAAGGGGATTCAAGGCTGTCGCCGCTGCGATTGCCGCGATACTCCCAAAACCCGGCTGAGAGCGCAAAAACTATGTCCTTATAGCCGTCGTTATTCAGATCGGCTATGGCCGCACTCTGGGCCGCCTCGGTGGGGAGAGAGACCTTTCGCGCAAACGGGGGGAAACCCCATGCCGTCGATTGTGGATCGCGCTTCTTGAGTTCAGCCAGGCCGCCGTAGTACACGTAAGAGTCCATCTTGCTCCAGGTGCCGTTCGTGTAATTCGGAACGACGGCGTCCATGTTTCCGTCCCCGTCGATATCCGCGGCGGCAGTCCACTGGGCGCCTTCGTTCGGGATGTCCGAGGCCCGCCTGAGATCGAAGTCCTTGCCGTCCCCCCAGTAGATGGTGGCGTCCAGCTTCTCAACGTGCGGGTGGGTGTTCACAAAGACAAGGTCTATGGAGCCGTCATCGTTCAGGTCCCAGCGGTTGATTAGCTGAATCCGACCTTTAGCCGAAACGTAAGTATTCGCGCCGCCATCGCCGAACCGGCCCTGGATGAAATCCTTAAAACCCGATTGCGTCCATACGACAGGGCTCTCTTCGGCCACGGCAGTGGCGCATCTGAAGCTCACGGTTAGGGTCAACCAGAAAATGGCGAAACGCGGGAAAGCGCGAAAAGTAGATTGCATTGGCATCTGTTCCCTATAACTACTCTTTCAGGCGATATGACTTGGGGATTTCGAAAGTGGCAGGTTTCCGTACCTCGCCCCAAATGGTCAGGCTCCGGCTGTCTGCCGCGCAAATCACACTCCAATACTCGCCGACGCGGATAACTCTCCCGACCAGTTCCTCCGCATTTTCCAAACCGGAAGCAAGCTGCATTCTGGTCTGAAATCGCGCTCGGTCGAGGCTCGTAGACGCGAGCGTGCCGGTCAGGCCATCGTCCAGGAAAGCCGGAGCAGCGCTCTCACCCTGCGTCACGTTGTTGCTCAATATCAGCAGTTCGTCGGCGCCTTGAGCGATCGATGTATTGGCGTTGCCCCAGATGATGTTATCTTTGACAATCGACGGCTTGAGGGGAGGGCGCGCTTTCTCACACGCTACGCCAAGATCGGTGTTGTCGACTATGGTGTTATTGGCGACAATCCCCCAGGAATCCATGATCAGGACTCCTCCGTGAACGTTGAGCGCCAGGACGTTGCCTTCGATACGCGCCCTGCCCTCTTTGCTCAGGCGAATCGCGCCGCCGCCCTTGCTGCCCGCGATGTAGTTGCCGGAGATCAGCGGCTCAGACGACTTCATGACGTAGATCGCGCCGCCGTCGTCTTCAGCGGAGTTGCCGAGGATGGCGTTTCCGACGATGTCCGGAAAAGAGTCATACTCGCAGTAGATGCCGCCCCCGTCACCGTTTCCTCCGACGCGGTTGTTGATGATCAGATTGTTCACTATCCTCGATGTGGTGGTCTCTGTGTGAAGCGCATTGCTGCAGGAAATGCCCCCGCCGTTACTGCTCCGGGCGCGCTTCTTCTTGTCCGGGTTATTGTCCGTTGTGCCGGTTACGTTGTCAGCTATTACGTTGTTTTCGATGACCGGCAGGCTATAATTGCGGGACGCGATCGCGCCGCCACCGCCGTTGTCCGTAGTATTGCCGTGGAAGATGTTGTTCGCTATTCTCGGAGACGCCGCGTTGATGCAGGCGATGGCCCCGCCCTCGCTCCCGACCTGGTGTATCAGCCCGCGCACGTAGTCTTTAGGTTCGCTCGTTGAGTTGCCGGTAAAGACGTTGTTCGTTATCTCAGGCGACGTTCGGTCACAAAGGATAGCTCCCCCGTGCCCGCGCGTTCGTCCGCCGCGAATGACAAAACCGTCAAGGCGGGAGTTGTCCGCGCCGATCAAGACTCTTCCCGCTCCCCGGCCATCCAACACGCTCCGATGAGCGAAGATATCGCGGGCCCAGCTTTTCGGATCGCATCCGCCGTAGATGTCCACGTAGGGTCTCATTGCTATCGTAGTACCCGTGTACCGGCCGGAGGCCACCTTCAGCAGGCAGTGTTTGGAAGGGCCTGCGCCCGAGAGCGCCGCAATCGCTTTTCCGACCGTTGACCAGGGTTTTGCCCTGGAGCCATTCCCGACCCGATCGGAGCCGGTCGTCTGAGAGACGTAGCAGACGCGCTGATACTTGGACGAATCGACCGATTCCGTTCCGGGGCCGATATCCGCGATCTTGTAGTCCGGAGAGAAGCCACCGGCGGAATAAGCGGACGTTGAAAGCGCCAGAACCGCGCACAGGGAGAACGCGGCCAGAAGCAGGTGACGGGAGATAAGAGAGCCTACCATGGGACAAGACCTCCTTGAGCGGGGAAGCTACTTTTTCGAATTCGTGCCAACGCTGCCATAAGCTCCGGCCAATTCTACCATATTGAAGCAGAGGTCGTCATGCGAGATCAGGCGGATGTAATAGTTCAGTTCTACGGGAAGTTTAAATGAGACCCACCACGATAACAGATCCGATCCCCCCTCACCCCAACCCTCTCCCGCCCAGGGGGAGAGGGGGCAGGTGGCACATGCTCCATTACCTGGGTACCGTTCCCTCAAAACTGAACTGTTTCAGGTGGATCACAGGGCGAACGCATCGAATGGCCGACGGGCATGGGGGCCGCAGGTAGGGGCGATTGGGGGAGAAGGCAGATAAACGCAGATGCAGATGGGATTGCGGGGATGATCTGCTCAATCAAACAACGACAGTTTCTGCTGCCCCGCGGCCTCGGCGCGGGCGAGGCCGGACGGTTTGGGGAAGAGCCGGTCAAAGTCATCGCCGAACGCTTCTCTCAGCCTGCAGGCGAACTTGTAGAGCTTGTCGAGGAGATAGGACTGGTCTTCGTCATTGGCGTAGTCCTCCGCGAGGCCGAGCGAGCCGTCCTCTTTCTGATACACGTTGATGTGGTCCCCTACCCTCGCGCCCTTCGCGACTTCGGCGGAGCGCTTCTTGGCGGAACTGGTGAAGGTCTTCTCCGTCACTCTCTCACGCCGGCAGAAGTCGTGGACCGGCATTTCCCGCGATCCTATGCGTCGGGACATCTCGGTGTAAAGCTCCGCCACGGCGTCGGGCTTGTTTTGAACCAGCAAATCCACCGCTTCGGTTATGAACGCGCGGCCAAATCGCTCATCGGCGCGGGAGCGAACAGAGGCGCCTTTGAACACCTTGCGGCCCTGATAGTCTACCAGGACGTAGTTCTTCACCTTCAAGGAGATCATCAGCTCATAGCGGCCGTCGTGGGCCAAGCGGATGCCCTGGGGCAGACAACTACCGATCGAATCGACGTAGGCCATCTCAGCTTCCTCTGTGTCTATGCCGGGGGCGGGCGTGAAGTAGACTCCGTCGGTGTCGATCTCGATCACTTCGCTGCCGGTCCGCGTCAGCTCATCGACTATGCGCAGGACGATGTCGCGGCCCGAAGTCGTGACCTTGTCGGCGGCGTCGTAGTCGTTGAAGTGAAATACGGCGCCAAGGTATCCGTAGAAAGAGTTGATCAGTATCTTGAACGACGCCTGCAGTCCGTCCCAATAGGCGCTCTCTTTTCCTCCCGACGCCCGCGCGCGGGCCTTGGCCTCGAAACGGCGGTTTGTCAGTTCGGAGAGCGCTGGGAGAAAGACGTCGAGAGTGTCCGAGGCGGGCTTGACGCCGTAGGTGAGCATAATGCTCGGATACAGGCTCTCGACATCGCACTTGACCACGTGGTCGATGATCCCCGTTTTGCGCACGTCCGTGTAACCGCCGGAGACGCTTTTCGGGGGCCGCGGCTTGGGAATCGCCTTACCTTGACGCAAATACTCGCGAATGAGGATCGAGTTGATCTTTTCGCCCGTGCCGCTGGTGAGGCCGTTCTGATATGTGTCCGGGACCATCTGCGCCGTGTAGAAGTCCGGGGGACACACAATCTCCGCGACAGCGCGCGTCTCCTGCACGTCCTGCAGCGTGTAAGTCTTCACGCAGTCGGGGTCGTCCTTCCAGACCTGAGCGATCTTATCGTGCGGGATGTAGACCCGGTCATCCGGCGCCACACCGAAGGCTTTCGCGCACTCTTTGAGCCCGTGTGAGGTCAACACGCCGCGCGGCACGTCATAGCGCTGCACGCTGAGCAGAGTATCGACAACGTGCCTTCCGTGGATGTAAACAGGCGTGTACGGCCTGGACGCGCCTCCAGCCGCAAACGCGCGCTCGGAGCCGAACCGGATCCGCGAGCCGTCCCGGCCCAGTGTCAGGTCGATGCCGTGAAGCTCGGCGCGCCCGGCCAGATAGGGCAGGTCGAAACCGTATATGTTGTGACCTTCGATGAAGTCAGGATCGAGGTCGCGGACCGTCCGGATCACCTCGCGGAGGATTTGCTCCTCCGGGCCCGATATCAGCAGCTCATTGCCCCGGTTGTCCGATATGGCGACAAGGAAGACCGCGTTCTCTCTGGGCTTGGGCGAGAATCCGAGCGTCTCGATGTCGAGCTGCAGGCGGTGAACGTCGTCGAAAGACATCCCCATAAACAGCGTCTGGCCGGACGTCATGAGGTACTGCTTCTCCGCGCCGCCAAAGGCGACGTGGCTTATGTGCTCGTCGCGAAGTCGGTATCGGACCTGCTGGTGAGCCTGCCAATTAGCAAACCGAGCCATCCAGGCATAACCCTCTCCTTCCAGTTGCAGCCAATCAGCGCCGGGCAGGTCAAGGCGTTCGGTTGTCAGCAGCCAGGGCGCGAACGGTCGTTCCTCCCGCGAGACGTTATTGCCGTCTCGCCGGAAGATCACCGCCCCGGACGGGGCGATTTCCACCGCGACTATGCGCTCCGTGGGGTCGCTGCCGAAAAGGATGTCGTGCGTGTTTGCCATAACTTGTTCTATTATAGCGGGGTCTGACTGGGAGGACAAAGGCCCAAGGTCGTGGTTCGTGCGGGGCCGGCGGGGAGACGCTGTTTCATAGGCCAGCTCATGTGCTATAATCAGCCTCGGAAACGAGGCCGAAGATGATTAGGGGTTTCTGGGCAGTCTCGGCGGTCTTGGTCGTCGCGGTTGCGGTTGTCCGGGGCCCGGCTATCTGTGTCTCAGCGGATGACTTGTGCGGGCCGAATCCGCCTGAGAACGGCATTTGGCTGGAAACGCTGGACCTCAGCCGTGTGTGCCAACAGTGGGGATCGGCGCGGGCCGGCAAGTCCGTGCAGGGGAAGGCGATCACGATCCGCGGGGTGACGTTCAAGCACGGCGTCGGCTCACACGCGGAGAGCGAGATCGTGATCGATCTTAAGGGCACGGTTACGGGGTTTGCGTCGGTGGTCGGTGTGGACGACGCAACCGCCGGCAAGGGCAGCGTTTGCTTCGAGGTATGGGCGGATGGGCGCAAGATCGCTGAGTCCGGGACGCTGCGGGGTCGGGAGTCGAAGATGCTCTCCGCGGACCTGACGGGAGCCCGGAAGCTCCTGCTGCGCGCGACGGACGCGGGCGACGGCATCGATTTCGACTACGCCGATTGGGCCGGCGCGGTCCTGTTTCTGGCGCCGGACGCCGCGGAGAAGCCGCGGACCTCTAAGCCCCCTCCGGAGCCGCTGCCGGAGATTGCTTCGGGCGTCGCGCCGGAGCCCGCAATCCATGGTCCGCGCGTGGTCGGCGCCACTCCGGGAAGGCCGTTTCTATTTTTGATTCCCGCCACCGGCGAAGGCCCGCTTGCCTACTCGGCGAAAAACCTGCCTGAAGGACTTACGCTCGATCCCGACACCGGAATCATCACCGGTTCGATCAAATCCGCCGGGACCTTCATCGTCAAACTGACCGTTCGCGGCCCGAAGGCCGAAACTGCGCGGAAGCTGAAGATTGTCCGCGGTGAGCGGAAGCTGGCGCTGACCCCTCCGATGGGATGGAACTCGTGGAATGTGTGGGCCCGCGCCGTTGACGCGGACAAGGCGCGCGCGGCGGCTGACTGGATGGTGAAATCGGGACTCGCCGCGCACGGATACCAATACGTCAACATCGACGACTGCTGGGAGGCCGGCCGTGACGAGTCGGGGGCTATCCGGCCCAACGAAAAGTTTCCGGACATGAAGGCGCTTGCGGACTACGTCCACGGCAAGGGGCTGAAGATCGGCATCTACTCCTCGCCCGGACCGAAGACCTGCGCCGGGTTCGAGGGAAGCTGGGGACACGAGTCGCAGGACGCCGAAACCTACGCCGAGTGGGGGTTCGATTATCTTAAGTATGACTGGTGCTCCTACAGCCAAATCGCCAGGCCCGGGAGCCTTGAGGATATGCAGACGCCGTATCGGGTGATGCGCAGGGCATTGGACGAATGCGACCGGGATATCGTCTTCAGTCTCTGCCAGTACGGCATGGGGAGCGTGTGGAAATGGGGAGGCGCGGTAGGCGGAAACTGCTGGCGCACGACCGGAGATATTAAGGACAATTGGGGCAGCATGGCAGGCATCGGGTTCAGCCAGGACGGACGCGAGAAGTTCGCCGGGCCGGGCCGCTGGAATGACATGGACATGCTGGTCGTGGGCAAGTTGGGCTGGGGGCGGGCCCCGCGTCCATCGATGCTGACTCCGAACGAGCAACTCACCCACATCACGCTCTGGTGTCTGCTCTCGTCGCCGCTGCTGCTGGGCTGCGATTTGTCGCAAATGGACCAGTTCACCATCGACCTGGTGACCAACGACGACGTTCTGGACGTGAACCAGGACCCTCTCGGCAAGCCCGCGAGCCGGAAGGCGCGGACGGACGCGACCGAGGTCTGGGCGAGGCCGCTGTGGGACGGCGCGACGGCGGTGGGTTTGTTCAACCACGGATGTGACGATGCCGAAGTGACCGCCAAATGGTCGGACCTCGGCGTTTCCGGTCCGCAGCCGGTGCGCGACCTCTGGCGGAAAAAGGACCTCGGCGCGTTCGACGACTGCTATAAGGTCATCGTTCCCAGGCACGGCGCCGCGTTGATCAAAGTTGGCAAACCGAACAGGACGGATTGGTGAGTCCCGGCAGGGCTTGGTCAAGGGACAACCACGGATGAACACAGATAAACACAGATGGACGCCGATAAGAGCCAGGTGTCGAGAGTCGGCCTCCGGCTCAATTGGGTCGCGGTCGTGAGAGTATGCAGGACCGCACTTGGGAGGTTACGTTTTGACCATGTCGTCTCTTTTTATGATGCTGCTGGTTCTTGTTATTGCGGGAACTCAGGCTGAGGCCGCCGCGCGTCCGCTTCGGGTCAGTCCCGGACGTTCGGCCTCGCCTGTCCATATGCTGGCAGTATCCGAAATGCAGCGGTATCTGCCCAGGGCGTTCACCAACCAGTTGGATCTCTCAGGCAGCGGCCCGCAGTTCGACATTGTGTTCGGAACGCCCGAGACTAATCCGTTGGTCGCGCTGGCCGTGAAATCGAGGGAGATTGCCCTCCCCGACGGCAAGAACTCCGACCAGGGTTTTACTGTAAAGACTGTCGGCGAAACCATCTACGTGGCGGGCCAAGATGAACAGGGGGCGCTGTACGGCCTCTACGAACTCCTGGAGCAATACGGCGCGTATTTTCAGATCGACGGTGAGCGCTTGCCCGGCAAGACGTGGTTCAGCGCAAAGCGGCTCGACATCCGCAAGTCACCGGAGTTCAAATACCGGGGACTTCTGCCGTGGGACAACTTCGCCTGCGGTATGTCGGGCTACAACCTGGAGCATTATAAGGAGCTGATCGACCGCGGGACGCGGATGAAATTCAACAAGCTTCAGTTCCACTTCTATCCTGGTATGGCGTTCTTCACGGAAACCGTGGACGGCAAGACCGAGTCCCCCACCTGGATAGGCGGGCCGGTCGACGTGTTCAAGACGAAGGGTTCCATAGGCGAGAAGGCGTTTGCGGGGATGGAGATATTCGGCGCCGAGCCGTACGTGGCCAACATCGGCAATCCCGCAAAGCAGGCGGAAGCGGTGCAGGCGATGATGCGGAAGGTCATCGATTACGCCCACGATCGAGGCTGGAAGACATGTGTCGGCTTCGACCTGATGAGTTCGCCGGCCGGGCAACCCTCTCAGACGGACAAGCCGGCCGACGCCGAAGGCGCGTGGAACAGCATCAACCCGCTGGACCCTCGAAACGTGGACATCTCCGTGCAGCGGTATCGCTCGCTGGTGAAGACGTACCCGAACTCGGATTTCTACTGGATGTGGCAGAGTGAAGGCCGTGGCGTCCTAAGCCGCGCCGTGGGCCGGGAACCGGGCGCGGCTGAGATGAGGAAGAAGTTCAAGCACTGGACCGACAATGAGACTCTCGCGGGAGACATCGACTACGCCTATCTCTTCCGCGAGGTGGCAAATCGCCTGACCCCGGAGGAACGCGCGCGACTGGCCACCGGCGGCTGGAGCATCGAGCATATCTTCCCCGGTATCGACGCCGATTTCCCCCGCGAGATGACCTTCGCATCGCTGAACTCCTATTATCCGCCCGACGCCGCGACACGCCAGGCCAAGAGTTACCGCGTGGCCAAAGGCGGGCGCAGGGCGTGGATGATCGACTGGTGGGAGTTCGACGGCAACCAGTGGTTCCCGCAGTTCCGCACGGGCTGGCAGGAGAAGATGTACAAGCAGTGCGCGGACTATGGGGTCGAGAGCGTCACGCTGCTGGGGTGGAAACTGTCGGCGATCGAGCACAACGTCCGCTACCTGTCGGAGTTCTCCTGGAACCCGACGCTGACAAGCGCGGACTTCTACAGAAACTACATCTCACGTCTCTACGGCCTGAGATCGGGATCCATTGCCGGGATATACGGGGAATACGAGCGGTACGAGGAGTCCACTCCCGCTGCAACCCCCGCGGATTACAGGCCGATGCTGCTCAGCGCCGGGTGGATGCCCCTTGCGATGCCCGCCCTGCCCACCACGACAGAAGGCTTCAGCGCGGCTCCCTGGCGAGAGACCGTGCAGCGGGCAACCGAGTTGATCGCTCAACAATGGCGGCTGCTCGACAAAGACAACCGCTCGGCTGAGTCGATTCGCAGGGAGCTGCCGGAGATGGACAAACAGGGCCGGTCGTGGGCGAAACTGATGATAAACCGCCTGGAGTTCCGCGCGCTGTACCTCGGATCGATGCTGCATTTGAACCAATCGTTCATCGATTACGACAAGGCGGGGCGCGAGCAGGGCGTCGATAAGGCCAAAACCGCGGCCGTCGAGCACGCCACGCTGGCCGTTGAGCTTGCGAAGCAGGCTATAGAAAAATACGCCGAAGAGGTGAGGAATCGCGGCGACCAGGGGGTCATCGCGCAGCTCAACGAGCAGTATTACGGCGTGGTAAAGCAGTATTTGAACGCGTTGCGCTGAAGCGCGGCTGTGGGGAATGTCTACTACCTCTGGAACCGCACCACTGTCTCGACTGTTGCGACCAGGTTCATGAATCCATGCATAGCGTAGCAGGTCCACAGCGAGCGTGTTCTAAGGCGCGCAGCGCCAAGTATGAGGCCGCCCACGAAAGTCATAGCGATCTCGATGAAGCCGTATTGGACGTGAATCAGGGCCCAAAGCAAGGAGGTAAGCGCCACAGCTCCGGCATTGCCCATACTTGACCGTCTGAAACCTTCGAGAAGAAACCCCCGGAAGAACGTCTCTTCGAAGGCAGGCCCGACGAGAATTATAGCGATCCACAGAAGAAACGGAAACACACTGGTGCGGTACACGTCAATCTGCCACTGGGGAACGGTCGGCCTGTTGAGCGCGATGAGCAGCCCGTCCGACAGCACGACGAGCGCCGCTGTGACGCCAAGAGCCGCCAAAAACGTCTTGAAAGAGATCGGATGCAGCCCGAGGTAATCCTTAACTGAAACGCTTTTCCGAAGTGTCGTGAATAGCACAACGAGGCAAAGACCTACGAGGGTTGTCGCAAATGTCATGACCGACACGAGCAGCCCGTTCGACGCAAGGCGCGCGGAGAACTCTATGAAATCCGCTTTGGGATTGGACGCAAGGTGAGCGGCCACGAAGACAATTCCGACCACGGTCTGCACCACGATGAACGCGGCGAAGACGGCGCAGCCCAGCCCCGCCGTTGGCCACGGTCCCCAGACCTCTTTCTCACTGACCTGGCTCTCAGTAACCTGATGCTCCTCTACACACATCTTGCCCTCCGCTTGAAATGCGTTTTTTCAAAAGAACGGTCAACTGACAATCGGCTGACGGCTGATGCCCCACGAATCAGCCTCAGACGCTACTGTGCCCCAAGCAGGCCACGACACTGCTTTGCGTAGCCGGCGTCGAAAACCAGCTTGAGCGAGGCTCCCTGCACCCGCGCGGCCACATGCTTCCCCTGCTCTACCTTTTGGACGCGAATGGACTCGCCGGATGCGGGTTCGCGCTTGAGGTAGACCCGGACGAACTGAGAGTAGGCAGCCCCGGCCTCTTTCGCGGTCGGGTAGCGGACGATCAGCAGGCGCGGATTGGCTTTGTCGAGGACGTACTGCGCGAGGACGGCCTCGGTTTTCGGGCCGAGGTCAAGCAGATTGGCGTCCGAAAGGTAGTAGTGGTAGTTCAGCACCGTGTGCTTATGGAGATAGCGAACGCTCGTGGGGACGAGGCCAACTTTTGGCAGCGATTTCAGAAGAACGGGATACTCGCCCCGGGCGGGAATGTGATCGGCGATCATACGCCCCAGGGCAAGGACTGCCGCTGACGACTCGGGCGTTTGCTTGTCCGCGAGGATACGGACGAAGTAATCGCCCTTCCAGAACCTGAGCATACCGGCTTCGAAGTCACGATCGCGGCCAATAGCCAGGGCGGCCTTGTCGGAAGGATGCCTTGCGCTTCGCTCGGCGCTGTAGACGCCGAAAGCCTCTCTGGAATCGGTCATCCTGTAGACCTCGGCGGTCATCTTTGCTCCGGCCGGCCCTGTGTATTCCCGGACCGCAAGCGCTCGGAAGCCATAGGCGAGATAGAGTTCACCGGCGCCGTCCATGTAGTCGAAGATGTTGGAGGCGTCGTACAGGGCGACTGGTCCGCTGGATTGCCAGCCGGAGGCATAATCCGGCAAAAACGAGTCATACCACGCTGGGTCCGCCTCACAGGGGCCGTAGGAGAGGACGATCAAAGCGAGCGCCCCCATTAGCCAACACCCAACACTCAACACCCAACACCTATCTTTCACACCTTTATGTTCACGAGCTTGATCTTGTTGAGATGGCTGGTCCCGAGGCCGTACTTCTTGTCAGCCACCTCTATGTGCTTCGGCGGCGGGTTTAGAATCCACTCCGGCGGCTGGACCTCGTTCCGCTTCTTCTGGAGAACGCTCAGGCAAACCGTGTCCACGGCAACCGGGTCGGTCCCCATTACGAGGGCCTCGTAGTCCAGGAGATAACGCGGATCGACCTGCGGTCCGCCATTGTACAGCATTTTGAGGCCGTCCACGATGATGAGACGGGTCTTGCCCTTAAGGGTGGGATGCTCCCACATAGCGGCAAGGTCGGCGCAGGAGTCCGCATGGTACCGGCTGGGCTCTGGATGGCACCCCGCGTAATTCTTGATCGAGAACGCGACTCCGGAGAGCCAGTGGCTTTTCATACCGGGAACGTTGATCAGGGCAGTGAAGCCTTCGGGCTTCCCGGCGTCGCGGTCCCAAGCCTCTGACTTTGTGACACCGATCCTGGCAAGGCGCTCGCTAATCGCGGCGGTCAGATCCTCATGGGTCGGAGTCATCATCCTGTTTATCTTGATGCCGACAGCGTCGTCGGCGCGGATGTATTTCTTCCAGGCGGCGTCAACAGACTTCAGCCCGGAGAGTTCGCGCATACCTTTGTCCAGCATTTGGTCGAGGATTTGGCGGTTGACCTTGCCTTCAGCGTCCAGGACGCCCGGTCCGCGGACGACTACGACCTTGGTCAACGGTTTCGCTTTCGCGACGGCTTCGGACCGCGCGGAGCCGACGCCCATAGCGAGGCCCAAAGCGCCGTATGCCGCGCCCTTCAGGAAATCGCGGCGGGTGATGGTAGAGGTATCGTGGTCATGGGATGTCATTAGTTCCTCCCGCTCCAACTGACTGATCAGTACTGATCATAGCATATTGGCGGGGAACAGGGAACAATTAGCGCAAGAGTTCAGGAATGGTCGGCACGACGTCACCCTGAGCGAAGCGAAGGGTCTGCTTTTCGATCATGCTCCCCGGAAAAAGTGGATTCTTCGCTACGCTCCGAAGAAAGCGCTCGTTTCGGGAACAAGATTCCCGAAAGACCGAAGTTGTCTGCCAGATCCGGTGGTCACTTCCGCAATGCCGTTCCCGCATGAATAGGACATGTTTTTCGTCCGTGCGGGGTTTTGCCGGAATTCGATGACCGGCGCTGACCCTCCAGGTAAGATACCTGGAGGGATAGCAAAAGATACCTGGGGGGATAGCGCAATCGCGACTGATGTTCGTTACTAGAACATGGCCGGGACGCCAGTCCCGGCCATGTTCTGTTGCTGCAAACCGCCGTCGCCTCGTTTGGTCAAGGCTCCGACAATCGAGCCGGTTCAGGCTGGCTTACGATGCGATGTATCCAGCTTGGACCGCGCTTAGGACCGGCTCACTGGTACACGCAGACTGTGTCTATGCCCCACTCCTGCTGGTTGGATATGGCGAAACGGAAATCCGCGCCGTTGTTCTGGCGGTTTCCGAAATACGCGTCGGTCAGGGTCCAAGTATACTGTTTCCAACCGCCGGTGTTGGTCAGAGTCGGTCCGGCGACGTTCTTGTACGCGCCGCCGCCGGTTGAGTCGTATTGCAGGCTCAACACGGATGTGCCGAGGTCGTAATAGTCGCACGTGATCTTGACGTTCTGCTTGCTTCCCTGGTAAGCCCACGAGTCGTTCACGCCGAAGTAGAAGTAGATGTCCGGGTAGTCCACATTCTCCCGGCAGTTGTGGCCCGCTGAGGTCCACGGCACGGTGTCTCCGTCGCTGACTTGAATGTGAGTCATGCCGTCGTAGACCTCTGTGCCGCCCAAGTCGCAGGAGACGGCGTCAGCTCCGCGGCTGTACACGTCAATCTTGTTGAAGTTAAAGCCGCCGCCTACGACGTTGAACTGGAGTATGTGCTGGCCTGAGCTCAGATTGCGGGCCGGAACGATTATCGTCGTCCAGTTCTGCCAGCCACCGGTGCTTGCGAAGCTCCTGTTTCCGGTCTTGTCAGAACCGTCGAGCAGTATCTTGAAGGTCCCGCCGCCGCCACCGCTTGCCACGCGAACGTAGAAGTCATAGTCGCCCGTGCTGGCTACGTTTACCGTATACTCCAGCCACTCGCCGGTATCTATCCAGCCGACGTTGTAGCCGCCGCCAGTGTCTGTCGTGGTCTCTATGTCGACGTCGGTCGAGCGATACTGACCGCCTGCGTTGCCGCCCGAGGTATCATGATAGGCCACGCCCTCGCCGCCGTTGTCGAAGTTCTCGGCCTGGATTGTGCCGGGAAGCTGAATCACGCCGGCATAGGGCGTCTGGCCGCCGCCACCCCCTACTGTTACCGTTTTGGTGTCGGTGGCGCCGAACCAACGGATGAACTCGTGCACCATCCGCCAGTCCGTAGTGTAAGTTCCGGGGGTGGCCGGAGCAGTCATGGTAAAGTTGAATGTGTACTGCTCGTTCGGCGCTACGCTGTTGCTTGTGGGCAGGTTTATGCGGCCCGGTCCGAACGGATCGGAGTCGTCAACGGCGCCGAGTTTCATGAACTCCCAACTCCAGACCGTCTCTCCAATGTTCTTCATCGTCACCGAGACGCTGTACTGCTGACTCGGATTCATGGAAGTCGGAATGGTGTCGCTGATGAACTGAGAATTGTCGGGAGAAGTCCCCGAATTGATCGGAATGGTCTGGGAGAGCCCAATCTCGCCCCTCTGCATCTTGGATGCCTGGTTCCCAAGTCGGAGATACCAGTCCTCGCCGTACCCTTGAGTCGTCCACCAGCATCCATAGGTCGGGATGTTGTCCGTAAGTTTCATGATGGCCGTGGACTCGTCGTACTCGTCGAACATCGCCAGGAACTGGGTCTGGACTCCCGCGCTCTTCCACGCGTAGATTTGGTCCCAAAGGTGCTGACCGCCGCGCGGGGAGATGTCGGACTGGCCGCAGGGATAATTGTTCATATTGTCCCAGCCAAACCGGGGCCACATTGTAGCCATGTAATGAATGCCGAGGCTGTTGCACTCGTTCAGGTCGGGGATGATCTTGTTGGTCTTCCACCAGCTTATCCCGCTCCAGTTATTGTAAGCGCCTACTGTCCAGGGGGTTATGCTATTAAAGCTCCTGAAGACGCCATTCCATGCGGGATCCTGCTTGGTGTCTCCAGGGTCTTGCGTCCGCCAACCACCGGGCACGCCGCCAATCACCCAACAGCCCTGTGCTTTGAACCAGTCTATTACCGACTGCGCAATCGCGGGAGTGCCTGGTCGGTCCGGGTAACCAAAACCCCAAATGGCTATGACAGGCTTACCGTTGTGGTACAGGTAGCGAGAATGGTTCTTGATGTTCCAGGTGTTGTTGAGGTACGTCCAATCGTTCGTGAGTTGGCTGTAGACGTTCGCGTCGGTGCAGCCGGAAATGTCGTACTCCAAACACCAAACACGTCCGTACGTGGTGGATGAGCTCGTCACGTTCTGAGCGACGCGGTCCATCCATTTCTGGATAGGGTCATTCGGGTCGCCGGCATAGCCGCTGACGAATCGCTGTAGAAAGACGCCGTCGATTCCGTTTTCCAGCATCCAACGGAAGTGGGCGTTGACGGCCCCTTGCCTGTAGGAGCTGTACACGTAGGGCGTACCGCCATAGGTCAAGGTGGTGTTCGGCACGTAGAACAGGTCAGAGGAATCATACTCTGTAACCGACGGCCATATCTCGGTGTGGTAGTAGCCTGGCCCGATGTAGTTGCGATCGTTACTCCAATGCTGCCAGCCAACGAACGGATCATTGCCGTCACCGGGACAACAATGCCATCCCTGGTAGCCGCACATCACTTTGTTGGTCATGCTGTTCCTGTCAACCGTGTGAACCGCGGCAACCTGCCCGGCCAACAAGCAGACAGCCAGCGCCAGACCAATCAATAACGTTAAAACCTTTCTTGCTTGCACTTCTAACCTCCAAGAATAATAATACCGGCGGGAGCCTTCCGTCGGATGCCGAAGTCGGCGCAGCTTCCGCAAATCCGTCGGAGAAGCATCTCCGCCGGCCGCCGGATCGGCGGAGATGCTGGGAAACTAGTCGGTTGTTATTACCTCCTTTCCCGAGAGTCTGATAGAACCGATTACTGATACACGCAGACGGTGTCAACGCCCCACTCCTGCTGGCCGGAGACAGCAATGCGGAAATCGGCCCCACCGTTTTGTCTGTTGCCGAAATAGGCATCGTTGACCGTGAACGTGTATGACTTCCAGGTCAGTGTGTTGGTGAGGGTCGGACCAGTCACCACCTGGTACGCGTTTGTTGTTGAGTCGTATTGCAGATCCAACCGGTTTACGCCGATGTCGTAGTAGTCGAATGTGATAGACAGGCTAGGCCTGTTGCCATTATAAGCGTAGCTGTCACTCACGCCGAAGTACATGTAGACGTCGGGAAAGTCGACGTTCTCCCGGCAGTAGTGGCCGGCCGATGTCCACGGCACGGTGTCTCCATCGCTGACCTGTATGTGGGTCATACCGTCAAGGACTTCGCCGCTGCCCAAGTCACAGGCGACCGCGTCGGCGCCACGGCTGTACACATCGATCTTATTGAAGTCGAAGCCTCCGGTCACTACGTTGAACTGGAGGATATGCTGGCCCGCGGTCAGATAGCGGGCAGGAACGATCAACGTGGTAAAGCTCTGCCCTCCGCCGGTGTTGGCGAAACTTCGATTTCCTGTCGCGTCAGCGCCATCGATCAGAATCTTGAAGGTTCCACCACTCCCACTCGCCACACGGACGTAGAAGTCGTAGTCCCCGGCGCCGGCCACGTTGACCGTGTACTCCAGCCACTCGCCGCTATCGATCCATCCGACGTTGTAGCCTCCGCCGGTGTCGGTCGTGGTCCGGATATCAACGTTGTCGGATCGGTACTGACCACCGGTGTTGCCGGAAGTAAGGTCGTGGTAGGCCACTCCCTCACCGCCGTTGTCGTAGTTCTCCGCCTGGATTGTGCCGGGGATGGCGATGACTCCCGCGTAAGGGGTCTGGCCACCGACATTGACGGTGATCGTGAATGTCGAACTGGTCGCGCGATTGCCACTCATATCCGAGATGTGGTACTTGATGCGGTTATTACTGCCCACCACCAATGGTGACATTCCCGTGGAGAACACGGCGCTGACGGTCTGCAAGGCGGTAGTGCCGTTGCTGCCCGTGCAGGCCGCGGGCGAAGCCGGGTCGCTGGTGATCATTTCCGGCCCTATGGTCGAGGTGTAACCGTTGTTACCCGGACCGATCGTATCACTCACCGAGGTCCAGGCGTCCGCGTTGGCCGCCTTATCCTTGACTAGTCCGTTGTTCGTGATAATAACGTTGCGGACATAGAACTCGGAGAGGGCGCCGTCGGTCTCGTGACCCATCTCGTAGTCGGTGATGGTCTGCCCGGCCCAGGAGGAGAGATCGAAGTCGCGGTGATACCACTGATGGTAATCGCGGCTGTACAGGTTGGTGTTGGGATGGCCGCTGAGACCGTTCTGATCCACCTTGCCTGAATCGCGAAGGTTGCCGAATGACCCCTCCAGATCGACGGAGCCCTTCCCGTCGGCGTTGTTGCTATAGATGTCATATTGGAGGTGGTCGCCCGAAGCGATCGCATAGCTTGGGTGGTAGAAGTCAGGGTACCAGTAGGATCCTCCGGTCCCTTTCGAATGCAGCACATAGCGGCCCACGTACGTCCCAAACGAGGTTCCACCGTCCACGGAGTACGCGAACTCGGCGCTGCCGACATTCAAACCTACACCGGTGTCTTGGGCGGTGATGGTGATCGTCGGGGTGAGGGTGTCGGTCGTGCTCGGATTGATCGAGCCGCCGAAGGTCGGCGCTGTGGTGTCACTTGCCGCGTTCACCTGCACTGACTTTGTGAGCGTTCCGCCAAACCATTCCACGCCTTCCCTCACCATTCGCCAATCGGTGGTGTAGGTGTTGGGAGTCGTCGGAGCGGTCATGGTGAAGCTGAAAGTCTTCTGCTGGCCAGGGCCTATGCTGTCCCCGCCGCCCAATAGTACTCGGGTAAAGGCGCAGAATGGATCGGAGTCGCCGACGGCTCCGAGTTTGTACCCCGCGGCGTTGGTCCAAGTCGTGCTTCCGGTATTCTGCATTGTCACCGACACGTTGTATTGCTGGCCGGCTGTCATTGTGGTCGGAATGGTGTCACTAACATACTGCGCGTTATTCGTTGCCGCGCCGCTAGCCACCTCAACATAGTTCAGGTTCCAGCCGCCGCTGTCCACGTAGACCGACAGCGTCTGCTGCCCTGCGCTGAGAGACACACCTGAAACCGTAACGGTTGTCCAAGTCTGCCAGCCTCCGGTATTCGGTACGCTGGTCACACCGGTTACATTCCGACCGTTCATCAGGACGTGGAACGAACCGCCGGCATTTGGCGCAGCAACTCTCAACCTGACGTCGTACGTGCCGGCGCTGGTCACGTTCACCGTGTACTCCAACCACTCGCCCGTGTCGATCCATCCGACGTCGTAACCGCCTTCGGAACAGCTCTCGATGTCCACGTTATCGGAACGATACGCGCCGCCGGAGTTGCCGCCGCTGGTGTCGCGATATGCGATACTCTCGCCGCCGATGTCGTAGTTCTCTGCCTGGACCGTGCCGGGCAGGTTGATCACTCCCGCGTAAGGCGATTGGTTGCTGGTGGCAAATACGTTCATTCCGGCCAGGCCCGCCGCGTAGGCTGCGCTGTTGGGAAGCCAGCTTTCGTTGGTCTGGGCGCTGACGGAGCCGGTGCCGAAGTCAAGCCAGGGAAGCCCGGAGCCATCGCGAATATAACCGTTGATGACCACTCCAGGCTCTATGCCATTTGCGATGAAGGTGTCGTACCTGGTGTGGTACTTATTCACGTAGGAGTCTCCGACAGCTTCCATCATACAGGTTCTGAAGTAGTTTGCGCCTAGCATCCAGTTATACTGGTCCAACGCGAAGCGAAGGTATGACCCATCCCCTATCAGCCTGTAGGATTCAATGGCTCCCATGGTTATGGTTCCGTAGAGTCTGTTTATGCCGAGGTCGGGGTTGGCCGGGAAATAAATGATATTCCCGCCCTCATTCCGCCTGATCAAACCTACGGGGTCATTGGCCATGTTCATGTGGTTGCTCATCAAAGCCTGAACTGCTGTGGTGGCGGTAGCCGCCTGAGGCTGCGTCGGATAATTCCGAGCAAACCATGCCAGCGCCCAAAGGTCATAGCCGGCCCCCTCAACGGCTGTGTCATACGATGCGGGATTGTTGATGGCGCCGGTGGCGACTTCATCAACTTTCTGCACGGCGCGGTCCCAGCAATTCTGCTGTCCGTACACCGCATACAGATCGAGCCCCGCCCAGATATGGTGGGACGCGTCACCCATATTATTGTGGCCTCCGCCTTGCGCTATGGCCGCCAGGTAGTTCCAGATGGTAAGAGCCTTGCTGGCGAAGTTCTCGGTAGGCAGTCCCTTTGAGGCCAGCACACGGTGCATTTTTATGAGAGATGAGGAGGTGATGATCGGAGTCGGGGTGTTGTCATCGCCGATCTCGACCCACCTGTCATCGGAGGTACCGATGATGTTGTCCGTGTCGTTCTCCGGTTTCACCCAGGAAGCCCCAGACCTTCGCTTGCTGATCTGCTTCATAACGTGGCCATTGCCATCGACCATCTTGGCCAGCCATCTCGCCTGATAAGTGGCCTCGTCCAGGATGTCGGCTATGCCGTTGGAGTTGGTGTCTTGGGAGTCAAAATAGCTCCTGTTGGAGTCATAGAGCGTACAGAGATCGTAAACCGCATGACTCCCAAAGAACTGGCCGTACTTCTGGTATTCACCCGAGTCGTGCCAGCCGCCGGCTGTATCCAGGTACGGGCCGGACGGTTGTATGTAGCCGTCGTCTATATGGCATAAGTTGTGGCTCCAGATGACCATATTGCCGGTGCGATTTTGGTACAGGAAAGACACGGCGGTCCCGCAGCGCTGCGCGGTGAAATACTGATACGTCGGAACTCCTGTCCTGTTAAGAAGCGATCCGACGCCCACGTTGAATGTGTAGGAAGTGTTTGTCTCAGTTCCCACGGTGGCGCTGATGTAGTAATCACCGTCCACCGCAAGAGAACTGAAATCGCCTTCCCAGTACCACTTGTTCCAGAGGCCGCCCTTCCGCACGAGGACGCCGGTGCATGTGTCGACTCCTCCCGACGTCTTCACAGTAAAGGTCCCATTGCCTCCGTAGTCCGTGGCGCGCTGCGCCCGGAAAACCTTGGGCGCATAACGCTCATAGCCTGTCTGGTTTTCCAGAACATCGAGCGCGAAGCCGCTGCCCGCGACAAGGAGAAAGAATGCCGCTAAGACAGAAACCACAAGAATCACTCGTAGATCTTTCAACTTCCTTGCCTCCTGCATAACAATCTGAGTATTGAGGGAGCCCCAGGTCCCTCTCCCGGCCCGCATTCGACTGGCGGGCGCAGCGTCACATCATTTATGGCATCACCTACCCTCGATAGCCGGCCTGAGAATTCCTCCCCGAACAAGACGGCGGACGAAAGAGTTCAGAAATGGAGAGAGCTTTCACCCTCACTCTAACCCTCTCCCTCAAGGGAGAGGGAACTAAGCTCGTGTTTCCCCAAAGGGTGAGCAGAGAGGAGGGTCGTACCGACCATTCCTGAACTGTTACCAGCCGCCGACGCCAGCAGAAATACGACAAGTAAAGCAATCACGACTATTGCGCTCGCTTTAGGAGGACGTTTGGTTGCCGGCAATGTATTACTTCCTCCTCCAGGATTTCGATTCGTTTTGAGGGAGTCGTAAGACAACGATGTGCCGTATCCGCTAAACATTCACCCCCTTTCCATAAGGCGCGATGGCGCCCGGTGCTGAGTACTGGGCGCCATCGCCTAATTGCAGGTTCCCGCTAGTTGCTGGTGACCTTGATATTATCCAGGTCACACATGTCGGCTCCGCTGTTGACTTGCCATCGGAACCTCAACCGGAAGTTCGGGTTGTTGTTCGCGGCGGAAACGCCGGTCAAGTCGATAGTCCGCGTGCCGTAGCTCTGGTAAGTAGCCAGCAGCGCGCTT
>JAUSGG010000119.1 GCA_030649165.1 Armatimonadota bacterium
CGTCATAAGTCCTATCCGTCCAGGTACCTTACCTGGACGGCGGTCATCCTCCAGGTAGGGTACCTGGAGGGATAAGATGCGCAATCATTTATGACGCTATGTATAGTTGCCCGGCTAGTCAGTCGCTTCCGGTCACGAACCGCCAACCAGTCCGCTCACACCGCCGCGGAGCGGTCGGGCGGGTCCTCGACCACAGGAGGAAACGCCTCGTGCCGGCGCGGGTCCAGCTCCATGCCGTCCGCTGTCAGGACGCGGCGCAGTTCGGACACGTCCACCATCCGGACGTCCTCGACGCCGCGCTCCACCGCAAGGGCCGCGGCGGTTCCGGCCGCCTGGCCCATCGCGCAGCACGTCGGTGTCATCCGATAGCTGCTTTGGGCCACCTGGTCCCCGCTGATGCACTTGCCGGCCATCAATAAGTTCCGGAAGTCCCGGGCAATCAGGCTGCGCAGGGGGATGGCGTACGGCTCCACCCGCTGCCGCCAGCCGACATGTCCGGGGCGCGTCAGGCTGTGGAAGTCGATCTGCGCAGTGGCCACCGCCACTCCATCAGGGAAGTCGCAGGGCGTGCGGTCAAGGATGTCGGCCTCGGTGAGTATGTAGTCGCCCACGATGCGCCTGCCCTCGCGAATGCCGATGCTCGCGCCGGTTGAGGCCATTGTGTAGGTAGGATACTGTGTCCGCTGTAGATAATGGACGACACGAAGCAACTGCCGGCGGGCCTCCAGTTCGGCGTCGCTGAGAGAGAACGGGTCCGTGGGGTCATGCCCCACCACCTTTGTCATATTGACGTAGACGCGGCCATCGCCCAGCGGGATGCGCGCGTTCAGGCCAGGCAGGTCCTCCGGTCGCTCGACCGGCTCCAACCCGGGCGGCAGATACGGTATGACTGGTTGGCCCGTATCATAGAGTATGCAGGTGAGGGTCATATGGAGCGTGCGTCCTGTCTCGGGATGGCCCTGGTGGAACTCCGCGCCGGCCAGGAACGCCAGGTCGCCTTCGCCCGTGCAGTCGAGGAAGTACTTCGCCTCGACTTTGAGCGGCCGGCTGCACGAGAGCAGCGACACTTCCCGCACACTCCCATCCTCAACTCGGGCGCCGGACAGGCTGGCGTGGAACAGGATTTGCACACCCGCCTCCTCCGCCATAAGCTGCCACACCGCCTTGAGGATCTCCTGGTTGAAGAACCGTCCGAAGAAGATCGCTCCGAACCGTTCCAGGTCGGCCTTCACCCGGTCGAAGATGTCGCCCAGCCCGGTAAGCGACGCGAACCACTCGGGGACACCTCCGGTGGTCGAGGCGCCGCCCAGGGCATTGCTCTCCTCGACGAGCAGAACGCGATGTCCCCGCCGCGCGGCGGCAATAGCGGCGGCGCACCCGGCGGTGCCGCCTCCGGCTATCAGAATGTCGAATTCCAGGTTGTCTTTCATTTGGCTATATTGACCGGCGACTACGGCAACACGAACTCCAAGCACTGCGTGATGAATTGGTATCCGCTGCCTTCGCGAAAGTTTCCGCCCTGGACGATCCACATCCTCTTGCCGCCGTCCTCAAACCACTTGGACGGGAAATTCGGGTTATAGTAGGCCGGCCCCCAAGGCGTCTGGGCGTGGGCGAGTTTCCACGGCCCCCAGGGTTTCGGGGCCTCGTAGAGGCAAAGCATCGTCTGGTCCGCGCCGCCGTGGGCATCGTCCTCCGGCCAGGGAAGCGGCAGGGACGGTTCGTTGCAGGGCCACTGACCGTGTCCCCTCATAGCCAGGTAAGACCACTGTGCCAGGACGAAGCGCTTGAGGGCCGGGACGTACTGGATGCCGGTCATGCCCGTGTACAGCTTGTGCTGGAAGATGCTCCCGGCTTTGCTCACGTCCCGCGTCCACGTCGGACGGTTCTTCCTATTGGCCGAGACGAAGAACTCCCAGTCCTGTCGGTCCAGCGCGCCGAACTCCTTGCGCGGCACTCGGGCGAGCATCATCCTGTTCCAGTTGTTCCAACCGCCATCGTTGGAGCACACGTAGACGTATTTGTCTATCGCGCCGGTGTAGTCCTTGCCATATTGCACGAAGAACGGGGTGGGAAATTCCTTCTTCGGGAACATCGGTTTGGCCAGGAGCTCCTCGGCGGAACCGCTCCAGGTCTTGCCGTGATCTACGCTCTTGATGATGGACGAATTATCCGCGTTGAAGGACGCCTTGCTGGACGAGAGTTTGCTCGGGACAGACTGCACGTACATGCCCAGATACAACACGCCATCGATACAGGTCAGGCCGGCGCCCTTCCACCAGATTCCTTTTGAAGGATCATACTCACGCATTTCGTTGATGCGCGTGACCTTGTGACCCGGTGGCATCCCCTCGACCTTGTAGATGGAAAGGTTCAAGCCTGGCGGGTCGTCTGCCATCGCATAGAGGTTGTCGTCGTCGGCCCAGGTGGCGCTCCAAACGTCGCCGGCGTTGCTATCGCGAATCTCGCTGCCGAGCCACCGGATTCCCTGGATCACATCGCTCCTGGGATAGGGAATCTCCGGCAAGGCTACTCTGTTTACCTGCTGGTTCGTGTCGTTTTCCGCCCCGAGCGAGATCGAGACGACTTGCATCAACATCAATACGACCAGGGCGCCGATTCCTGACACTACCGCCTTGTTCCGCTTCATCGTATTCCTCCAACATGGAAATGAGCGGCAAGAATGCCCATGATACTCACCCGCTGTATTGTCGCGATTTGGGGTAAGCGCGACGACTGCGCTTGCTCCGAGAGTCAACGCGAGCGCCGCCGGCAACGAGGATTTCGAATTCCATAGTCTCCCTAATTAGATGCCTCTGAATGAACTATATTCCTGCGCCGGCGGTCGTGTCAATGCGTGACCCGATCAGCGAAATCCGGTATAATACCAGCGGAACACGCGGAGGCGAGTGGATCATGGCTGAGAGAATGACAAAGGACGAAGCGATAGCCATTATGACCGAGAGGATAGCATCTCGTTTTCGGCCTGACAAGATCATACTTTTCGGATCGGCGGCTCGTGGCGACGCGCGCCCGGACAGTGACATCGACCTTTTGGTCGTGCTACCTGAGTGCGAAAACCGAAAAGCTGCAACGATTTCCGTGATGAAAGCCCTCGCCGACCTGCCTATTGGCAAAGATATAGTCGTAACAACCGCTGAGGAACTGGAAACCCGCGGCAAGTTGGCAAGTACAGTTCTGTATCCCGCGTTGCACGAGGGGAAGGTCGTCTATGCCAAGTGAGGCGACTCATCGGGAAGCAGAGCGCTGGTTGCGGTACGCCAGGGAAGACTACGAAGCAGCGAATGTGCTGCGGTCGGAAGGTACGCCGAGGAATGCTTGCCGTGTCTTGCTATCGGGTTGTGGTTGAAGAACGTTGGTCATCTGACGATCCAGATCAGGTCTGACAGTGTCTCCTCTTCGGCCTCAAATCGAAATCGGTGCAATGCTGATTTATCGAACCTCATAACATATTCTTCCACTGCCGCTCGGATCAGTGCTATCTCGGCCTTCAGCTTCCAATGCTCACCGCTATTGCTGTCATGCAGCATCACGAACAACCGGTTCCGAAGATGCTTGCGATCCTCTTGACTCTGGTTCCTGTAGAGCCACTCAATGAGCTCTCGCTGTCTTGCTCTGGCGTCTGCGAACGGCTGACCAAACCGCTCTGGGTAGATGCTCGTCTTGTGATCGAATGGCACTCCATCAATGAAGAAATCGACCTTACGGTCATAACGCTCGGCAGGCACTACTAGAGGTTGGGCACAGAAGACTTCCTCCACGGCCCTTGAAGACCAGTAGTTGAACCAACGGTTCAATGCGTAGTCGCGGATACGACTACGATTGGCTTCCTGTAGGAATTCGCGATCCATTCTTGCCAGCAAGTCGCCGAAGCGAGGAATCTCGTAAATGAACTGAGTGAGCTCGTCGTCTCTTCGGTTCTGTCTCTTATTCCCCCAATCATAGGGCAGGTCCAGCCGCTTTCTGAGCTCGGCCTCCATATCTGCAAGTGATAGTACCATCCCTCCACCTCCCGTACCTCGATCCGACAGACCAGCATCTCATCTGTGCGACGGTCCACTGCGGCCTGGAAGCGCAGCTTTCCGCCTCTTCAACACGCTATCCCTATCTTCTTATCCAGCCTACTCACGTCCACCTGTCGGTGCAACGCCAGGCAGATTCGATAAAGCAATTCCAACGAGCTCTCCTCGCAGTCCGGCCACGACGCTGCGGCACGGCTCTGCTGCCCTGTTCATTCCGTTCCCCTACGATGACTCTGCCGGGTAACGACCGCCTTTTCGGCGGGATCGAGCGTTATCGCAACGTCCCCAAGAAACACTTCGTATGACCCGTTACCGAGTTTGTTGATGCTGACAACCTGATCGAACTTGGCAGTCATCGCCTTCGTGGCGTTGGGATAGAAGACCGCCACCCAGAACTCAGGCAATTGGCCGCCGCTCGGACCACGGTAGTTGAGCGCGAGTTGGCTTCCCTCAAGCAACACTTGTCTCGATCCACGCAGCACAATGCCTAACCGATTGTTGTAGTTGATCCAGCGGGCATCGTCGCCTCCGAGCAAGACCTGCTCCGGTTTCGGACGAGCATCGTCGTCCCCGTTCGAGACCTTTTCAGGTTTCAGACGGAACACTCCACCGGGGCAGTAGACAATCGGCTTCTTACCTCGGAGCCAATACGGATCGTCCTCCAGGAATATAAGCCCCGTGCGGACCTCCTCCGTGTTTCCGGCCGGTTCCGAGTCGAACCATTCCGCATACACCACTCGTCCATCCGCCAACGCCATCATCATCAGCCGTTCTGATACACCGAAACCGGGACCGCGCTTGATGCTGAAGCCGGCCGAGAACCCGCCACCCGGTAGTTGTTCCACCTTCCGACTAACGACTTTGATATGGTCGTCCTTGCTGCTGACATAGCCTACCAGGCTGCGCAGCTTAGGCACAGTGGGCGCGTCAATAGCCAACGGCGTCACCGAGGCCATGAACCGCTCGCCCCCGTCGAACCAGGAGAACGAAGCCATGCCGTCCTTCGAGCGACTAACGGCGAATTTGCCCGCTTCCGAGATCATCGTGCCGCGCAGTTTAGTTCTCGCCTCCTCATCTGAGGCCGGTTTGGCTCCGGGTCCGAAGAGGTAGAACACAATGTAAGCCTCGTTAAGCATGAACAGCGGAGTGCAGGCGTAGTTTACTCCGTGAAACAGGTTCGTGGAAGGGCCCGCGCCGTGACACTTGTCAGTGTATTTCAGGAAGTCCAGGGACGATCTGAGGCACCGCGCGCCAACCGGGTCCGGTACAAAAGGGTCCAGGATCTGCGCTTCGATCGTTACGTCGAACCCGTAATTGGTCCAGTCGCACCACTGAGGGTAGAAGAACCAGCCACTGGGCCTGGTGAGGAATGAGAGCACTTTTCGACACTCAGCGATGTTGAACAAGGGTGCCTCCGGCAAAGGCTCTCCCGCCAGGCGGTAAACAAATGTGTTGGTTACTTGGAGATCGTAGGCGGTAAGGTAGTCGGGATGGACGAACCCGTGGTTCTCGCACGTGTAATCCTCGTGAACGTTGGGCCCGCGAACCCATTCCTTGAGCGGCTTGCCATCCACTATTCGCTCGCTCCCCACGTCCTGCGGCGCGGCATACGCCGTTATCATATACTCTTTTGCCTTCTCCGCCCACGCATCGT
>JAUSGG010000123.1 GCA_030649165.1 Armatimonadota bacterium
AAAGTGAGTGTCGAAAGCACCATAACTGGCCATTTTCGCGCTCAAATGGCTTTTTGCCGCGTTAAATCGCGTGCGCGCCGAGCCGAATCAGCGATGCTCACCTGTGGCGGCTTGCCTGCTGCGCATCTGGGACAAGCTCTAGCTAGCAGAATCGGGCAAGGGCGGGTGAGCAAGAGGCGGAAGCTCGGTCAATCCAGCGGCTTGAGGTGGATATTGCGGAAGAAGATTTCGCCCGGATGGTCTTGCAGCACGAGTTGGCCGCGGCGGGGGACGTCTTTCATCGGCTTGTGGTACTTGTTCGGCGTGCCGTCCGGGTTCTTTTCGGCCTGGGTCCAGTCGTCCAGGTTGGCTTCGACCACCCTGGCGCCGTTGAGCACGATGGCGATCCGGCTGCCCTTGGCCGTGATCGTGATGCGGTTCCACTGGCCCGGCGGGTGCATCGTATTCGGCTTCGGGGCGAGCATGTCGTACAACGCGCCGCAGTCATGCTTGTCGGTCTGTGTCTTGCCGAAGGAGTCGAAGAGCTGCACTTCCAGCAGCCCGTTCCACCAGTAGATCTTCTCGCCGGCCGCATACTTGGGATCGTAGCGGAGGAAGATCCCGCTGTTGGTCTTGGGCCCGACTTTGAATTCCAGGTCGAGGATGAAGTCGCCGTACTGCCCGATGCTGGCCAGATAGCCCTTGGCCTTGCGGGTGATGCAGCCATCCTCGACGACCCAGGCGTTCGGTTCGGTCCCGCCACGGACGTCGGTGGTTTTCCATCCGTCGAGGTCCACGCCATTAAAAAGGGAAACCCAGCCCTGGTTGCGGTCGATCTGCGGGTGTTCTGCGGCGATGATAGGTGCACAGGTTGCCGCCAGCAGGCAGGCTGCGGTCAGGGGCAGGAGGTCCAAGGTGTTAAGGTGTTTCATGATTGTCTCCGGTGGGGGTCGTTTAGCTGTCCTGAAGTTCGAATTCTGACGGGACGGGTTGGGAGAGCGAGCATAGTGATCGACGACCGTCGTGGCGGGATGGCGACGACCGGGTCAGCGCCTGTGCGTGCGCCGCCTTGAAGACGCGGCGCACCTCGCTGGCGTCGCAATTGAGAAAGTTGCTTGGATGGGTGGGAATCCGGCGCCGCTGTTCACAAGACGTTCGTATTTGGGACAACCCGTTTTCACGTCGAGTGAGGGCTTGGGTCCTTGTGGAGTTGTGCTACGGATAGGAAGCTGGATCGTCAGGGGGTCTCCTTCCATGGAACCACATGGGCGGTCCCCGTCTACGTCTGAATGGCTGCGCAGCGTGCGGCCCCGGGCGCTGCGCGACCTCAGGACGCCGCGAACTCTTCGGCCGCGTAGAACTCAAGGTGCCCGCACCCCGAGCAGCGAAACGCCCCGATCGTGAGCCCGCCCACTTTGGGGACCTTCGTCCCCATCCCGAACCCCGTGCTACAATCGGGCTCAATGTCCACTTGATGAGAGGAACAGCCAGGGGGTCAACCCGCTGTTTGCTACTCGCCTCCGCACCCGACTCAAAGGTGCGCCGGCCTGAGTTCGGGTGATTTTGGTCCGGTTCGATGGCCGCTTCACCGGGATTCGTCTACTTGGAGTAATCGACGGGCGGTTCCGCCAAGGACTGAACGCGTCTGGCAAGCTGTCGTTTACCCTCGCCCGCGAACACGCCCACACTCGGCTCGCACCCGAATGGGCATCCGACGAGCTAAACGCATTCAGGCGCAACCTCTGGCAGCACGAACTCGAATGCGGGTTGGCCGACTTGGGCCAGACACTTGGCGACGCGGCGGCTACCCCGAAAGGCGTCGCCTGGAAAATAGCCCTCGCTCGTCGGTTGCGCACCGTCGCCGCGGCTCCTTACCGCTGGATCGCAAAAACCCTGAGCATGGGTGCTCCGTCATCGGTCCGGGCATATCTCGCACGCTTAGAGTAGCGATCAGCGGGTTGACCCCCTGGCTTGGATCGAGGCTGGCGTCGGTGATCGGCTTGGTCGTGTGCTCCTGGATGAAAACCCGCAGCGAACGGAAGAACTGGTCGGGTTCGCTCGGCGCAAAATCGAGTTCGGTCGTGACGGTCTGCACCGGGCCCGCCAGAGCGGCGAGACGCTCGTTGAGCGCGTCGACCAATTCCTGCACGGGCTTTGACTCCAGCAACGTAGCTTTGGCCTCGTCGAGCCCCTCCCTTACCTTCTCCAACTCATCGTCGGGGATCTGTTTTCGAATCCGGTCCAGCAGCGGCCGGAGCGGTGATTTGCGCCAAGTCTGCAGATCGGTTTGCGCATCCCTCAAAGCCGGTAGCACGACAAGCGCGAGCCACTTCCGCAGCTCATGGCCGATGGGGTTGTTTTCATCGGCTCCGCCGAAAACGACGGGTCCCCCTCGGTGAGGTCCGCGGCATCTACCTCCTCAATTTCTTCCCGCGGACGGTACTGGTAGGTCACCGCGGCCGTGAGCGGCTCCTTCTCCACAATGCAATCGGCGAGGAGCGCCTTGGCTGGCGTGTTGTCATCGAAATTCCGAACGAAAGCCTTCACCTCGATCACTTCCCCCGCAAAGGGCTTTTGGAGCCCATCCCAGAAATCCTCCGACCGCAGGCGCCGTGCGGTGTCGGGCAGCGACGGATCGAAGATGAGCCGAAGCGCCTCGATCAGGTTGCTCTTCCCGGCTTTGTTCTGGCCGACAAAGACGGCGGTGGGATTCAGATCGACGATGAGTTCATGGAAATTCCGAAAATTACGAATCTCGATCCGGCTGACGTAGGGGTGCTTCATATGCGGGCTGGTTCCCTCAATAAGCATTATCTGGCCGCGCGGTCAAAGGCGCGTTGAGCAGCGGTCGCCTTGCGCACTGCGCGCTTCCGGCGAGACGCCATTGGCGCCCATGCCACAAGTAAGCTCTCCCTCGCACGTGTCTTCCGTTCGCTGGAAACTAAAAGTGATGACCGCAAACGCGTCACCTGATCCAAAGCACGAGGCCGCACCGGCACCTCAAATGAACTACCAATGCAATCCCGACCTCGATCCCAAGCAGGACCTCACCGTGGATGCAGTGAGCCTCTTTCAGAGGTTTCGCCAAGCCGAGGACGTGGCAGCGATTGACGTCCTCCTCGATCATGAGTTTGCCCGGCACATCAAGCTCTGCGAACTAAACAGAGCGACATAAGTTCTTGCGCATGCTTCGAGCGCGCTCAGAGGAGAAAGTTTGTGACATGCGCAATTTGATCGGTCGTTGTGTTTAGCGATCCTCCAGGCCGCTCAGTCCGATATTTTCTGGTGCGAACTTCCCAGGCACCCGCTCGATGGATTCAACGTTTGGACGTCGGACCATCTGGAAAAAATGGGCTTTCAGGTTGAGCACAGCCGCACGGCTTGCGAGGAGACCGTGCCAAGCGAATCAAACCGAGAGAAAACAATGAGCGCTGTGGTAGTGCGCTCCCGTTTCTTCGCGAAGTGGTTCTTGGCAAAGCCGCTTCAACCCGAGGCGGTGTCCGCCGAGTGGCAAAGGCGGCAAGCACTGGAGGATAATAATCTGGTGGCAAATCCTCCCCAGCGGCAGTCATCCGGTTCGGGTAGAGCGGGCATGGAGCTTGAATGTGGAGAGGCGATTTGGGCGACGATACTTGACGGGAAATACGTGGTAGAGATTCAACGCATCAATCACACGAGCTACCTCTGCCTATTCGAGATCGAAGGACGATTCCTCCATGTCGAGCCGACCAACGCCTGGCCCCACTGCGTGCAGACGGTCGGGCAAACACCATGCACCTTCGCAAGACTACGCAGCGCGTCCTGTGCGTCTCTGCCCATGCGTTTTCGCAGGCGTTACCGATGACAGACGCGATGGTGTTTGGCACGATGATGGCACCAGTCCATCCCACTGAAAGGCCACCTGAACGAGGAGTCGCCCCCATGCATTCATCAAAGCGCCTCATTAGCGTCCCACAGGAATTCGTGAAATCCGACGGAAAAAAGCGGTTCGGCTGCAAGGTCTTGGCCTGCGATAAGGCAGGTGATGAACCCAAGAACCTCTATACAGCCGAACCGGCGGCACCTTACGGTGCTGCGCCAAC
>JAUSGG010000135.1 GCA_030649165.1 Armatimonadota bacterium
TCATCCTAGGCGAGCGCCGTCATCCTGAGCTTGCGAAGGATCTTCTCCCGAACTATTACTACGCCGGGTCCGCAGCGCCGAACGTCTGGCTCTTGCGCCACAAGATTCTTCACTCCGTTCAGAATGACGCCTCCCTCCACGGTCCGCGCGTACGCCGAGCGCTGTCATCCTAGGCGAGCGCCGTCATCCTGAGCTTGCGAAGGATCTTCTCCCGAACTATTACTACGCCGGGTCCGCAGCGCCGAACGTCTGGCTCTTGCGCCACAAGATTCTTCACTCCGTAGAATGACGGTCGCGCGCGTCTCCCTACGTCCCCGGCAGCGGAGCATCCATTTCGCCCCCAGCCTCCAGAAAACCCACGTGCTCTTCTATCTCCCCATTCGCCGCCGCCCACTGCTCCTTCAGCGCGTCATACTCCGGCTGCTTTATCAACTTCGACTTCAGCGCCGCGCCGAGCCCCTTGACCACCTGCTCGGACGACTCCTGCGCCAGGCGGAGGAGGCGAATCCGATCACCCGCGTTGTGCCTCCCGAACGCCTCAGTAACGTGCGCCACCGCCGCCTTTGCCGCCTTCTTCAACTGAATAGACAGCGCCAGTCCCTCAAACGGCGGAAACTGCCCCGCCGCTGCCTCAGTCGCCTGTTGCGCCTCAACCGCCAGTTGATAAAGCTTCACTTCCATCAGTTTCTCAGTCATCCCGCCTCCCCAATCCCCCGGAATCCGTGTCCATCTGTGTGAATCTGTGGTTCTAATCCCCTTTTCGTGCTTTCCCGGATTTCGTGTTTTCGTTGTGGAGAACCTTCTTCAGATACCGCCCCGTATGCGATCTCTCCACTTTCGCGACCTCCTCCGGCGTTCCCGTGGCGATAACATATCCTCCCGCATCCCCGCCCTCGGGGCCCAAATCGATGATGTAATCCGCCGTCTTGATCACGTCCAGGTTGTGCTCGATCACCAGGACCGTATTCCCCGCCTCGGTCAGTCGCTGGAGCACCGCCAGCAGGCTCTTTATGTCGTGGAAATGCAGCCCCGTGGTCGGCTCGTCGAGGATGTAAAGCGTCCTGCCCGTGCCGCGCTTGGAAAGCTCCGTCGCGAGCTTCACGCGCTGGGCCTCGCCGCCGGAAAGCGTCGTCGCCGGCTGCCCGAGCTTGATGTAGTCCAGCCCAACGTCGTGTATCGTCTGCAGCTTGCGCGTGATCCGGGGGATGTTCTTGAAGAACTCCACCGCCGTGGCTACCGTCATATCGAGCGCTTCGGCGATGCTCTTGCCCTTATACTTCACGTCCAGCGTCTCACGGCTGTAGCGTTTCCCCTTGCACACGTCGCACGGAACGTAAACGTCCGGCAGAAACTGCATCTCGATCTTGATAATCCCGTCTCCGTGGCAGGCCTCGCACCGGCCGCCCTTCACGTTGAAGCTGAACCGCCCCGGTTTGTACCCTCTCATCCGGGCGTCCGCCGTCTGGGAGAACAGATCGCGGATCAGGTCGAACGTGCCGGTGTAAGTCGCCGGGTTCGATCTCGGCGTGCGGCCGATGGGGGACTGGTCGATGTCGATGACCTTGTCTATGTTCTCCAGACCCGCTATCTCGTCATGATCTCCCCAGACGCGGTACGATCCCTGCAGGGCGTACATAAGCCGCGGGAAAAGCGTTTCCTGGACCAGTGTGCTCTTGCCCGAACCCGACACGCCGGTCACGCACACGAACGAGCCGAGCGGAATCTTGACGTCGATGCTCTTGAGATTATGCTGCCGCGCCCCTCGCACCTCCAGGTACTTCCCGTTGGAGTTGCGCCTGTGCTTCGGCACGGGGATGCTCTGTTTCCCGGCCAGATACTGGCCGGTGATCGAATCCCGACTCGCCTTGATATCCTCCACCGTGCCGGTCGCCGTCACCCAGCCGCCCAACTCGCCCGCCCCCGGCCCCAGGTCGATGATGTGGTCGGCGGCGTACATCGTCTCCTCGTCGTGCTCGACTACGATGATCGTGTTGCCCAAATCGCGCAGCCGGTGCAGCGTGTCGATAAGCCTTTGGTTGTCGCGCTGGTGCAGGCCGATGCTCGGCTCGTCGAGTATATACAGAACGCCCATCAAACCCGAGCCGATCTGCGTCGCAAGTCGAATCCGCTGAGCCTCGCCGCCCGCGAGCGTTCCGGCTGCCCGGTCGAGCGTCAGATATTCGATGCCCACGTTGATCAGGAACCCCAGCCGCGTCTTGATCTCCTTCACGACCTGGTGCGCAATCGTCTGCTCCCGTTCCGTCAGAGTGAGGTTGCCGAACCATTTCAGCGCCTCGGCCACCGAATTGCGGCAAACCTGTGAGATGTTCAGATCGTTGATCGTCACCGCCAGGCTCTCCGGCTTCAGACGCATCCCGCCGCACGATTCGCATGGCCTGGCGGTCATATACTTCTCGACCTCCTCCTTGACCAAATCGGAGGACGTGTCCTGATACCGGCGTTCGAGGATGTTGACTATGCCCTCATAGTGCGCGCTGAAGTTGCGCGTCCGGCCGTACCTGTTGCGAAATCTGACTGTAACACTGCTCTCCGAACCGTATAGCAGCGCGTCCAACTGCTTCTGCGTCAGCTTCTTGATCGGCTTGTTGAGCGGAATCTTGTACTCCTCGGCGACGCCGTGGATTAACCCGAGGTAGTACTCGCTCTGAGTCCGCGCAAGAGGCAGTATCGCTCCCTGCTCGATCGACTTCTCCTTATCGGGGATGATCAAGTCGGGGTCCAGCCGCGCGTGCGTGCCCAGTCCGTGGCAGTCCGGGCAAGCGCCGTAAGGGCTGTTGAACGAGAAGTTTCTCGGCGCGATCTCGTCCATATTGATGCCGCAGTCGGTGCACGCGAACTTCTCGGAGAAGAACATCTCCTCCCCCTCGATCACGTCTACCGCTGCGGTACCGGTCCCGAGTTTCAACGCGGTCTCCAGCGAGTCTCCAAGCCTCTTCTGGATGTCCTCTTTCACGACGAGCCGGTCCACGACCACGTCGATGGAGTGCTGCTTGTAGCGGTCCATCTGGATGTCGTCGGTCACCTCGTAAAGCTGACCGTCAACGCGAACCCGCACGAATCCCTGCTTCCGCACGTCCTCGATAAGCTGCCTGTACTCGCCCTTGCGGCCCCTGACCATCGGCGCCAGGACCTGGATCTTGGCCCCCTCCGGCAAAGCCAGCACGGCGTCGATCATCTGGTCGACGGTCTGCTGGGCGATCAGCTTCCCGCACTGTGGGCAGTGTGGCAGTCCGATGCGCGCGAACATCAGGCGCATGTAGTCGTAGATTTCGGTCACGGTTCCAACGGTAGACCTGGGGTTGCGCGTGGTGGACTTCTGGTCTATGGAAACGGCGGGGGACAGACCCTCGATGTCGTCCACATCCGGCTTATCCATCTGCCCGAGAAACTGCCTGGCGTACGCCGACAGCGACTCCACGTACCGCCGCTGCCCCTCGGCATAGATCGTATCGAACGCGAGCGACGACTTCCCCGACCCCGACAGTCCGGTGATAACCACCATCTTGTCGCGCGGAATCTCCACGTCGATATTCTTCAGATTATGCTGCCGCGCCCCGCGGATTACGATCTTGTCCTGAGTCATCTTCGGCCTTCCCGAAAACAGCGCCGGGTAGTACCTACCACCCAGCGCACACTCCCAATTGTACCATTCTGGCGGGTGGTATTCAAGCTGAGGTGGAACGGGTGTTCGGGAGGCGGTTATGCCATCGAGATTGATCATGATATAATCGAGCATACTGTGTGAGGGGTTCCTATGCGGATAACTTATGATACCAAAGCCGACGCGCTCTACATAAGCCTGCAAGAAGGTGTTTTCGCCAGGAATCGCGAGGTCGAACACGGAGTAGTGCTGGACATTGGACAGAACGACGAATTGCTCGGCATAGAGATTCTGGACGCCGCGACGCGCCTCAATCTATCGGACATCGCGAAGGTGAGCATCGAAATGCCGCTGAACCTCACAGAGGCGGCGTGAACGCCCGGCGTCTTTGCCGAATCAGGCCGTCTCAAGCCTGCCGGACTTTGGCGTTCAAACCTGCGCTTCGGGCCAAAACGAGCGTAATCCCCTCTCCCTTGACGGGAGAGGGTTAGGGTGAGGGTGGTACAATAAGGCTTCCGCTGGCCGTTTGAGATAGCCTGTAGGTTACGCGGAAGCGCGTTTCGCCTCGATGTTCCGCCCAGGCAAGTCACTTCGGAACGATACGCGAAAGAACGGCGAGGAATATCAGCATACCCGCCGTAACCAGTTGCACCACCGCAATGATGGGACCTATCTCACCGACCGAACGCCCCGGTTTCATGAACCATGCCTGAACCCGCGGTGACCAACGCACTGCAGAAGCGACGCACAACATGATGGCCACTGCCAGCACGGCAAGCGGCCCCAAGGGTTTCGTCTTGCCTTGGGGCGCGTAGTCGTTCAAGATGAATAGGGCATTCCACGCCAGCACGACCGGAAGAACCGCGGTCCAGCGGACCGGCATCCTGCTGCGCACAGGGACTGCGTCCGGCGAAGATCGCGGCGTGAATCCAGTGCGCAGGATGTCCTCTATCAGGCGTTGTGGGCTCCCGAAGCAGTGGAAAATCATGCGGGCGGGGCAATCGGCTCGCGAGTGAACGATGCGGATCCCCTGGTGAAGCGCGAAGAACGATCCGCGCGGCTCGATTGCCACGACCTGTTCCGGTGTGAAGGTGTACGAGCCAAGAACCGCGGCCGAGATCGTCAAGCCGCTCGGCGACGCAGACAACCTCGCGAGAGGCCAGGATGCGTTCATCCAGGCCATATTCGCCCCTCCTACTACTTGAAACGTCGCGTCCATCGCCCGACCTCCGTAGGAATCACTCCTCCGCCATCTGCCCCCTCAGCGCTTTGATAAACCCAGCGTTCGGCTCGCCGCCGTACCGACGGCTGATATGCACTTCCTTCCACGCCTCCCCGTACCTCCGCTCGACGTAGAGGATGATCGCCAGGTTCTATCCTTAGGGAACGGTATACTAGAACTAGCCTCTCAGACTTCGTCAAAGTCAGTTCCCGCAGCGTCTCGGATTCGGAAATCGCCACCTATCGGCGGAAACCGGCCGGGCGGTTCAGGCAGCTACGCTGATGTGCTCAGCGTCCGCTCTGGGATCGGGAACGGGTAAGCCCTCTTTCCGCATTCCTTCTATGTGAAACTCGATCGCCTCCCGGATGAGTGTAGATACTTCTTTTCGGGAATCCCCGGCGGCGACGCACCCTGGCAGGTCAGGCACGTATGCGCTCCAACTGTTACCCTCACGCTCATACACCACCAGGTAGCTCCTCATTCTTCATCCCCCAAAATTCCCGAAACACCGACTGTTTCCAGGGCCTTTCACGCTCACCCCAACCCTCTCCCTCAAGGGAGAGGGAGTTGCCGCTACACGTTTCGGGATTTCCATTCCGCTGCCCTCCATTCAAATCCCGAAACACCAGAATACCCCTATCACCGCACGACCTTCAGCGCAACATCCGTGATGAACTTCGGCACGTTCAGCGTCTGTTCGCCGGCCGGCAGCTTTCGCGAGCCGAGCGTCTTGCCCGTCGAGGGATCGATCCAGGTGGCCGTGCCCGCGAATTGGGGGGCGATCTTCACGGTAACGCCGGATGTCTTGTTCGTGTGGTCTATGTAGTTGTGCAAGTAGAGAGCATAAGCCGCCGGTCCGCTGAGCGCGTATCCCCGCACTTTCGTTTTCGGGCCCGGCTCGACGTTCACCATTTGGGCGAGGGGATCGAATCCGCGTGTAAAGTCCTGCAGTACCTTGGTGTAGCGGCGCTCCTCGGGCCCCAAATAGATATTCGCGGCGGAGCCGCGCCGGTAGTCTTTACTGGAGCTCGTGTTCCAGAATACCAGGGAGCCCTCCGTGAAGAATGCGGTCCACACGCGCAGCCGCATCCGCAGGCCGGAGCGGGTATCCCAGTTCGCCACACTGTTCCCTTGCTCGCCGAAGATGACCGGCTTGCCGAACTTCTGCCAGTTCTTCCAGGCTTCGAATGACTCCTTAGTGGTCGTATCGGAATCGAACTCGTTCTCCCGTCCGTACCAATGGGGACCGCAAATGTCGATCTCGGCAATGTCGGCCCGTGCCCCGCTAGTGCTGACGAGATGGTGGTAAGGATCGACTGACTTGAGGTAGGACGCGATCTGATGGTACCAGTCCTCATCGATCTGCCCCGACCCGTTCGGAAACTCGTTCATCAACTCCCAGAAGTCCACATAAGCTCCGTAGCGGTTGGCGACATATTCCACATACCGCTTGACCGCGTCCATCTTGGCGGGGTCTTTTGAGTCGGTAGGGAACGCCGGTTTGAAGCCGAAGAACACCATGAAAATGCGGAAGTCATGAGCGCGGAGCTTCTGACAGAGCTGGTCGCCCCAGATACCCTCCTGCTGCTTGTAGACGTTGCCGGAGGGGTCGATCTTGTCGTAGAGCCCGAAGGCGCAGTTGTCCACGCTCCAGCGGAAGAGGTCGAAGCCGCCCTTGCTGTAAGCAGCCAGGTAGTCGTCGAAACTCACTTTCCAACCCTTGGGATGCGCGTCGTCCTTAAACCCGCCATCGAGCCCAGCATTTTCAAAAGGCTTTTGGCTTTTGTCGGCTCCGACGCAGTCGCCGATGCCGAGCGGGTAGTATGGGAAGCCGTCTTCGAAGGCCCAACGCATCTTGTTGTGAGGGTTCAGTCGCACAAATCCGTGGTTGCCGGATGCTACAGCCTGAAAGGAGCCGCTCCATGGGTTAGCTATGACAGGCCCTCCGAGACGCCGCCATCCCCAATCCATCTGCGCATTCCAAGACCACTTGCCGGCCTCTGACGGCGCAAACCGGAACTTCCAGGTGTCGGGCTCGCAGTAGAACCCGCCGATCTTGACCTCCTGCCCGCTGGGTGAAGTCAGCGTGACCGCGAGGCGGACATCCTCCCAAGGGTTGGCATACCCGGAGCTCGGGTGAGCAATGGATTGCTCGTATACTCCGTATATGGGCACGGCCGGCGCGTTGAGGTTCGCAGTGACCAGCGCAAGAACAGCGATGAGGCATGACATGTCGGTTTCCCTCGTGTTGGAAGTAATAAGCCGGGACTACCCATAGTGGATTCGGGCCGTTCCCTTTGCCGCAGGCTTGCCGGCTTACGTCTGTCAGTATACGTCTCTTACCGAGCATGTCAATGTTTCTTTCACGGATCATGCGACGAAACGGCTCCACATCCTCGCGTCCCTCCTGTCCGGTATACGAGACACACGGCGCAGCGCCGCTACAGGTTTCTATGCTGTGGGAACGACATTATTTTACTGGCCTCTCAGACTTTGTCAGAGTCAGCTCCCGCGGCGCCACCCTGCCATCATACGCCTCGACGGACGGTTTATGCCCAGGCATCAGGCTCCGGCGCTAATCAGCAGAACGACCACGCCCGAACTCGGTCTCGAACGATGCCGCAAGAGCCAGATTGTGCTTTCGGTATGGGTTGATGTCTTTGCGCGCCAGGTTCAGGCATATCTCCGAGAGCGCTTTGTGCGCGTCGGCCAGGCCGGGGTCGTGACGGATTGCCCGTCGGAGAGTGGTAACGGCGGCGGACAGGCGACCGGACTCTTGAAGAGCCAGACCCCGCTGCAGCAGCCGTTTTGCCCGCTGCTTGCTTCGGCGCTCAGTTCCGACTGAGCGGATCTTGAGGGAGCCTTGACCGGAGATGTAGGCGAGTCGCCTGCCGTCGGGTGAGAACTGGGGGGCTGACGGATGCTCTCCGTTGCCAAATACGATGCGCTGGGCGCCGTTGACGGACTGAAGCCTGAGATAAGCGATCACGTCCTGCGGGCGTGCCACGTAAGGTTGGCCTCTGTTGTGGCGTTTTTCCGCGTCCTCCGCTTGGCGGTATGTGTAGACCCGCTCTACATATACGTACGCGGAGCCGTCGGGCGACCAGTCGAAATCCGGAATCGCGGACGCCACGCGTGTAGGCCGGCCACGGGCAAACTTCCTTTTCCACTCGGCCAGTCTCGCCCTTTCTTTCGGGCCTGCCATGCCTGGCGGAGGTCTGGATGGGTCAAGCTCGAATATGGAGATGGTGTCGATGGGCTCGGCCAAAGACATTGCGGATCTGGAGAAGTCCAGGAGGTGGACCGCCCACTTGCCTCCGCGCGGCTGCCAGTCGGACTCAAGAAACGTAGACGAAGTTCCATAGCACTCGACCTGCACACCCTCCGGCTTCCATGCCCTCTCCAGCCAGAGAAATGTGTCGGGTTCGCCTTCGGTTCCGGCAACAATCATCCAGTCTTCCAGAGACCCCCACGAGTAACTGCCGTCGTCCGAGGCGTATCCTTCCATTACAGTCTTGCGCCCCGCATTCCGAGTGTCCACAACTACAAGATTGGGAGAAATGAGGTCGTCGTTCCGATAGTAGGCCCGATAGGCCAGGTTCCTGCCCGATGCCGACCAGGAAATACCGTCGATTCGCAGCGTTGGACGCCGAATGACCGAATCCGACGAGATGGCATCTCTGACCGTGTCCTGGCGCGTCAACACCGACGCCGGGCTGCCGGGTTTTGCGAGCCATACGACGTTCGCGCTCGCATACGCGATGCGGCTCGAATCCGGGCTCCAGGCTGCATCCTGGAGCCAATTGCGGAGCTTGATACGGTCCTCGACCACACCGTCGAGGCGCAAAAGGAAAAGCTCTCTGCCGACTAGCGCGGCGAGTCTGCGCCGGTTCGGCGCGAGAAAGACCCGAGCGATACGGTACGCCGAGAAAATGGACCGCTGCTCTCCGGATTTCGGATCGAGGAGCAAGATTCTTGTTCTCGTGGCGTAGACTATCCCACCGTCTTCGGTCCAGGCGTACCATGCCGCGCCATCCGCCACTTTTTGCGCAGGACCGTGATCCGACCAGACAATCTTTTCCTTCTCGTCCCAATACTCGGTGGCGAGCGGTACGACGTTTGTCGGGGGCGGAGGCTCGACAGCGTTGCGGAAACGCAGCAGGGCTTTTTGATCCACTTGAAGGGCCGCCTCAAGCGGTGAAACGCTGGAAGTCGTTGGTTTCGGTTTCGGCTGCGGCTTTGTGCGCGCGCTCTGATTGGCCGGCTTGGGCGTCTTCTTAGAGACGCGAGGAGAACACCCGGCGAGATAGACAAGTATTGCGATCGCCAGGAGTATTGCCGCAGTCGCCAAAAGCCGGGGACGTTGACTCATGGGAACAGCCTCCATCCTAAGGCGCCGCATGGTAGCACACGGTTTCGCAGCACACCTTGCGCTGCCAGGCCGGGCCTCAGACGTCTTCAAGCATCTGAGTAACCCAAACCCTTCAGCGCGGGCAGATCGTTCGTAATCGCGTCCCATATCTGGTCGAGATCGACGCCGAAGTAATGGTGCACGATTACGTTGCGCATTGCCACGATGTCCGGCCACGGAACGTGCGCGTATTTGGCTTGCAGAGACTCCGATAGCCGACTTGCCGCTTCGCCTATGATTTGGATGTGGTAAAGCGCCCACACTTGGATCACTTCGTCATGCTGAAAGAGGCCTTTGTCTCCCATCGTGCGATCCTCGATCTTCTCGATTGCCTCCAGTATATCCAGCAGCTTTTCCCGGTCGTCTCTCACAGTGGTACAGCCTCGCGCAACACACGGTCCCTTACTCTCTGTCGAAGCCCTTTGTCGCTGACGACATCGACCTTCCGACCCAGCAGTTCCTCAAGCTCTCTTATCAAGGCGGCGTGATGCAGCAGGCCGCAGCCTGAATCCAATTCCGCCAGGAAGTCGATATCGCTCTGTTCGTCGCTCTCTCCACGGGCAACGGACCCGAATAGTCTCAGGTTGCGGACGTGGTGAGCATCAGCGATTCGCAGAATCTCGTCGCGTTTCTCATCAAGAAGCCGTCTGATCTCCATTTGCGTCCCTCATGGCCGAATGCTCCATGCCCCGGTTCATTGTATCACAAGCACGAACCACCAATCACTCCTCCACCATCTGCCCGGACAGCGCCTTCACAAAATCCGCGTTCGGCTCGCCGCCATACCGCCGGCTCAGGTGAACTTCCTTCCACGCCTCCGCGAACCTCCGCTCGATGTATAGGATTATCGCCAGGTTCTCGTGCGCCTCCTTGTAATCCGGCCTGATGGCTATCGCTTTTCGGTAGTATCCGTCGGCTTCCCCGATCCGCTGCAAATTGTGCATCACCAGCCCCATGTAGCAATATGACTCGGGGTCCCGCGGCGCAATGCGAATGGCTTGGCGGAGGTGTTCGACGGCCTCTTTGTACCGCCCCCGCTTCATCAACTGGTTGCCCAGATACTTCCGCGCCTTCGCGTGGTTCGGCTTGATTCTCACAATTCCGCTGAAGCTCTCTATAGCCTCATCAGTGAGTTGAATGGCCGATGGTCCAATCTCCTCCTGGGCCTTCTTCGCGAGCAAGACCCCCAGGTTCAGTTGCGCATCCACGTTTCTCGGGTTGATATCGACAGCCTTTCGGTACTCCTCGATCGCCTCGTCATCCTTCCCTTCCTCATCCAATTTCTGAGCGACCAGGGCGTGCGCGGCGGCGTCTTTCGGGAAAATGCTCGTGGTGTGCGCGAACAGCGTCGCCGTGTCTTTCCAATAGGCGGCCTGGGTATATGTGACGGCCATGAGGACCACGATTATCAGAACAGCCGGGACCGCCAAATCGACCCTGAAGGTGGCCTCCGTCTCGCCTCCGCTCCGCTTGGCCGCCCGGCGGGCTTGGCGAGACATCTTCGCGGGCTCGGATTTCGGGAACAAGTCCGGCACAGCCCAGGCTATGGCGATGAATATCCCCAGAAGGGGAATGTACGTGTACCGGTCGGCCATTGCCTGATTGCCGACTTGCACCAGCCCGATGACCGGCACGAGGGTGATGACATACCACAGCCAGCCCGTTATCAAATACGGCTTGCGCCGTCCGGCCTTGAACGCCAGGACCGACAGACCAACGAGCAGCGCCAGCGACAACACGATCTGCCATTCCGGCAAGGTCTTTCCCGGATGGCCGTAGAACACCGACATGTCGCTCGGCCAGACCATCTTCTTCAGGTAAGCGGTATAGGCTACAACGGCATTTGCCACGCGAACGCCGACGGAGTATCTCTCCAGCGGCGCAACCGCTATGTCTTTCTGCGCCAGGAACGTCACAACCGACGAACCGATTGTCAGCGCGAGCATAGGCGCCTTCTCCGCAATGAGCTTCCACGCTCTCCCGGGCTGCCACCTGCCAAGCGGCCAGTAGTCCATCAGAAGCAATGCGAACGGCAGGCTCACCAGCATCGGCTTCGCCATCAGACCCAGCGCGAACGCGAGCAGAACCAGCAGGTACCGGATGAGCCGGGCGTGACCCCCTCTCCCTTGACGGGAGAGGGTTGGGGTGAGGGTGATTCCGGTTGATTGTCTAACGTACGAGACGTACGCCAGCATGGTCAGCAGCCAGAAGAAAGCGCTCAGCACGTCCTTGCGCTCGGCAACCCACGCAACCGACTCCACGTGAAGAGGGTGAATGGCGAACAAGGCCGCAACGAACGCGCTCGGCCACGGCCGTCCCGTCATCTTGCCAAATAGGAAAAACACCAGCAGCGCGTTCAGCAAATGAAACAAAAGGCTGGTCAGATGGTGCCATCCCGCCTTCTGTCCATAAAGCTGACAGTCCAGCGCGTGGGACAACCACGTCAGCGGGTGCCAGTTGGCTTCCGTGAAGGTGGTAAACGCCCAACGCATCGTGTCAGCCGTCAGCCCGGCCTTGACGTGGTTGTTGTAGAAAACGTAGCCGTTGTCATCCAGATCAACGAACTCGTGGCCAAGTATCTGAGCGTACACGACTATGGTGATGAGGGCTAGCAGAAAGCAAATGACGATGCTCTCACGCTTTCGCAACAACTGAGGCATAGTAACTAACACCTCCGGGAGTGGTTAGTGGTTAGTGGTTCGTGATTCGTGGCCGGAGCCACGCTTTTCGCGAAGTGAGGAGATCAACCCGTGCAGCATCCGTCCCATGTCGTCGATCTTGTCGTTCAGTGATTGTGAGACTTCAGCGGTAAGATACTCCAAGCGAGCGCTCATGGTGACGTAGGTGTGCAGTTCCGCCAATGAGCCGCGAGCAATGTGCAGAAACTGGATTAGCTCGCCAGTGTGCTGACGCCACGCGCCTTCCGCGATGTTGGCCGGTACACTCGCGGCCGATCTTCTCATCTGGGCCACCAATCCGAACCACTCTTGCTTAGGGAAGAGCCGTGTGGCCTGATAGACGGCAAGCGATAGGTCGATGCCGGCCTCCCACACTCTCAAGTCCTTATAGCTGTTTATCATCTTCGAATCCTAACGCCGCGTGCCGCGCTAGACCGCACGAACCACGAACCACGAACCACGAATCACGAACCACTCTCCGGTCATCCCCAAAACTTCCTATCCAGACTCCGATACTGTATCGCTTCCGCGACGTGCGGGACTTGGATATCCGGCGACTCCGCCAGGTCCGCTATTGTGCGGGAGAGCTTGAGAATACGGTCGAACGCTCGCGCCGACAGGTTGAGCTGCGAAATCGCGTTGCGCAGAAGCTCCTTCACCTCATCCGTCACGTGACAGTACTGTCGAAGCTGTTTCGTCTGCATGTGGGCGTTGCAGTGCAGGTTGGTCCCTTCGAACCGGGACTGCTGCATTCGACGGGCCTGGTTGACCCGCTTGCGTATCAGGCGCGAAGACTCTCCTCTGCCGTGCTCCATAAGCTCGCTTTGCTTCAGGCGCGGGGCCTCTATGTGGATGTCTATGCGGTCGAGCAGGGGACCCGAAATCCGCTGCAGATACCTTTGGATCATCATCGGCGTGCAGGTGCAGGCCTTTGAGTGGTCGCCGAAATACCCGCACGGGCAGGGGTTCATCGCCGCCACCATCATGAATCGGGCGGGATAGGTGAGAGACGCCTGGGCGCGCGCGATCTGCACGAATCCGTCCTCCAGCGGCTGGCGAAGAATCTCCAGCACATCGCGCTTGAACTCCGGAAGCTCGTCCAGGAAGAGCACCCCGTGGTTGGACAAACTCACCTCCCCCGGTCGAGGATAGCTCCCGCCTCCTGCCAGACCTGCGTTGGAAATCGTGTGATGCGGCGACCGAAAAGCCCGTTTCGTCACCAGCGCCTCGTTGCAGCTAAGCAGCCCGCATACCGAGTAGATTTTCGTAGTCTCCAGGGCTTCGTCAAGCGAAAGGGGAGGCAGAATGGTGGGGATGCGCCGCGCCAGCATAGTCTTGCCGCTGCCGGGCGGTCCGACGAGCAGGATGTTGTGGCCTCCCGCCGCCGCCACCTCCAGCGACCGCTTCACGTGTTCCTGTCCCTTCACGTCTGAAAAGTCGATGTCATAAGTCGGGTCATCCAGCGCGGAGAGCTCCGAAGCATCGAACATTGCCGGCAGCATAGCATCGGGGTCGCGCAGCAGTTGGACGACTTCCGAAAGCGTCGTTACCGGAAAAACGTCAGGTCCCCCGCGCACGATCGCCGCCTCTTTCACGTTATGAGATGGCACAATCATATGACGCATGTGCTCGTCCCGCCCGTGTACAGCGATCGGCAGCACGCCCGCGACGGGGCGGATGAGGCCATCGAGAGCCAGTTCGCCGACCACGATAGTGTCCGCAAGCCAATCCGTCGGGACCTGGCCGGTAGCGGCAAGCAGGCCCACGGCTATCGGTAGGTCGAACGAAGGACCCTCCTTGCGCACGTCCGCCGGCGCGAGGTTGACCGTTATTCTGCGTTGGGGAAATTCGAGGCCGGAGTTCCTGATTGCCGCTCGCACGCGCTCTTTCGACTCCTGCACCGCCGCATCGGGCAGGCCCACTATGTCGAACCTCGGAAAGTTCGAGGAAATATCGACTTCCACCTCGACTTTGTAGGCGTCTATCCCCAATAAGGCGGCGGAGTTCACTCGCGCGAGCATTAGGAAGGCCTCCTGAGATAATCCTGCGGCAAAACCATTATATGAACTGCGCAGTTCGGCTGTCAACGAATATGTAACAGTTCAGAGTTGGGGAGGACGTCATTTCGAGCAACCGACCCCGCAGGCGTGGTTATTTCGGAAAGGAACCACCCCGGTGTTTCGGGATTTGAGGGTTGGGCTTCACACTCGTGCGGTTATAGCACAACCTCGCATCCCAACCCGGAAATCCCGAAACCGGACGCTTTCTTAGGAGCGGAGCGCCGGCGGAGTCGAGAAATCTGCTTTTCCCTGCGGAGTACCCCGGAAAAAGCAGATTCCTCACTTCGTTCGGAATGACGTTGCCCGGTACGTAATCACCATTCCTGAACTGTTACACGAATATTGAGGAGTCGAAGGGTCGAAGGAGTCGGCGGAGTCGAAAGAGTCGAGGGTAACCCCCTCTCCATTCAGGGGAGGGCTGGGGTGGGGTCTCTCCGGCCACGAACCACTCTTCCCTTCCAATCACCGGGAGCTCAAATCAACCTCAACTGCCTTCTTCGCCCCGCCCTGCGCCGCGTACGAATACCCCCCGGCCTTCATCCTTTCCACATCCAGGCCCACCGCCTTCAACGGCTTGCCGGAAACGCCTAACCTGACGGCAAACGCCCGAGCCCTTGCGTTTATCGACCCGGAATAAGAGAAATCGGTTATGCCGTCGCCCGCGTAGATCAAATCCCTACCGGCAGGAGTCCGTACCTCGATGGCGGCGACGCCGGCGGGAGCGGCCAACCTCCGGACGGACACCTTCGGAACGTTCCTGTCGGGGTAAGGGTACAGCACGGTTACGAATCGCTGGACGCCATTTCCCCGCAGGCGGTATTTCCAGCCGTACATCGTCGGGGCCTGCATTCCGATGTAATTGACAGGCGTCGAGGTCTTTTCCGACGCCGCCAGCTTCTCCGGCTCCAGCGGAACGAGCATCAGGTTTCCGCCTGTCTTGTACTCCGTTCGCACCGCGCCGTTCTTCATAGCGACGGCGTGCGACCCATCCTGAAAGTGGAAATGCTGGTCATAGATGTGCGCCTTGTCGGCATCAGCGTCCGGTTTCGGCGTCAGGTCGTCGATCACCACCCAATACTCACCGGCAACGAACAAGACCCGCCGCCTGTGACTCACGTCGGGGTACAAAACGTGCGTTGCGTCCGCCACGTCGACGTAATCGCCGTCGAACCACTCCACGTTCTTGCACTTCCGGTCCAGACCCGGTTCGTACCCAAATCCCTGCGTCTTCTCGTCGACGACTACCGTATTCTTGGACCAGGTGTGCAGCGTCTCCCAGTGACTCGGCATACCATAGTTCGAGTCCCCCAGCCGGCTTGGCACGCCCAGCAGCGTATTCCCGTATGCGTAGCACGAGATGGAGAGCTGGTCCTGATGGCCGTGCGGGCCGTACGGGGCGGCGGTCATCATCAAATGCCTCGCGCGCTCCCAGGGCCGCTCCTCCCAATCGCTGCGCATGATGAACCAGCCGCTGATCGGAAAGTGACGGGACGAGGACGACGGCTTGCTCCCCTTCTTGCCCTGCGTCGTCATATAGACGAGATCCTGGCGGTCGAACTCCCTGCCCGTCCCAGGTCCAAAAGTGTGCCCGCCGTTGCTGTCGCCTATCATATATGTGAGTCCGTTGGGCTGCATCGTCCACACCGACCAGTCCGATCCCAGCTTGATGCGACGCTCGACCTCCCGAGGTACCTCAATCCCCGCGTCTTTGAACTGGCGGTACATGCCCAGCAGCATACCGTAGGCAAACGGCACATAGCCATCCGAGTTCTCGAACTCTTTTCCGTCGGGGTAGACATCACGCATCACGTTTTGCACGAAGTGTTCCCGCGCGAAATCCAGCCAGTTCTTGTGGTCCGCGAACTCGGTCCAGCCCAAGCCCGCGCCGAGCATCGCCCTGCTGATCGACGCCAGCCAGTTGCCGTTTTCCTGACCGGCGTTGGACAGGAAGTCGTTCTCTTCCCAGTACGTATAAAGGAGATTGAGGAACAGCTTGTCCGGGAAGTTCTCTCGGTCCTTGACGATCAGCCCCATCACCTGCGTCCAGTGACCAGTCCTTGCGGAAACGCTGAGCGTAGCCCACTGGTCGTAGGCGGCCGACTGGGTGTCCGGCGGTCGAGGCAACTGCTCCATCCACGACTCCAGGCTTTCGGCGAGTTTTTTCGCATACCGAACGTCGTCGGTAATCGAATAGGCCCTCGCCAAGTGAGCGTGAAACCAGCCCCTCTCCGTGTCGTTCAGCGAATTGTCCGGATGATACTGCCAGTCGATCCCCTGGCAGAACTGGATGATGATGCCGTTGCCGAAATCGATCTTGTTCTCAAGACCCATATCGGCGTTCTTCCGGTAATGTGGCGGCATGCCTTTTTGCTTTTCGTACAATCTCTCCTCGTAGGTCCTCAAAGCCGAAGCCGCGCCTTGCCAGTCCTGGGTGTCTACCTTTTTCCAGAAATCCTCCAGCCCCGAACAATCCCGGCGAAACTTCGGATAGAAGGCCCTCATCAGCTCCGCCACCTCAGGCAGCTTATAGCCTTTGTACACGCCGAACTGGCGGCCCACCCGCGAGCCGAACCCGTCCGTATTCTCGCCCAAATCGAAGCGGAGCCAGCGCGCAGGGGTGTTGGGGATCAGGTAGGTGAACTTGCAGTTGGGGTCGCCTTTTTCGACGAGCGTTTTCCAGGGGCCGTCGGGACCTTCGGTGGACGATTGGATGTTGACTTCCTTGGGGATCCTGGGCGCGTCGTTCAACCCTGTCGTCACGACAATCTTGCCGACCGTCCGCAATTGCCCAAGGTCAACAACGAACGTTTCGCGCTGATTGACTTCGGCAAAGATGTACGACCACTTCGGATGCTTTTCGCCGTTCTCCTCCCAACCCGTGAGAGCGCGCGGGTCGACTGTCGTATGGAGCGGGGAATGCTTGACGACCGTGCAGCCCTGGGTGTAATCGGCGTAGTTGGTGTAATATTCCCACGGATCGGAGCGGAAGAGCGTGGAAGCTCCGGCAAGACCGGAGAGAAGCAGAACCGCCAAACAGGCAACTGGAGGGAGTAATCTGTTCATGGACGAGCTCCTTATATAATACGCGAGGTGACGACACAGCGCCCCTCATTACTCTCTACTCGCCGCCCACACGAAAAACCTCCGTCCTTCCTCGGTCCGTACCTATCTCCTACAGCCCGCCCCTAAGCCCCTAAGAACCTACAAACGTGGGATCGAATTCCTCCGACACCACAAACCTCATCAAACTGTTCAGCGCCGCGGTTGCGAATGGATCCCTGTCGTATTCCCGTATCAACGGCAGCGTGGTCAGCAGGACCTTCCCCTTGCCCAGCCTGAACCCGACCGCAATCGCGGCGGGATGCGCAAGCCAGCCGACGAATATGCCGCTGAGGAGGTCGTCCTTGTCCTTCTCAGGATCGAAACCCGTGATGACGTGCGACGGCATGATCTCGCTGAACGCGAAGTCCAGGACCTCCCTCGCGGGCAGCCTGGCGAAAAGCCGCGGATTGAACCAGATCGCGCTGTTGCACCAGTCGCCGCCCCATCCCTGCTCGTGCCGGCCGCGGATTTCGATCCCGGACGGCATCCAACCATCCGGCCCGTCAGCCGTCACAATCGCCGGCGCTCCTGCCCGTACGGCCTCCAGCGAAGCGTCGTCCATCTGTTCCAGGATGAAGAGTCCCGCCGCCGTGCGCTCGTGCGCAATCGCGGCCCCGCGCCGCATAAGCGGCCCACACAGGGCTGGCGCGTAAACGGGCGTATCGATCGGAACTCGCCCGTCCGCGACGGAGATAACGACGAACTCGTGCGTATTCGTCGCAATCACCCCATCGCTGCCGTCGATCAACTCCAGTTCGATGTTGACTGTGCCTGACTCCGCGGTCGGCGAAGACTGTGCGGTTACGCTCCCTATGCGCGCGGCTGACGCCGTCTCGACAGTCACGTTTTCGATAGTCCCTTCCGAGCCGAACTCAGGAATTCGCCACCGCAACTGACATTTGTTGATGGGCGCTTGCGAGAAGTGTGACACTGTGATCGGCAGCTCGATCTGCTCCCCGGCCCAGTAGCTGGTCCTGTCCCATTCCGGAACTATCACGTCCGGCGCCTGGATCGTAGGCATTCGCTCGTGAAACGACTTGGGGTTGCGGCAGTAGTCCAGCAGGCCGTTGCACTCCCACTGAAGGTCCATGAACTCGGTAATCACATAGCCGACGATAGAAGGATACTTGCGCATCTCCTCGATTTGGTATTTCAGCGCTCGCCACTCCTGCTCTTGAAGCGCAACCGCCATCCCGTCCCAGTCGCCAAAGACCCTGTCCAGCCCCCAAGCCTCGAACCGTTCATCCGCGCCCTTTGGCGCGGTAACGCCCGTGCCCATCCACCACGGGTCCCCTCCGCCGTAGCAGTCCCTGATCCGCCGCAAGGACGGCAGTCCCCAGTTGCCGAACTCGGAGAGCATAAGCGGCTCGTCGCCGCGTCGCGTTGCGTCGCCGTGGGGCGAGAACGTCCACTTCGGACGCGATGCGAAGTCGGCTATCCATTTGGAGAACTCGCGGTAGTGGTCCGGAATGCTGTAGTAGGTGTGGAAATCGTCGATGTCGCTCTTAACGTGGAAGCTGTCGCCGCACGGAGAGTTGTCTACAACAAGCCTGCCCGAGCCGAGCGATTTGGCGTAATCATACATCTCGGCGAGCCAGGCGCGATGCTCCGCTTGCTCCCTTGGCTTAATGCCCCACTCCTCGTTGATGATACTGATGATAACCAGCGACGGGTGGTTCCAGTCGCGCGCGACCATTTCGTGCAGCGTTTGCTTCGCCCGACGCTTCGAGTTCTCGGTCAACACGTCCCAGTTCGGGATTTCATACCATATCAGAAGCCCCAGCCTGTCGGCCCAATCCAGGTAGCGGGGGTCGGGGACCTTTATGTGGCACCGCAGCGAGTTCAGACCCAACTCCTTCGCCTTGATGAACTGGTCCCTGATATATTCCTCGGATGTAGGCGTATAGTGCGTGATCGGGTAGAAGTCCTGGTCGAGCGCCGATATGAGGTAGATGGGCTTGTTGTTGAGAAACAGCTTGCCCTCTTTCGCCTCTATCTTGCGCATGCCGAAGGCGGCGGTTTGCTCGTCCAGCCTCCGTCCGTCTCGGGACATGCTGACCTCGACGTGATATAGATTGGGTTCATCGGTCGTCCACAGTCTCGCGTTGGGTATCTGGAGGTTCGCCCTCCACTCGGACTCGCCTGCCTTTAGCCTCCCCTCGGCGCTTGCCGCGGCCGCGCCGTCCGGTCCCGTCACTTCGACCAACAAGCTCTCGTCTCCTGACGCAGCGCCGGAGAACGTCGCCGCTATGCCGGCGGTCCCGGCGTCGATGTCAGGCGTTATCCGGATTTGGCGGATATGGAAGAAGTCCCGCGATTCCAGATAGACGCTCTGCCAGATGCCGCTTACGAGCCCATACCAGCTCTGCTTCCCGTGCGGAATTTCGCCGAAGTCGAAACCGTCCACCGGGTTCTCAGGTCCCGGGTCGATGATGGCGACCGTGACCTCGTTCTCGTCTCCGAATCTGAGCGCGTCCTGGATCGGAAACTCGAACGGCGTATACCCGCCCTCGTGTGAACCGACGGCTTGGCCGTTCACGCTGACCTCGGCGAACCAGTCCACGGCGCCGAAATGAAGCGCGATCCCTCTTCCCCTCCAGCCTTCGGGAACGCGAAAGGTCCGTGTGCATGTTGCTTTACCCGAATAGTGGCGGAGATCCGGAACCTGCGACTGCCACGACCCCGGCACGCTTATCTGATGGGATGCGCCGCCGTCAACCTGCAAATCCCAAACGCCGTCAAGGCTTACACGCTCTCGAACGCCCGAACCGATTTGAACAGAAGACATAGAACCCCCGGTCAACTGACTGATAGGCAGCCCCGCCAAGCGCCCCTGCTCCATTATAGCGGGGCGGCAGGCGACGGACAACACCGGTTAGTGACCAGTGTTCACGGAAGCCCTCCGAGTCAGTCTCGGAGGGCAAACATGGGCAATGTAGTGCAACTTGCCCAAAACCTGAGTTCAATTTCCCGGAAAGTGTCAAACTTGGGTGTTTACTGGTCACTGCTCTTGACATTCGCCGAATAACGCGCATAATCAGATATAGAGTTGCAGGAAGAACCCCCGACTTCGCTTCCTTGCGCCGCGAGAGAAACCGCCGGCGGACCTGGTAAAGAAGCCCGTAATCCAGCCCGATAATATCACAGTGAAGATCGCGTTTCTAGGACTCAGAGGAATACCGGCCACGTGGGGCGGGGTCGAAAGACACGTCGAAGAGCTCACCACACGTTTCGTGAAGATGGGCCATGACGTAACTGTTTACTGCCGGTCTTACTACTGCAAGGACTACGAAGGCGACACATATAAAGGCGTCAAGCTCCGCAGGCTCCCCGCGATCAACACGACCAGCCTCGACGCCGTTAGCCAGACGCTGCTCGGCACGCTCGACGTGATCCCCCGGCATTTCGACATCATCCACTATCACAGCGCGGGCAAGGCAATGTTCACCGTTTTCCCGCGGCTGTTCGGCAAACGCTGCGTGTCGACAATCCATGGAGTCGAGTGGCAGAGGGACAAGTGGGGAACGGGAGCGAGAGCTGTACTGAGGGTCGCGGAATGGGCGGCGGTCAGGTTCCCGAACGCGGCGATTTCGGTGTCCAAGTGCCTGAAGCATTACCTGGAGGAGAGGTATCACACGCGCGTGCGATACATCCCCAGCGCCGTGAACGATCCCATATTCCGCCAGCCGAACAAGATCAGGGAGTTCGGCCTGGAGGGGAAGGACTACATCCTTTTCGTCGCCAGGCTCGTCCCGGAGAAGGGTCTGCATTTCCTTATAGACGCTTACAACAGGCTCGACACCGATCTCAAGCTGGTCATTGCCGGTGAGTCGCAGCATTCCGACCAGTACGTGGATGAGCTGAAGCGGAAGGCGAACAAGAACGTTATGTTCCTGGGCTACCAATACGGGGAGACGCTGCAGGAACTGTATACCAACTGTTATTGCTACGCGCAGCCGTCCACCATCGAAGGGCTTTCGGTGACTCTGCTGGAAGCGGTGGTCTACGGCAACTGCATCATCACGAGCAACATCCCGCCGAACCTGGAGGTCGTGCAAAACAACGCTCTGACCTTCGAAAGCAAGAACGTCGATGACCTGGAAAAAGCGCTGCGACAGGCGATAGAGAGCCCCGACCTCGCCCGGTCCCTCGGCGAAAGAGCGCGGGCGATGGGAGCGGCGGAGTACAATTACGATTCAATAGCCGTGAAGACCATCCAGCTTTACGAATGGGTCCTGGGGAACAAGTGGTCGCGCAGCCTGAGCGTCCCCGAACCCGACGCCCAGCCCTCTTATGGCTCCACAATCCACCTGCAGAGCCGTGAAGGCAAAAGCATTTCCTCCTAACAGAATATCGGCTAGAATGTTTCATAGCGATTCCTCATGGTAATAAACAGACCGTTCATGGCAAAAGTACCGGTAGGAGGAAGATCGCTGTGTCTCTCTTAGTTAACTGGCTTCCGACGCTGTTGGGCGCGGTTATATTTGTGGGATTCTCGGTTGCGGTATTGGCGCTGTTCAGCGCTCTCGCGACAAAGATCGAGGACCGGTTCCTGGCCCGTGAGGACGTCGAAGTGGAAGGCGTCTCGCGCGTCGCCGCGTAGTGGTGAGTTCTAAGTTCTGAGCGCTGAGCGCTGAGTGGCCGGCGCTGAGTTTGAGTTTAGCTCCGTCCGGGCGGTGTGCCCGGACGGAATTTGCTGTACGGGCTTTGATGCGCAAAGCGGCGTCAATCCGCCGCACTCCAAAGCTATGGTTCGTAGTCGTCGGTCAGGGTTTCCATGAACGCTACGAGCGCGTTTTCCTCCTCCTCCGTAAGCCCCAGGTTGCCGATGACGGTGGAGACGTTTGTCGGGGTCTCGGGCGGATCAAAGCCCGATCCCAGAACGTCCCGCGTGTTGAAGAAATGCACGACTGTTTTCAGTTCGGGGAAGACGCCGTTGTGCATGTACGGCGATGTTTTCGCGACATTGCGCACCGTAGGAAAGTTCATCCTGCCCAACTGCGGCTCGTACACTTCGGGCGGCTCCCCCATGTCGCGCAGGAACCCGCCCAGACCGTCGTCCACGAAGCCGGCTCCATCCGGGTTCAAGGGTAGAAGGAGCGAGTAGAACGGGTTATCCGGGTTCCGCGGGACACCGATGTTGGCGAACCTGAAGCTCGTGAAGACGGGCGGGTCGCCGTCGCTATTGGGCGTCGTTACGTGGCAGCGGAAACACTGCCCCTTGCCGTTGAAAATCGCCAGTCCCTCGGTCTCCTGGGTCGTGAGATCGACTTCGCCTTGCAGAAACAGGTCGAACTTGGAGTTGAACTTATTCAGCTCCGGACTTCTCTCGAAAGCGGCAATAGCATCCGCTATGTCGTTATATGCCGCTTCGTAATTGTCGAACACGTTAGTCCCATAGACCTGTCGGAAAAGGTCCGCGTACTCCCCCTTTTCGACGTCGTGCACAACGAGTTTGCGGTTGGGGTTGTGCATCTCCAGCGTATTGAGGAAAGGCAGCTTGGCCTGTTCAAAGAGATTGGCCGCCCTGCTGTCCCAGAACTGCCCTCCGATGAATCCGCCGGCGATGGGGGCGAAATCGGGCGCGGTTGCGAGGTACGTTATGGTCGGCGCATTTCGGGGCCCGACGCGCAGCGGCAGGACTCCACCGGAGACAGGCAGACCCTTGTCCGGGTCGCTGAACGCCGTGCTCGGGTCGTGGCACGAGCCGCAGGCCTGCCCGTCCGGACTGGACAGGTCCGTGTCGAAGAAGAGAAGTTTGCCAAGCGTCTGCTTGTCCGTGAGGGCAGACGCGGATGCCGTAGTTCCCATAAGCAGCAGTCCGAAGAGTAAAGCTGTCCCGGCAGGGAAGGACTCTGGAACGGATCGCGACTTCATGTGCATTCCCTCCAATAGTCCGAATCGGCCAGACCGCCGTTCTAAAGATTGCAGTACCCTTTGATTACGGGGTTCTACACGTCTGCAGTATGACTGGTGGTTGGTGGTTGACGGTTGAACCTCCCCCTAACCCCCTCCTAAGAGGAGGGGGGATTTGCTCGATTCTTCCGACTCTTCCGACTCTTCCGACTCTTCCGACTCCTCCGACTCCTTCTAGAAATGAACACTTAACTCCGGCGAAATCTCGCTGAAACATGTTCGCGGCATAATCTACGTGTACCACGAACGCAGGAGACCTAGTACATTGCCCGACGACGAGCCTGTACGTCCGCTGAGAAGCGGCCTCGCTGTTCGACGGGCGAACACAAGGTTCGCCCCTACCGCATACGAAGAGGAGGGATCTGTCTTGAGAAAGGTTCGTTGGGTGTTGAAGTCGGGCTTGGCGGCGCTTGCGATGATCGGACTGGCGTCCGGTCCGGCGCTCGCCGATGGAGGAAAGGTAGAGCCGGGCGACACGGCATGGGTGCTGGCCTCCGCGGCGATGGTGATGCTGATGACCCCGGCCCTGGGTCTTTTCTACGGTGGGATGGTGCGGCAGAAGAACGTGCTGGCGACGATAATGCACAGTTTCTTTCTTGTCGCCCTGGTCGGCGTGCAGTGGGTGGTTTACGGATATTCGCTGGCGTTCGGCCCGGATTTCCACCACATCATCGGCAACCTGTCCTGGGTCGGACTGAAGAACGTGACCCTGCTGCCGAATCCGGCCTACGCGGGCACGATTCCGCACCAGGCGTTCATGATCTATCAGGCAATGTTCGCTATTATCACGCCGGCTCTCATTACGGGAGCGTTCGCGGAGCGGATGCGGTTCAAGTCCTACGTCATCTTCATGCTCCTGTGGGCCACGCTGGTGTACGATCCGATCTGCCACTGGGTCTGGGCGCCGGGTGGCTGGCTGAGGGAACTGGGCGCGCTCGACTTCGCCGGCGGCACGGTGGTGCACATTTCCTCGGGAATCGCCGCCTTGTGCTGCGCTCTTATGATGGGCCGGCGGCACGGTTATGGTCGAGAGGAAATAATGCCGCATAACGTAACGATGACCGTTCTTGGCGCGGGTCTGCTGTGGTTCGGCTGGTTCGGGTTCAACGCGGGCAGCGCGCTGGGGGCGGGGTCGCTTGCCACGAGCGCGTTCGTTGTGACCAACACGGCCGCCGCGTCGGCGACGCTTTCGTGGTGTCTTATCGAAGCGCTGCATAGGGGCAAGCCGACCGCGCTGGGCGCGGCGACCGGAGCCGTGGCCGGGCTGGTGGCGATTACGCCGGCTTCGGGGTTCGTGGGGCCCATGGCCGCGATAGCGATCGGGTGCGTGGTCAGCGGGCTGTGCTACATGGCCATTATGCTGAAGAGCAAGCTGGGATACGACGATTCGCTGGACGTGTTTGGAGTCCACGGCATCGGAGGCATGTGGGGCGCGCTGGCGACCGGCCTGTTTGCCACTAAGATCATCAACAGCGCCGGGAACAATGGCTTGTTCGCGGGGAACGCGGCGCTGCTCGGGTCGCAATTGGCGGCAGTGGGGGCGGTGGTCGCATATTCGTTCACCATGACTTTCATCCTGTTGAAACTGACCGGCGCGCTCTCGCCGCTGCGGGTGTCGAAGGAAGATGAAGACATCGGACTCGATCTGACGCAGCACGGGGAGTACGGATACCACGTTTAGCGGTTGGAAGTTGGAGGCTAGAGGCTGAAGGAGATGCATTATGGTTAAGATCGAGGCTGTTATAAGGCCGAATAAGCTGGACGACGTGAAAGAGGCGCTGGACGAAATAGGCGTGAAGGGCATCACCGTGACCCACGTGATGGGTGCTGGGAAACAGCGCGGCAGGACACAGTATTATCGAGGGCAGGAGTACGTGGTGAATCTGCTCTCCAAGGTGAAGATCGAGACGGTGGTCCCGGACGACCTGGCGCAGACGGCGGTCAACGCGATAGTCGATTCGGCCAGCACGGGCGAGATCGGCGACGGCAAGATATTCCTGACCAGGATAGACGACGCGGTGCGCATCAGAACGCGGGAGGAGGGAGATGTGGCGCTGGGATAGCGGATCAGTTCTGAGCGCTGAGCGCTGAGTCTTGGAGAGTCGAGGGCAACCCCCTCTCCCTGGAAGGGAGAGGGCTGGGGTGAGGGTTGAACCTATCGCACAAAACGAGGAAAATCGACTCATGATCAGCCTTCCACCCTCACCCTACCCCCTCCTATGAGGAGAGGGAATGTTGACAAGTGTGCCGCGGGAATGCCGGTCCCTGTAGATCGTCCGTCTACCGCAAGTCGGCTTCCCGCGGCGCTCGAAACCAATACTTAATACGCGCGAAACCTGCCTGAAATATACGCTCGCCACAATACATAGTACGGACGATTGCAGGGATAGAGTACAAAGCCCAATGCCGGGCCTGTGCCTCCAGCGTTGACGCTCCCCGGCTGTTCCCCAAACACAACTATGGTCTGGGAGGTAGGTTCGGTGAGCAAATTCCGCGGGTTGTACTATCGCGCGGGTATGCTGGGAGCGGCGTCGGTCGCGCTGGTGGCGGGTTTCCGCGGGCCGGCGGCTGCTGCCGGAGGGGCGGCCAGGATCGATCCGGGCGACACGGCGTGGGTCCTCGCTTCAGCGGCGCTGGTCATGCTGATGACCCCGGCGCTCGGACTTTTCTATGCGGGCATGGTCCGCCGGAAGAACGTTCTGGCAACGATCATGCACAGTTTTTTCCTAGTGGCGCTGGTCGGAGTGCAGTGGATGATCTTCGGCTACTCGCTTGCGTTCGGCCCGGATCGAAACGGGATCATCGGCAGCCTCGACTGGATCGGGCTCAGGAACGTATCGCTGCTGCCGAATCCCGACTACGCGGCGACAATTCCGCATCAGGCGTTTATGGTCTACCAGGCGATGTTCGCCGTGATCACGCCGGCGCTGATCAGCGGGGCATTTGCCGAGCGGATCAAGTTCCGGTCGTACGTGATCTTCACCGTGCTATGGGCCACGCTTGTGTACGACCCTGTCGCGCACTGGGTCTGGTCTCCTCATGGCTGGCTTAGGAATATGGGGGCGCTTGATTTCGCCGGGGGGATCGTGGTGCACCTCACCTCGGGAATAGCTGCTCTGACGTGCGCGGTCATTATGGGACGGCGAGTCGGACACGGCACGGAGGAGATGATGCCGCATAACGTGACGATGACCCTGCTGGGGGCGGGTCTGTTGTGGTTCGGCTGGTTTGGGTTCAACGCGGGAAGCGCGCTCGGATCCGGAGCTTTGGCCACCAGCGCATTTGTCGTGACAAACGCATCCGCGTGCACGGCGACGCTGACTTGGTGTATCATCGAAGCGTGGCACAGAGGCAAGCCCACGGCGCTTGGCGCCGCGAGCGGAGCCATAGCCGGTCTGGCCGCGGTCACACCGGGCGCTGGGTTTGTCGGGCCTATGGCCGCTATGGGCATAGGAGTCGTGGCGAGCTGCATCTCGTACTGCGCTATTCTGGCCAAGAACAAGTTTCGGTACGACGACTCCCTCGACGTGTTCGCGGTGCACGGCATCGGCGGTATATGGGGCGCGCTGGCTATCGGGTTGTTCGCGAGCAAGCTGATCAACCCCGCCGGCAACAACGGACTGCTGTTCGGCAACCCGGGGCTTATAGGCGTTCAGCTCAAAGCCGTGGCGATAGTGGCTGTATACACGTTCGTGGTGACGGCGGTTTTGCTCAGGCTGGTAGGGATTGTGTCCCCGATGCGGGTGTCCGAGGAGGACGAGGACATCGGCCTCGACCTGACGCAGCATGGAGAGTATGGATACCACGGTTAGAAGTTGGAGGTTGGAGGTTGGAAGTTAGAGATTAGGAGTTAGGTAGGAGTCGGAGGAGGCGCATTATGGTTAAGATCGAAGCTGTTATAAGGCCGAATAAGCTGGATGACGTAAAAGAGGCGTTGGACGAAATAGGCGTGAAGGGCATCACCGTGACCCACGTGATGGGCGCCGGAAAGCAGCGCGGCAGGACGCAGTACTATCGAGGCCAGGAGTACGTGGTGAACCTGCTCTCCAAGGTGAAGATCGAGACGGTGGTCTCAGACGACCTGGCGCAGGCGGCGGTGAATGCGATAGTCGGTTCGGCCAACACGGGCGAGATCGGCGACGGGAAGATATTCCTGAGCAAAGTGGACAGCGCCATCCGCATCCGGACGCGCGAAGAGGGAGACGCTGCGTTAGGATAGCGGATCAGTGCTGAGTGACCTCCCCCTAACCCCCTCCTGGGAGGAGGGGGAACTCCCTCTCCTTTCCGGAGAGGGCTGGGGTGAGGTTCGACTGGGGCCGAC
>JAUSGG010000138.1 GCA_030649165.1 Armatimonadota bacterium
ACGGGCCACTGATGTGGGATCGTCTAGTTAGTAGGGTTCTCACACGGGAGCGCGACCCAAGTAGTGATGTTCAATTGCTCTGCTAATCGCAGAGCAACTCCCACTTGCTCGCGTGGTTGATACGGTCCCCGTTCCGGGGACGCCCATGACCACGCTGAAATGCTGAAAAAGCGCCAAGAGCGCCTTGACAACATTAGAGTAGGATGACGTGATCGCGGAGTGTAGGCAAAACACGCACATGCTGAATAATCCGGGCTAAGGTAAACCCCACCCCGTGTATAATCGTCTTAGGTACTAGCGCGGATCATACCTTCCGCCGGGAGGAAAGATGAGAGAGAGCATACTCGCCGTCGCCTTGGCCGTTTTGCTGACGGTCGCCGCGGTCGTCCCCTGTCCCGCGGAAGAAGTCGCAAGCCCCGAGGTCAATCCGGTCCCCGGAGTCGCCAGTGTGGAGATAACGCCCGATGTGGACATAGTCGTCCCGCCAAAGGGAAAGGCGGAGAGGCACGCGCTCGACGAGTTCAGGTACACCGAGACGCGACGCGACGGCGCGACCTACATGTACGGCACGATACACGATCACGTAGTGTGGAAGAAGGCGAAAAGCCCCTACGTTATGACCGACAACGTGTTCATCGCGGAGAACGGAACGCTCCGAATCGAGCCAGGAGTTCTAATCAAAGTGTACCGGTCGCCGCGTATCAAACCGTATTCGGGAGGAACGGTGGGTCTGCACGTCTTCGGCAAGCTGATCGCCATCGGCGCGCCGGAGGCCATGATCCGATTCACACCCTACCCTCGGAGCGCGGAGCGGCATTCGGACTGGAAGGGGATCGAGTTCGGTTGGATGTGCAAACCAAGCATCCTGGAGTGGGCCACCATCGAGTACGCGGCCACGGGCATCTGGGCGGAGGGCATAACGCGCATCGCGCACTGCGTCGTGCGCAATTGCCACAACGGGATATGGATGAGAGAGCAATTCCGCGGCGACTGCGTTCACAATATCAGCGCCTTCCACGAGTATTCCGGTCTGCGCTGCCATCAGATCGGTCCCGAGACCAGGGTCGTCAATAACATAGTCTATCAGGCATTGGACGGCATCCAGTTCGCGGACGCCTGGGCTTACGCCGACTACAACCTCTATTACTCCAAGTACTGGGGCCAGTACGTCGGCTATTCCTCCGCCGTTCACATGGGCGCGGATCCCGGACCCCACGATGTCGTCGCCGACCCGCTGTTCATCGACCCGGAGGCGGGGAATTTCACCCTGGCCGTGAACTCGCCGGCGCGTCGGGCGGGTTTCGGCAAAACCGACATGGGCCTCTACCCCGAAGGGTGGTCGAGGAATTCCGGGCAGGAGGAGGAGCGCAGGTGGTACGCCGGACGAGCAAGAGAGCTTTGGCATGAGGCGTTACGCACGCGCTCCCGCGCCGCCGAGAAACGTTACCGGCAGGCTCTTGAGGGCTGCGCGGACCCCAAGCTTAAGGTCAAGATATACTGCTCGCTCGGCGCGGCGTTCATATCGGACAAGCAATACGCTAAGGCCCAGCTTGCGCTGCGGAACGGATTTGCCCTGGCTAAGACGCCGCACCTGCGAGACTTGTGCAGGCGCTACCAGGCCGAAGCCCTGGAATCGGATGGAAAGCCAAAGGAAGCGCTGGCCGTACTCAACTCAGTTGAATGGCCTCAAAGCAAGGTATGGTCGCCGCGAGCCAAAGTCAGGTGCGCGGCCCTGTTAGGAGATGTCGCGGCGGCTCTGCGTTCCCTGCGCGCGATCAAAGCCGCCTACGAGGAGCCCAGGCAAGGCTTATACGAGTACTCGCGCGCTCTGAACGAGGCGCTCAACGCCGCTGTGATGGCCGGGAAGCTGGAGAGCGCTCTCGGTCTGTTGGATGGTTATAAGGAATGCCCCGAATATGTGCACGAGCGATCCTCGTGTCTCAAGCTTGCCGAAGCGTTCCGCGCGAAGCAGCCCGAAAAGGCCGTTCAGGCGCTGAAAAAGGGCCTGGAGTTCGAGCCGTTCAGCCCGACCGCGGCCGAGTGCCTGGCTCTAATGACCGAGATACTGGAGCGCGATTTGGGCAAGGCGGACGAGGCCGCCGCCGCGCGTTTGCGATTGGCGCTGAACTACTATCCCGAGATACCGGTCGTCGCCGCCGCGCGAGCGGCGCTCGGGGACAAGCTGCCCGTGGTCCCTCGCAACAAAATGATATTGCTGGACGGAAGTCTGGGCGAATCTCCCGCCTTTGAGAAATGGCCGCCTGGAAGCCACACGGGCGGGCAGCAGGATGTCATTCGCATTCTCAGCGAAGCAGGTTACACAACCCATTCCAGCCAGTATCGCGAAAGCTCCAGACTCACCCGCGAATTCCTGAAGTCTTATGGGCTGGTTATCCTGAACGGCGGCGGTTCCCGCACCTGGGGGGAGCTAACCGTGCCGCAAGAAGTTATCGAGGTTCTCGTTGATTACGTGAAGGATGGAGGGAGTCTCGTTGTGGTCGCCTCCGGTTACGAGGGTTGGAGTGACGCGCAGTTCCACAACCCACTGGTAGGCAGGTTCGGCGTGCGGTTCGAGGTGCGCGACAGGCCCCTGCCGGGCGTGGACTGCTTGGTCACCGACCACCCCGCCGTGAGGGGACTCAAGGGATTCTACGCGGACGGGGCGATAGAGCTGCGAATCGACAGCGGCGAGGTTCTCGGCAATCTCAGGGACAAACCGGTCCTGGCCCTGGCGACGCACGGCCGTGGCAAGGTCGTGGTAGCGGGGATCGCCAGAGGTTTCAGGGACGTCGGCTTCAGCACGTCCAGTCCCTGGTCGGCCGAAAGGGCCGTGTTGAACAAGGCGCTGCTGCTCAGGCTGGCGGAGTATTTGACGAGTGAACAGTGAACCGTGAACAGTGGAGACTGGAGAGTGGGCAGCCGGCGTGGAGGAGATTGAGGGTCTTTAACGTAAGGCTAATGTGATAGCTCTTCGGAAAGGGACTCGACTGGAGTATGAAGCGATTGTCCGCGCGCCTCGCGTTTTTCGTCCTCGCGATTGCCGCTTGTGCGTTGTTGCCATATCCTGCCCTCGCCGATTTCACCTTCGTTCAGATATCGGACACGCATATCGAGGCGAATCCGGCGGACCCGACGTTTGCCGCGCGGTACGAGGAGGCAATAAGGCAGATCAATGGGCTCAACCCTGCGTTCGTCATTGAAGCCCAACCCTCAAATCCCGAAACACCGGGGTGGTTCCTTTCTGAAACAACCCCGATGCATCGGGTCGGTTGCTCGAAAGGAGGCCCCAACTGAAACCATACCGACAGCTTTGTATTCCTATCTGCCTTATCTTGCTTGCGCTGATATTGGCGTATGTGGTTCCCGGCGCTCGTGGCTCGGCGGCGCCCGTGGCCACGCCGCGCGCGGGCGTCACCGATCAGAAGGACCGCTCTCCGTCAGGCGGCGTCAACGGCGAGTCGTTCAGCTTCGCCGTCTTTGGTGACTCACGTCCCGGAAGCCAGAACCTCGAAGTCCTGAAACAGATAGTCTCCGAGTTGAACGCGCTCGGTCCAAGGTTCGTCCTCCATACGGGTGATTTCGTTGGCGGTTCCAAGAACTCGGCGGTCGTGGAGCAGCAGTACGAGAAGTTCCGCGGCGTGGTCAAAGACCTGAAGGCGCCGCTACACCTCGCCATCGGGAATCACGAAATCGTCGGCAGCAGGGAAAACGAAGCTCTGTTCAAGCGGCTGCTAAACAAGCCGCGACTCTACTACTCTTTCAGCTATGGCAACTGTTACTTCGCCGTGCTGGACTCCGAAGTCCCGGGCGAGACGTCCAGAATAACAGGATCTCAGCTCGCCTGGCTGGAAGAAGACCTGAGAAAGAACGCGAACGTGACACACAAGTTCGTCGTGGTCCACCGCCCGTTCTTCCCCGTGGACGGGCACATCGGCCAGTCCCTGGACGAATATCCCGAGGACCGGGCCAAGCTGATCGCCCTGCTCAAGCGGTTCAAAGTGGACGCCGTGTTCTCCGGCCACGAGCACTTGTACAACAAATCGGTTACGGACGGCCTCACTGAGTACATAACCGGCGGCGGCGGAGCGCCGCTTTATCCGTCGCTGCTCGGGACGGGGAGCTTCCACCACTATCTTCTGGTAAACGTGAACGGCAAACAAGTGAGCGTGAGTGTCATCAAGCCGGGGAATGTCCTGAGCGCGGATTACGCGAGCCGATCCGAGGCCCGTGCTTCGGGTTCAGGCAAGAGCACAAACGAAAGCAGATGAGGCGTTCTGTGCTTGCAGGAGCAGAGGACGCCGCAGGATCGCGAATAGTCCGACCATATTCCTACCTCGAAAATAGACACCTATCTTGCGGGAACGGCCTCATACAACCAGGTCCTCGCAATCGTCGAAGTCTGTTCCCGCATCAGGCCGCGCGCCGTTTTCATCCCCTTGGCCGGCGCGAAGCGCTATAAACGACTCATACCTTCCCTCTCGCCCAACGCCTCTGTCGCGAACGTGTCCATCCGCGGTCCGTCTTTGACACCTTCCTCGTAGTTGAAATGAGCGGCCGCGGCGGCCATAGCCGCGTTGTCCGTGCAAAGACCCGGAGGCGGGGCGGAAACCGCGATGCCCAGGCTTTCCGCCCGCTCTCTCATCAGCCGCCGCAGCGCGCTGTTGGCGGCGACGCCCCCGGCGATCAGGACCCGGCGGACCGCTTTGTCCCGCGCGGCTTTTAGAGTGTTTTCGACCAGCACGTCCACAACGGCCTGCTGGAAACTCGCGGCGACGTCCTCGATGCTCGTCGCGCCGGCGTCCCTGGCGACGAAGCGGATGACAGCCGTTTTGAGTCCGCTGAAACTGAAATCCAGGCTGCCGCCCAGGTTTGCCCTGGGAAACTTAATCGCCTGGGGGTTGCCCTTCTCGGCCAGCTTGTCGATGATCGGGCCGCCCGGATAGCCAAGCCCCATCGCCCGCGCGCATTTGTCGAACGCCTCGCCCGCGGCGTCGTCACGGGTGCGCCCCAGTATGCGATAGGTCCCGTGCTCGGGCATGTACACGATGTCTGAGTGTCCGCCGGATACGACCAGGCAAACGAAGGGGAACTCGATATCGGGATCGGCCAGGAAGTTCGCGTAGATGTGACCCGCCAAATGGTGGACCGCGATCAGCGGCTTGTCCAGCGCGCAGGCGATGGCCTTCGCCGCCGACACGCCGACTATGAGCGCTCCGATCAGTCCGGGCCTGTTGATAACCGCAACCGCGTCGATCTCCTCCAAGCGGCAGCCGGCCTCGTCCAACGCCTCCTGGATCACGGGCAGGATCAGCTCGACGTGCTTCCTGGACGCCACCTCCGGCACGATGCCGCCGTACTTCTGATGCAGGTCGATCTGTGAAGCGACCACATTGGAGAGGATGCTCCGGCCGTCTTCAACGACCGCGGCGGAAGTCTCATCGCAGCTTGTCTCGATACCGAGGATTCTCATATCAGTTGAGAGTTGAGGGTTGAGGGTTGAGAGTTGAGAGACGGGTTCGCCGAATGTTGGAAAGTTGAACGTGAAACCCGTGGAACCGTAGAACCTTGGAACCGTAGAACCCTCATACCCCTATAACCCTTATAACCCTCATAAACCTCATAAACTTCATAAACTTCATAGCCCTAGAGCTGCCCGGTCCATCGTTTCGTCCAACTGCTCTTTCAGGTTGCGGAACTTGGCGCGGTAGTCGGGATCGTGCATATTGTTGATCCACATTACTATCGCGTTCTCGCTGTTGTCGGTATAATATCCCCGCCGGATCGCCGCCGGGGTAAAGCCGTACTTGCGGTAGAGGTTCTGGGCCACTTCGTTGGTCTCTCGCACCTCAAGAGTGATCCGCCGGGCTCCCCTGCTGATCGCCTCATCGAGCATCGCCACGAGAAGCTGTTCCCCAACTTTCTTTCCCCGGCACGTGGGATCGACCCCAATGGTCGTAATGTGCGCCTCGTCCATTATGATCCACAAACCGGCGTAGCCGACGATACGATCCCCCAAGCTCGCGACCACGTAATACGCCGAGCGATTGCTGAGTTCGGTCAGGTAGGCCGACTCGTGCCAGGGCGTGGGAAAGCACTGGACCTCGATCTCCATTATTCGAGGCACATCCGCGGGTTTCATACGCTCGATTTTCACACGCTGCGCCAAAAAACGTACCCCTTGCACGGCGTTGCCGGAAGTGTAACACAAACGCTGAGCTCAGTCAAACGGGGTAACAGTTCAGGAATGGTGAGTACCTGCCGGGCAACGTCATTCCGAGGAACGAGGAATCTGCTTTTTCCGGCCACTTTACAGAAGCAGATTTCTCGACTACGCCGGATGCGTTGCGGGAACTACAGGTAGCGATGCCAAAACCTCGGCTAGAAAAGGCCGTTCCCGCAGGATAGGCCAAGCGCCACGTGCTTCCGTTGTTTCGGGATTTGAGGGTTGGGCGCCATACGCGTGCTATAGCGGACAACTTCGGGTCCCAACCCGGAAATCCCGAAACGGGGCATGACATTCAGCGCCACGTGCTTCCTATTCCTGAACCGTTACCAAACGGGTTGTCGGTTGTCAGTTGACGGTTCCTACTCTTCCCATCAGTATTACACATTTCCCTATACGGATTGTCCTCGAAACCGCGGCGGCAATTAACGAAGGAATGACGAGCGGCCCTATCGAAAACCAAGCAATAAAAGCTACTCGTTTAGCGCTGGATGCCTGCCGCCTGAAATGGCACGAATCTTGCATTCCATGATTGCAGATGCAAACAGACGCCAGAGGAAGCGCGTATAGGGGTGGAGGCTTACCTGAAATGCTTAGCAAGGGCAACGTTCTCGTAGTGGACGACGAGATCAACTTGTGCCGAATACTGAGCGCCAAGCTGGCCAAGGACGGCTACGAAGTCGTAACTGTCCACGATGGCGAACAGGCGGTGGAGAAAGTCAGGCAATCACATTTCGATGTGGTGCTGCTTGACCTCATCCTGCCCAAGATGGACGGGCTGTCGGCTCTGGCAAGTATTCGGTCGATGGACAAAGAGATACCCGTTATCATAATGACCGCCTGCGAAAACTCCGAAGCCATCGAGCAGGCAATGAGCCAGGGTGTGTCCGCGTATGTCAACAAACCGTTTGACCTGGATAACGTTGTCGCCCTTGTCAGAAACACCTCCAAGTCAGATGGTCGCTCTCGGCAGCAGCCCAGGCCGAGTCCCGACGCCACCGCGCTTTTCGTTAAGAGACAGCCGATAACACTGGAGATATTCAACGGCAGCACGAGCGGGCATTATTCAAGCCGCATTGAAGACAAGGACGAGCATACCATCACCGTGATGACGCCGACCAAGAACGGCGAAGATTTAGCAGTGCCGCCGCGGACCCTCGTCAGGGTGGGGCTGCCGGCCAAAGACGCTTTCTACAGTTTCAGCAGTTCGGCTTTGAGCCAGAGGAAGGACCCGAGCGTCACAGTCCTGGATAAGCCGGTTGTCATATACCGGACTCAGCGCAGGCAGTTCGCTCGAATCCTCGCCAACGTTCCGATCAGATATTGCACCGTGAGCGATCAGTCCGGTTTGGGCAACATTCCCTCGACCAGTTCCGGCTGGCGCACCGGGATATCGCGCGATTTCAGCGCCGGCGGCGCCCGCATATCAGTCGCGGAGGATTTGCCGCCGGGGACGCTTGTTTACATAGAGACCGATCCCATCGGAAACGTGGGCGCTGTCAATATGGTGGCGCGCGTGATCAGGTGCAGCGCCGAAGACACCGACAGCGGCAGCGCGTATTCGTTGGGCCTTCAATTCAGCAGAATAAACAGCAATCTTCGAACACTGTCCTAGTGCAAGAGTGGTTCGTGATTAGTGCCTAGCAGTTCGCGGCCGGAGTCCGACCCCAGAACCAAGCCACTAACAATCCGGCCAAAGGCTTTCCGCTTCCACTGTCGGGGATCGCCCAATCCCCGACAGTTTTGATGTACGGGGCAAACCTCTGCGCCATCACCTGAGCGATTTTAGCAATTCCTCGTTATTCCCCGAATTCCCGATGAGCTTCAGCAACGTTGTCATTGATTCCACGGGCGAGCGGTCGTGGAGCAGGCGGCGGAGCTTGTTGTGGAGTTCGATGCGGTCGCCGAGGAGTATTTCTTCGTTGCGGGTGCCGGACTGCTTGATGTCGATCGCGGGGAAGATGCGCTGTTCCGCCAGGTCCCGGCGCAGGACTATCTCACAGTTGCCCGTGCCCTTGAAGTCCTGGTAGATGAACTCGTCCATGCGCGAATTGGTCTCGACCAGAGCGGTTGCGACAATCGTTATCGAGCCGGCTTCCTCCAGCTCACGAGCGGCCCCGAATATGTGCCGCGGGAGCGCCAGCGCCCTTGCGTCGATTCCGCCCGATAAGGTGCGACCCGGTCCGGACTGGATCAGATTTGCCGAACGTCCCAGCCGTGTCAACGAATCGAGCAACAGGACGACGTGTTCGCCCACCTCCGCGCAGCGTTTGGCGTAGTCCAATGCGAGCCGCGCAAGCCGGGTGTGGTTCCTCGCGTCCTGGTCGTTGGAACTCGCAAAGACCTGACCTTTGACCGCTCGAATTGCCGCCGTGACCTCCTCGGGCCGTTCGTCCAGCAGGAGGACCACGAGCTTCATCTCCGGGTGGTAGGCGCTGACGGAATCGGCTATCTCGATCAGAAGGCGGGTTTTGCCGGACCGCGGCGGCGCGACGATGAGCGCGCGCTGCCCCTCGCCAATCGGAGCGACCAGGTCGATGACCCGCATCGACGGGTTGTCCGCGCCCGGCGCAAGGACGATTTGACGGCGCGGGTGCACGGGGGTCAGGGAATCGAAATCCTTGGTCTTCATCCAGTCGCCCGTCGGGAGGCCATTTACGGACTCGACGGAGGTGATCTGAAGCCCGCGCGGCCCGGCGGCGCAGGTTCCTTCCACGAGGGAGCCGTTTCGGAGTCGGTTGCCCAACGCCACGGCGGGGGAGACGAAGGCGTCATCGCGGCCCGGTTTCATCTCGGTCGAGACGGGACGAACGAACCCGGTGCGACCGTCCTGGGTGTCGAATATGCCTGTACATAGCTGATCTGTGGCCAAATGCTAACCTCACGCGGGGAATAGTGGAGTTTCCGCCGAACGGCGGGCTTGAATGCTATCATACCGCACGGGCCGGGATTGTCAAGGGAGTTCAGGATCAAGAGAGAATTCAGTTTCGCGGGAACGCATTCGGAGGATGAGGAATGACAAGCGCTCGCAACCCTCGTCGTGATGGCTCAATGTGACAAACCTGCCGGACCTGTCATTCCGAGGAACGAGGAATCTGCTTTTTCCGAGAGCCCGCCAGACGAAAAGCGGATTTCTCGACTCCGCTCGAAATGACGATGCGCACAGAACTGAACTCTCTCGCCACAACATGGTCTATTACACGCTTTTTCGTCCCGAAGCACAAATACACCTGCGACGGCCCTGCCCTCACACTCCACACAAGCCGCCCGGCGAAACAGATTCGATGGGTTGATTCCACATACACATCATCTATATAGGGGGTGTGTGGAATGTGGAATCGGGCCGTTGTCCGTTGTTTCAGGATTTGAGGGTTGGGCGGCATACGCACATGCTATCCCGGATTATTCGCGACGATATCTGTGCGCAAACAGAGTGCGAAACCGAAACCCCTCACCCCATCCCTCTCCCGCTCGGGGGAGAGGGGGCTAACTGGGGCTAACAAGATACGTTATCTCGTAAGACAAAGGTAATCCCCTCTCC
>JAUSGG010000153.1 GCA_030649165.1 Armatimonadota bacterium
GACATTCCGTCAAAAGAAGACTACGGCTACGCGTTCGAGTACAACTACGAGGGCCGGCTCTTCAAAGGCAAGAAAGGTCCGGTGATGCCGCACGTCGACCCTAAGAACGCGCCGAATTGGGACGAAGACTCGGGGGCGCTCGACAGGGGCGAGAACTATTACTTTTACGTTCCACGGATATGCAACCACTGCACTCATCCGGCGTGCCTGGCGGCCTGTCCGAGACAGGCCGTCTATAAGCGTGAGGAGGACGGGATAGTCCTTGTCGACCAGGACCGGTGTGAGGGCTATCGCTACTGCGTGCGAGCGTGCCCGTACAAGAAGATTTACTTTAACGAGGTGACGGGCAAGGCGCAGAAGTGCATATTCTGTTACCCCAGGCTGGAAAATGGCGAGGTCAACGCTTGCGCCACGCAGTGCTCCGGCCGGATACGCTTCGTGGGATTGCTCGACGACCCCGAATCACCGGTTCATAAGATAGTGATACAGCACAAGGCGGCGCTGCCGCTGTTACCCGAAAAAGGGACCAGGCCGAACGTCTATTACGTGCCGCCGTTTAACCCACCCAGACGCGGGAGATATGGGAAAGACATCCTGGACGATCCGAGAATACCCGTAGACTATCTGGTCTACCTTTTCGGCGAAGAGGTCGTCCCGTTGATTCGCCGGCTGGCGGACGAATTGAAGAACGCGCAGAACGGAAAGCGCAGCGAATTGCTCCAACTCCTGATCGGCCGAGACGCGCAAACGCGGTTCAAGGTGGCGACCCGGGAGCAGATTGCGAGGAAGTAGCGGATGACGCCGGAGAAGAGGTTCACCATATCAAGAGGATTCGTCATACGCGCGGCGCTGGCGGCCGTGGTGGTTGTAATCACGATGCACGCGGCCCGATTCTTGCCCGGCGCTGGAGGCGCGGAGACCCCGGCGGACGACCGAGGTCGACCTGGTGATGCTCTGAGAGCAGGCGCATCGGCCCTTCGAATACAGCGCGCGCGTTGTAACGATAAGGCCGCGGCTTTGGCGGATCCGGCCAACGGCGTTTGGAAAGCCGCTAAGCCACTATCCATCCTGCTCAACACGACGCCGCGTATCTACGTCACGGACAAAGTCAGCCAATCGGCGCCGCCGGCGCTTGTCAGATGCGCGGATGCGTCCGACGGCACGGCTTTCCTTCTGACGTGGAAGGACGCCACTAAGGATCAACCGGTCGTCAGCAGGTCGAGTCCCGCGGGACGCGGGGCGCGCCTCCGGGTAGTCCACAGCGACGCGACTGACCGGTTCTACGACACGGCGGCCGTAATGGTTCCGATCGACAGAAATTCGGCGGCGAATCCGTGCATTCAGATGGGCGAGAAGGGCGGGCCGGTGAATATCTACTTTTGGAACGCCGTGCGCGGCCCAGCCGTGATGAGCGCCTCCGGGCGCGGCACAACCGCCCGAACCGGCAAGTCGTTTCCCGCCAGGGCGACGTACACCAACGGTGAATGGAAGGTGACCTTCGTCCTGCCAAAGCTGCCAAACGGGTCTCCCGTCGCATTCGCGGTCTGGGATGGGAGCAAAGGCCAAAGGGGCGGGCTTAAGTACTTTTCATTGTGGCACACTTTGAGGTAGCGATTTGACTGCAAGTCACGAAACGCCGGGGACGACTATGCCCAGCATCCGGGCCGAAGACCTGGACCTTTACACGCTTTTCCTCCACTTGCTGGCGAAGCCGGGACCCGGTCCGACGCCGCTCGTTATGGATGAAAGAACGGCCGATATCCTGGCCGGCGTAGCGGACTGCCTGGGTGTCGATGACTTCGCCGGAATTAACGCGCCGGACTCCATTCAGGAAGCCGAATCAACGTACATCAGCTTATTTGAGGTCGGCATGCCGGCTCCCCCGTGCCCTCTCAATGAGTCCCCTTACAACCGTTCCGAGCCGCCGACCAGGATAATCCACGAAAACCTTCTGTTCTACCGTGCGTTCGGCCTCGAATTGAAGCCCGGGAACCGCGAACTGCCGGACCACATAAGCAATCAGCTCGAGTTCCTATCCTACCTGACTCGGCTGCTGGAGCAAGCCCCGGACGCGAAATCGCGTATGCCGATTCTCGCCGCGAAGCGCGATTTCATCGAGCGCCATGCGCTTGCCTGGATTCCCAAGGCAAGCAACAAGCTCGCCGAACTCGGCGACCCGTTATTCGGCCCCATTTTCATTCTTCTTGAAGCCCACTTGAGAAGAGACCTCGATTTAGCAGGACACTTGTTTGGTGTTCCTGCTGTTCAATGAATGCCTCACATCAGCACATTCGGAAGCGTTGGTTAAGGCCGCGCCGGTCACCCGCTACTTCCGAAAACCCAGTAATATTACCGGTTGACAGCTATATCACGGCGTGATATGCTGCCAGATAATACTTTTCTGAGGCTGAACGCCAATGCGTCCGCCACTTCTCGTTGTAAAGACAATCAGGGCGGAACTGGGGACTCAGCCAGTCGGCGCTCGCGGCTCTTGCCGGCGTAAGCACGAGGGCCATCCAAAGCTGCGAGCAGAGCTGGAGGCGGCCTTCGGACTCGAGGGCGTCGCAACAGGCCGGGCGGCGGAATCGCTATGGTGATACGTATACCAACGTCAAGGACGTAGTTTGCTTCTAATAGCCGTCGCCATTCGGAGTGCGCCGGCGCCGCAGTGTCGTGAGGAGGTGAGACGACCAGTCGGGGACCTGTTCGACATGCCCGCCTCTGGCCGCGGAGGCGTTCTCATAACGTAAAAACAGTGGCCGGAAAAACGAAAGAGTCTCGCGGACGGCGGCGGGCTGACTATCACTTCAAAGGACGGGAAGGAGTTACAGGTAATGATTACAATTGAACAAGAACGGCGCATTTGGCTTTCAGCGCTGTTATTCCTGGCCATGACACTTGTCCTGGCAACGGGAGCTTTCGGGCGACCGTACTTCTTGATCGACTCCGAACAACAATGGGGGGAGGCGCTAGGCCAGCTGAAGGTCATCCCCATGACGGAGTCCGAATGGAACGACCCACAGAACGGCTACATGAAGCAGTGGAACGATCCATCCAACGAGCGCGAAGGTCCCCCATATCCGCCAAACCGCTTCAGTCCACCTGAGCTTTACGTGTACGGAGGAGGAGGAGGCGGCGGTTATCCCGAGGACGCTGGGCTTGTGATGGTATGGCAGCCCCAACTGCCGGGCGATTACTCCAGCGCCTGGAAGTACAACTACGGAACCGATCCGAACCTCAACAATTGCACCATCAACATCACAGTCACGGCCCCGCAGTTCGACATGTTCGGCAACCAGATGAACGTAGTGTCATTCGGGATTCAGGACGCGGCCGGGTTTATCCGAGCCTGGTACTGGAACTGCGGGGGGGCTAACCCAATCCCGTGGAACACGCCCACCACGATCAGCATCAACACGGCCCTGATCGGTGTAGCGGCGGCCACACCCGTCGCTTCAGCCTATGTGAACAACCCAGGTTTCAACCTGGCGAATTCCCTGTTTTTCATCGTGGATGAGAACGCCCAGTGGGTCGGCGGGCCGACGCCGGTTCCTCCGCCGGGCTTTATGCTGCCCGGCATCTGGAACTACTGGCACAACCTGATAGTTACCCAGAACATAGCGGCGAAGTGTAACACCCCGACCAAGTGGAGCCAGCCTGTGGTCGAGGTCGTTCCCAGCACGACACCACCCACCTTCAACGGCTGGGACGAGAAGTCGCTCTACTACCAGCAGCCGATCTGCGCGGACGATTGGAAGTGCATCGACGAACGCCCGGTGACCGACATCCACTGGTGGGGATCGTTCGTCGGTTGGGACCAGCCGTTCCCAGCGCAACTGCCGCAGCAGTTCCACATCGGATTCTGGGATGACGTGCCGGACCCAGACGGTCCGGGACCGCTGTTCAGCCACCCCGGAAAGCTTATACATGAGATCTGGTGCTCCAACTACGTGTGGAACTTCGCGGGTTTCGACAGAGATCCTCGAGGTCTATATCAGAACGAGGCCTGCTTCCAGTTCAACCAGTGGCTGCAGCCCAGCGAATACTTCTACCAGCGGCCGAACCCGGCAACAGGGTACAATATCTACTGGCTGAGCATCGCGGCCGTCTACCCGACGACGCCCCAGTACCCTTGGGGCTGGAAGACGCGGCCGCATTTCTATAACGATGACGCGGTCCGCATCACGCAGGTCAACGATCCCACGGGTCTGCCCGGATGGCCGCCCACGCTGAATTGGACATGGGCGGCAGGCCAGCCAATCGAGTACCCGGCAGACACAAGCTGGGACCTCGCGTTCGAGCTGACCACCCAGGATCCGCTACCCAAGTGGCGTCAGCAGCCGGATTTGACCACAACGGGCATCGACGTCAAGGCGACAAGGGATCTGATACTGGCCGACGATTTCCAGTGCACGAAGCAGACCAAGGTTACGGACATCACGGTATGGGGATCCTGGCTTGATGACCTACTCCCACAGAACGATCCCGGCCAGGTGACGTTTACGCTCAGCATACACGACGACATCCCTGACCCGGACGGCCCCGGCCCCGATTACAGCAAGCCGGGCAACATGCTGTGGTCCGGGAACTTCGGCCCGGGGCAGTTCACCGTTAGTCAACACGCCATGAACCTGACGGAAGGTTGGTGGGACCCCTCCATTCCGACGTCGTATGACCCCAGCGGGGATACCGTCTGCTGGATGTACGACTTCGACATCCTGCCGGCCGACGCGTTCTGCCAGCAGGGCAGCACGGCCAATCCCAAAGTCTACTGGCTGGACGTGCAGGCCACGCCCATTGGAAGCACGACGGCTCAGTTCGGGTGGAAGACATCGTCAAGTCCACACTGGAACGACGACGCGGTCTGGGGTATGGGCAATGAGCCATATTTCGGCTCCTGGAGCGAACTGCACTACCCGCCGGGTCACCCGATGAGCCCGCAGTCCATCGATCTTGCTTTTGAGATCGACGGCAACCAGCCGTGCGACGTCGTCACGGAGATCGACTGGGGCGATGCGCCGGACACGGCTGCCGCGCCCGGGTACCCCACGCTTGCGGCGAACGCCGGCGCGAACCACGTGATCGTTCCGGGAATGATGCTGGGTTCGCTCATAGACGCCGAAGCTGACGGCCAGCCGAACGCGACGGCAACCGGGGATGACATCAACGGCCTTGACGACGAAGACGGCGTCGTGTTCACCTCACCCTTATGCGTTGACGCGGCAGCGACCGTAGACGTAACTGCTTCCATAGCCGGTAAGCTGGAAGCGTGGATCGACTTTAACGGGGACGGCGACTGGGCCGACTCAGGCGAGCAGATCTTCACCGGCCAAGCTTTGGCGGCGGGGATCAACTCTTTGTCGTTCACCGTGCCCGCGAGCGCAGTGGTCGGGCCGACTTTTTCGCGCTTCCGCTACAGCAGCACGGGCGGCCTGCCGTATACCGGCCCGGCTTCCGACGGTGAGGTGGAGGACTACCAGATCGACATCACCTCCTGCGGCAAGTGGCTGCAGCCGCCGGATCTGACTACAATGGGCATTGACGTCAAAGCGACCAAGCTTTTGATCCTGGCCGATGATTTCCAGTGCACTCAGCAGACCAAGGTCACGGACATCACGGTCTGGGGGTCCTGGCTTGGTGACCTTCTCCCGCAGAATGCCGCCGGCGTGGGCGACGCCGGACAGGTGTCCTTCACGTTGAGCTTGCACAGCGACATTCCCGCCGGCCCTCAAGGTTACAGCCAGCCCGGCAACGCGCTGTGGACCAGGACGTTCGCGCCGGGTCAGTTCACCGTGAGCCAGTACGCGACCGGCCCGGAAGGCTGGTGGGACCCCTCCGTTGTGGGCTCCTATCTTCCCGTTGGGGACAACGTTTGCTGGAGGTACGACTTCAACATCCCGGCGGCGGAAGCGTTCTGCCAGCAGGGCAGCGCGGCGAACCCCGTAGTCTACTGGCTGGACGTGCAGGCGGCAGTCCAGGGGACGGCCTCCGCGTGTATCCTGCCGGACAATGGCGCCGGGACGGCCGATCTGCCCCCGGTGGGCTGTGAGTATCGCACGCCGGACGACGACATGAACATTATCGACGGTCTGCTGACCGGCGATACAATCGAGATCGACGCGACCCACGGGAACTTCGTCTGCTCGGGCGACGGCGGCGTGTGCTCGTTCACGCCAGGTTGCCGTCAGCCAGGCGGAACGCTCGGCGGCGAGAAGGAGTGCTTCGACTCCCAACTTCTGATGCCCATGGTGGGCACAGGTTCGCTGGCCGGGTTCAGCCGGTCGATCTCGCTGCCCGTCCAATTCGAGGTTCACACGGCCCCACGGACACTGGGCGCTCCCGTCCAGTCGTTCGATACCGACATGTTCCGACTGTTCGGACAGGTGAACATCGGCGACCCGGACTTTGACCTGCTGCGAGTCGTGGCCGGCACGGATTTCGGCTTGCCCAGCCCGGGCCACACTACGCTCACGCGGCAACCGAGCGGTAACTGGGCGGTGGACAGCTTCTTCGACATCACCTACCGCATCGACTTCGTGGGCGCGCCGGGCGGCCCTCTGGCCGGCAGGTCCGGCTCGACCACCGGCACAGTCCGGTTCCAGATCCCCAGCGGTGCGGCGGAGACCGCCCAGTTCGGCTGGAAGACATCCAGTCAGCACTGGAACGACGACGCGGTCTGGGGCACGGGCATCGAGCCAAATCCCGGCTCCGGGACGGTGACTCTGCCTCCGCCGTGCCCCTACGATGATGTGGATGGGGGTATGCGAATCATCGCCGGCCTGGAGCCGGACACTATCGAGATAAACACCGAGCTTGGAGAGTACTCGGGCGCATCCGAAGTCCCGGGCGGCTCGCTCGGCGGAAACATGCAGACGTACAACGCGGTGATGCCGTTGGATATGAGGGGAACCGGGTCTTTGAACGGATTCAACCGGCTCATCCCCCTGACGGTCCAAGTGGAGACGCACTCCCGGCCGCGCATGCCCGGCGATCCCGTCCAGAGCTTCGATACGGACATGTTCCGGCTACAGGGTCAGTGGCCGGCAGGAGACCCGGACTTCGACCTTCTGCGAATCACCGCCGGGACGGGCTTCGGAATGCCCAGCCCGGGCCACACTACGCTTACACAGCAACCGGGCGGTAACTGGTCGGTGGACAGTTTCTTCGATATAACCTATCGGATTGACTTCGTCGGCGCTCCGGGCGGCCCCCTGGCCGGGCATTCCGGATCCACTACCGCCACATTCAGGGTGCAGACTGTCGCATGCACGGCTCCCGGCCCCTGGAGCGAACTGATCTACCCGCCGGGTCACCCGATGAACCCGCAGTCCATCGACCTGGCTTTTGAGATCGATGGCGACCAGCCATGCGACTTGCTCGACTTCGGCGACGCGCCCGATCCGACCTATCCCACGCTTCTGGCAAGCGACGGCGCCCGGCACGGCCCGTCCGGAATCTTCATGGGCGCGCTGATAGACTATGAGCCCGATGGCCAGCCTAATGCTGCCGCCACCGGTGACGACATCAACACTACGGACGACGAAGACGGCGTGGTGTTCAACACCGCGATGTCGCAGGGTAACCTGACCACCGTCACTGTTACCTCCTCCGTAGGCGGGACGTTCCTAAGCGCTTGGGTGGACTTCAACGGTGATGGAAGCTGGGCCACCCCCGGCGATCAGATCTTTGTGGCCGCGCCGATGGCCGCCGGCCCCAATGTGCTGACGTTCCTGACACCGGCCGGCGCTACGGCGAACATCGCGACATACGCCCGTTTCCGGTTGCACACCAATCCGGCGGGTGAAGCGTACACGGGATACCTGCCTTATGGCGAGGTCGAGGACTACAGGGTCAAGATCTACAAAAAGGTCAACAAAGGCAAGGCCAAGCTCCTTTCCGTGGGATCCTATGTCCTCATCGAGAAGAACGTAGTCACCGCCAATTTCGGCTCGGTGGGTTGGTACTTTGAGGAGCCCGACCGCGGCCCTAACGCGCCGGGAGAGCGCGGCCGTTCGGCCGGATTGGGGGTCCTTCCCGTTCCCGGTGCGGCGTCGCCGTGGGCGGTAGGACGGGTAGTTAGCTGCTATGGAGAGACCGTCCTCAACGGCTGCGAGTTGATGCTCCAGGAGGAAAGCTCCTGGCTGGAATCCGACCAGCTTGCAGTCGCGACGATGGCTCAGAACAACCGCGACTCCGGCGGTGGTCTCTTCGGCAACCAGCCGGGCATGACGAACATGGTTGGTATCACGCCTGATCCGGATATTCCCGCGTTCGGCCTCAACAGCGTGGCCTCTCTGGTCATCCTGCTGGGCCGCTGCACGTGTGTCGAGGAGATCGGCGGCGTGCAGACCAACTTCTGGATCGACGACGGGAGCAATCTGTGGGACGGCAACACCTGCGGCGGACCCGCCCCGGCATCAGGCGTAAAAGTGCGACTGCCGGCCGGATACACCGGCCCGTCGATATCGACTCAGAGCTACTACGCCGTTACCGGCATTATGCGCACCGACTCCGCATCAGGCGGCGAGTGCGTGCGCTGGCTGTGGCCGCGGAACGACAGCGACATCGTAGTGTTTACGATGCCGTAGCGCTTCTCGGCGCTTCCGACTGAACGACCGGAGAGCCGGGGCCGAAGCCCCGGCTCTCCCATTTAGCCCTCCCCTTGGCAGGAGGCCGGCCCAGTCTACCCTCGCCGCCGTTGCATTCTCCCCTCTCTGAGCGCTGGATTTACCGCGCGCCATATCTCAAGATCCAGCAATATTATGTGTTGACGACCATATCACGGCGTGATACCCTACTTGTAACTACTTTTTCTGAGGCTGAACGTTATGCATCCCTCACTTCTCGATGTAAAGACAATCAGGGCGGAACTGGGACTCAGCCAGTCGGCGCTCGCGGCGCTTGCCGGCGTAAGCATGAGGGCCATCCAAAGCTACGAGCAGGGCTGGAGGCAGCCTTCGGAGATGGTGGAACGGCAACTGCTGCTTCTTCTGGTCGCGCATCGCAACGGCGACCAACTGGCGCGGGCCCGCTGCTGGGAGGCCAAGGAGTGCCCGCCTGGGGTCCGAGACCACTGCATCGCCTACCTCACACGTCAAGGCCATCTCTGCTGGTTCCTCACCGGGACCATGTGCCAGGTGGGGAAACTCCAGCGCTGGGACCAGAAGCTCCAGATGTGTCTTGCATGTAGCTTCATGCAGAGCATGCTTGAGCCGCCGGACGGAGTAGTAGGGATGGATAGCGCGAACCTCCGCATCGGGACCGGGTAGGCGCTCCCTCGGGCGGCAGCGCCGAGGTCGTCTCCAAGCGCCGTGTAGGGGGCTCAGCCAAACGTGACCTGTTCGGGGGACGTCCGGGTATAGGCCACGAACGCAGAAAGCGGAAAACCACCACAGAGATGGTTTTCCGCTTTACACTTGGTAGGGCAAGGAATCGCCGGCAAGACCGAGCTGCTTTCCCCAGTGCGGAAGCTCATGCCCCGCTGATGGGCTCGACACGGAGGTAGATGACGGCGCGCGGACGAAGAGATTCATCATAGGTGAGATAAAGGCTGCTGGGGTATCTGGAGGCAAAAATGGTAACTGTTCCGGCATGGTTGAACTGCGCTGTTGTGATAGCCGGGTGCGCGGCGATTGTCTTCTCGGTGAGCCCGGCCGCCCTGGCAGGCGACAAGGAGAAGCTGCGCCGGAACGTGAGGACTGAGGACCCGAAGCTGAACCTGCTGGTGGAGAAGCTGTACAACGACTGCGTGTTCAGCAAGCTGTTCGACCCAAAGCCGCCTGCCCTGCCGAACAAGTGGTTCTCCCCCGGCGGAGGGTACGTCGGACAGTGGATTTGGGACACCATGTTCGTTCTGAATGCTTATGCGCCGGCCGGGGACGACGAGGTCATCCGCGGGGTGTTCGACAACTACTGGCACACCATCGACAATAACCCCAATGCGCCCAAGGGCTCGCCTTCGTATGGAATGGTTCCGAACTTCCTCAGGCCGTGGCCGCCGCTTGGCTATTCGCAGATTCCCATCCTCGCCTGGGGCTGTGAGATGGTATACCGTCAGACCAACGACCGGAAGCTCATCGAACGCTGCCTGCCTTACCTGGTCATCTTCGATGAATGGTACTCGACGGAACGGGACGTGGACGGCGATGGGTTGATCGAGTACGGCGCCTACTTCGCGATTGGGGGCTCGGACATAGTGCAGACTGCCAGGTATGAAACATTCGACTTCGAGCCGACTCTGGACGGCATGAAGATGACGAAACACCCGAAGCGGGATTCGGGCGGCGAGTGGTATGGGAACATCGACGGCGTCGACCAGACCTGCTTCCTCCTGATGAGCGAGAGGGCGATTGTCAGAATGGCGAGGGAATTGGGAAAGACAAAGCTTGCCGGGCGATACGAGAAGATCATCACGCGGCGAGTGAAGGCTATCCGGGACAAGATGTGGGACCCCAAAACGAAGTTCTTCTACAGCCTGGACCGGGACACCGACGTACAGATCCCGGTGAAGACCATCCAGGGGTTCCTGACGCTCACCTGTGGCGCGGCGACCAAAGAGCAGGCATCCGCGCTCGTGGAACAACTGCGGGACCCAAAGCAGTGGTGGTGCGCCTACCCCGTGCCGACCGTAGCAATTGACGCCCCGAAGTTCAGCGCCCAGGGGTTCTGGCGAGGGGATATGTGGCCGCCAACGACCTACCTGGTGCTGCTCGGGCTCAACCGATACGGTTACAACGATGAGGCGCAAGAACTGACCGGCCGCATGCGCAAGCTGATCGGCGAGAAAGGAATCAACGAGCGCTACGACGCCACGACCGGCCAACCACTCGGTGTGGAAGGGCTGGGCATGTCCTGCTCCGCTTGGCTGATGATGGTGAACAGTCTCTACGGGGTCCAGGAGGACTTCCGGACCATCCGAGCGCCAACAAACCCCTCAGGCCGCCGTCTCACCCTGGGCAAACTGGAGGTAGAGTACCCGTCCAACGACTCCGTAGAACTACGAACCGGCTTCAAGCGGCAGTTCAGGGTAGAGTTCCCGGCGGCAAAAAGCAAGCTGAAGCCCACAATAACCCGCAACGGCCAGCCATTGGCCAGGGACCAGGTGACAGTCTCCGGGAGAGCCGTCGTGTTTACGGCCGAGCCGGGCAGGATCTATCGGGTGAGAAGGGGCGTGGGGCGATAGAATCCGAGCTAGAGCCTGCGTGACCTGCAGCCACGGCTTCGGCTGCAGGCAACCGAAGCAGCGAAACTGAAGGAGCGTGAAGTTTGTTCGGAGGTGAAAACGGGCTGTTTCCGAACAAACTTCCTCGTGGGCTGAGCGTGGCGAAGTTCGTTTGGTCGATTTAAGTCCCTTATGCATTTCCCTCTTGCGTTGGCTCTCAATCCTCGACTTTGAACTGTATTAGCTTGTCAATGTGCGGTGGAAGCTACCAGCTATCAGGTATCAGCCGTCAGCCGCTCCGGACTCAGTCCTTAGTCCTGAGCGCCACGAGCCAAGCGCCAAGCCGGCATGGGTATAGACGCTGGCTGGCGAACATTTGTTCCCTTATTGTAGCTTAAGTTTTCTGGGTGGTTTGGTGACGAGGGGGTGGTGGTGGGGAGGACGGGACCTGGCATCCGCAGGTCAAGATCGATCGATGGCAGAGAACTCGCACACTCGCACACGCTGCAATGCATCGTGATTCCTTTCCGGGGGATTGGTCGAAGGCGCGGTAGGGGAGAGGGAGGGAGGTGTCTGTGTGCGGGAGAGTACGTCAACGTGTGGGAGATGAAAACCGGGCTCTGTCCCCAATACCGTTTACTTAAGCACAACACCGGAGCGGACAAGCGTGGTATCACGCTCAGTCCAAAGCTTCAGCGAACGCCGAAAACACCTAAGTCAACAGTATTGGCTCTGTCCCCGGTTTCCCCGACAAGGCAACGCCACTTCACCTGGCGGCACTGAAGGATAACCTTGACGTCGCTCGGACTCTTGTCGAGAACGGGGCGGGCATCGAGGCGAAGGCTTACGTTGACGCGAAAGGGAACGCTCATGAAACGCCGTTGTACTGGGCTGCCCGTGGTGGCAGCCGCGGCGTGGCCGGGTTGCTCATCGCAAGAGGCGCGAAGATCGACGCACGGGATGAACTGGGCTGTACCGCGCTGCACAGGGCTGCTCTAGAGGGCTGCGCCGAAGTCGCCAAGTTGCTCATCGCAAAGGGTGCCGATGTCAACGCCAAGGCTGCCAATGGCCGGACTCCACTGCATGAAGCCGCAGAGCAAGGCTATCCTCAACTGGTGGAGTTACTGATAGCAAACGGGGCCAGAGTCAATGTCCGCGACTGCAACGGTGCTACCCCATTGCGGCTTGCGTCACGGATGTGTTAGGATATGGCGTTACCATTATGGTAACGAGAAATGGCGTAGACTACAAGGCAAAGGTTGCCAGCATACTCCGCAAGCACGGCGCCGTAAGGTAGACACGGTCGGGTTGGCTGACTGGCACAAAGGTTGTAGAATCTTTGCGTCTGAGAGGGAACCGATTGGAACAGACACACACGGGGAGGGATCGATGAGAAACAGGGCTTTACCCGCAATTGTTATGTGCGGACTTCTCCTGCTGTGCGGAGGCCTTGCCTTCTGCACGGAGTCGCCAACCGCTGTGGCTGGCAATGGTAACGGGGATAACTCCAAGGTAACCAATGGCGTTTATGAACTGGTCATGAGAGCAGGAGTGATCGGCAAGAACATAAACCTTACTCCTGTAGCTCTATTCTCGACGAAACGTCCCCCGCTTTCGGAATCCGAAAAGGCCGTAATGGATCGTGCCATCTCGCGACTTCTGGAGGCCTGCAAAGACAGTCCAGAGGCAGTTGAGGCGGCGCTGGAGGCTTCTCCGTCCCTGGCTCTGAAGCAATTCGGAGACGTGTTCGACAAAGCGAAACAGCAAAGCAAGGTGAGGATTGCCGTGCTGGCTGCTCGACGCGGAGAGCCCATCGCTGCGGAGCTTGTGATCCGCGCCTTGCTTGATCCAAATGATGCAGTCAATGGAGCCGCAAGAACAGCGCTCGAAGCGGCCGGCAAACCTGTCCCGGCGGCTGCGGCGCTTGCAGCAGCGAAAAACGGGAAGTCGGACCGTAAGATACTTGCGCTATCGTATGTGGCGGAGAAGGCGGATGCGGCAACAATCTCGCTGCTGCGAGATTACCTGCAAGACAGGGATGAAGCCGTTCGCGCAAAAGCGCTAGGGGCGATTATCCTGGCCAGAGGGGTCGCTGCTGAACAGGGTGTCCGATCTGCGGTGAGCGACGGTTCGCCCAAAGTGCGTCAACAGGCGCTGCGCCAGTTGGATGGCATGAAAAAGCTTTCGACAGATGACCTTCTGCTGGCTTTGAAAGGCGCAGACGAGCAGGTGACACGGACTGTTTTGGAGTTGACGCCACGGACAGACAATGCCGTTATCCGCACCCTGGCCCTGGACGCGATCCGAGCAAAATCCGCCGAGACACGGTCCGCCGGAGTCACCGCTCTTGGACGAATGGGGAACACCTCGGACATAGAAGTCATCACAGGCATGCTCAATGATGACAAATCGGTTGAGGTGCGCGCCGCCGCGGCGAGAGCATTGGGAACGCACCCCGGACTGTCGTCATTCGCGGAACTCTTAGCCAAAGCGAACAATGACAAGGAGAGCGAGGCGTCTGTGAGACGCGCGGCCGGTGAAGGGCTGGCAGCCGCAGGCGATGAAGGGGTCAGGGCCGCACTACAAGGGCTAGCGCCCGCCAATACCGCCGCATGGGGCGGGTTGGTGGAGGCTCTCTCTGCGAAAGGCACGCCGGATGGGGATCTTCTGGTCGAGGTAGTGAAGATGGTCGGCGCAGAATCTACGATGTGGGAGAAGCTGGCCGACGCTGGCGCTTCGCTGACTCCCGCCGATCGGAGATCTCTGCTGGCAGTGGTTCTCGAACGCGGGAGCGGAGAGGGACAGGCAAAGGCCATCGATTCGCTTGCTAAAGACGCGACCCCGGAGTCCAGACGTGTCCTACTGGACGCATGCGCTTACCCCAACGTTCTTCCCAAAAAGAAAGTGGGCACTGACCAATCCGGCCCACAACTCGCGCAGCCTGGCGACGCTCCGGGAACACTGACTATACAGATCCCGACCGGAGGAGCGCCGACAGTAATGAAGCTGAACCTGTCCGTGAATGGCAAGACGTATAGCATTCTGCTCACTGACAAGCTTGCGGGGGTGTGGGAGTTGCTGTTGACCGCACTTGCCGGCGGCGGAGAAGCCGATTCCGATACTGCAAAGGCGTCTCTCGTCAGGACAGCGACGGATTGCCTGGCGAACCCGACCCCGGAGATTCGCGGTGGAGCGGTGAGGCTGCTCGCACGGCTTGCTTCCCCGACGAGTCTCGATGCGATTGTGACAGCATCAAACGATACGGAACGCTCCGTGCGTCTTGCGAGTGCCGAGGCCTTGCGGTCGCTGCCGACGACTGATGCCGTGAAGATACTGGATCGAATGAGTGCCTCCTCGGATTCCAGTGTGCGTGAGGCAGTTGCGCAGACCGCGTCGGCGATTGGCGGTCAGGATGCTCTTCCCGTTCTAGATAAGCTTGCGGCCGCCGGATCGGACGCGCGCCTCGTGGCCAATGGAGGCCTGGTGCGGTACCCGGAAAGACGAGCGGAAGCAGTCAGAGTAATGGCTGAGTACCCCTCGCACGAAGACGGCAATAAGTGCGTGGACATGCTGTCAACACTCCCGCCCGCTGATGCGGCGGGCATGCTGGGAGACTTGGCTGCGAAAGCGGTCAGCGATGACCTGGCGTCCAAAGCGATCACCAAGCTGTGGGAGCTTGCGGTTGCCGGTTCCATCGACACTCCTGCCCTCGAAACCGCCTTGGGCGGCGTCCTCCGTGATGGCAATGGAACTCGCAAGACGCTGACGGGTTGGGCGCTTTCGGCCAACGGCAGCACGCTGGGTCTGGAGCAGCTGGTCGTTCCGCGCAGTACCGACATCGGGCTGTCAAACTGTGCACTGAGCTCGTCCCTTGCATTAGCTGTGCAAGACGGAAAGGGAATCCTTCCCTCCAGCGTCCAGATCAGAGCGGCAGTGGGATTCCGGACCGGATCTTCCACGAGCTTTGGCTACCTCACCACATACCGCACCACACATTACACGTCTGGCGTGATTCCGGCTCCCCGCAAAGCCGAGAGGTTCGCCGACGGCGACCGCTGGCCCCTCGACCGCAGCGTCGATCTGGGTCAGGCGGTTCCCGAATCATCACTGCTGGCGATAGCCCGCTTCGATGACCCCAGAGTGGAAACCATTATCCGAGACTACATCAGTGGGCGCAACCGAAACCGTCGGCTCATAGCTTTGTGGGCAATGGCGATCAGGGATGATAGGCAGGGCCTCGAGAATCTGCTCAATAGTCGAGATAGTGAAGTCGCAAAGGCCGCCATCAACGCGCTGCGGTTGCTGGGCCATCGAGCGTCCGTTATCGCATTGGGACCGAAAGTAGAGGGATCGACCGAAGCGGCCCTTGCTGTGGTTGAGGTAGGGCTTGGCTTGGGTCGCCCTTCAGGAGAAGGACAGGCGGGCAAGTAGACGGCGGAGCGGCGACAATCTGAAGCCGACAAACCACGGTATAGCCATATTCGTTCTCGGCGTGTAGGATCGAAGCGATGTAATAGGAGGGGACTCATGAGGAGAACAGTTTGGTTGTTAGCTGCAGCAATTCTGATAGCAGGGCTGCTGCCGGGTTACGCAGCGGATGGGGTGAAGAAAGACATTCCGACATACGATGGGAGAGCAGGATCGAAAAAGGGTGACCTCTGCGCCAATCCCAAAGATGGCGCTGAGATGGTATGGATCCCGGCGGGACAATTCACAATGGGTAGCCGCAGTGAGCAGGTCGCCGCGTTTCTGAAGGAGCATCCGGAGTGGAAGGCCGAGTGGTTCGCTGGCGAGAAGCCCCAGAGGAAGGTCTACCTGGATGGCTGCTGGATATACAAGCATGAGGTGACGGTGGCGCAGTATCGAAGGTTCTGCGAAGAAACTGGCAGGCAGATGCCTCCGGAGCAGACCTGGGGTTGGCGGAACGAGCATCCCGTAGTGAGCGTTGGGTGGGATGACGCTGCAGCGTATGCCAAGTGGGCTGGTGTGTCGCTGCCCACAGAAGCGCAGTGGGAGAAGGCCGCTAGGGGGACCGATGGGCGTGTCTACCCCTGGGGCAACAAGTGGGACGCGTCGAACTCTGCCAACCCATCATCCACCAGCATGTCGAGCCCTCAGCCAGTGGGCAGCTACCCAAGTGGGGTCAGTCCCTACGGTGTGATGGACATGGCGGGCAACGCCTGGGAGTGGTGTGCAGACTGGTACGATCCGGACTATTACAAGACCGCTCCCTTGCGGAACCCACAGGGACCGTCGAAAGGGAAAGAGTCTGCTTTCTTCGGTGCCTCTCATGTCTTGCGTGGGGGATCGTTCTTTGATGTGTATTGCGTCGATGACTTTCGGTGCGCCAGTCGTGGCGGCAACGTCCAGCCACGCTCGCTCTTCGTTGCGGGCTGCGGATTTCGTTGCGCCAAGACTCCGTGATCGCGGCTTGTAATCGTCCGTTTGCCAATTGCCGTCCGCATCGAGCGGTACGGAGCGGATCGTAAACATGGGATAGGAGGGGAAGCAAGATGAGAATGATCTGGTTGCTAGTTCTAGCCGTTCTGATGGCAGTGTGCATGGTTTCGGGTTGTGGCTACAAGGAGTCAACGCCAAAGACCAGGGCTGTGCCGCCCAAGGCGGCCGCCCCCTCACCCAAACCGGCGAAGGGCAAGCCAGGGCCAGTTGTTGGTATAAAGAGCGCCGACCTGTTCTCAAGTCCGGATATGGTGGATTCCAAGTCATCCGTATCGGCGGGCGCCAAGCTGCTTGTGTTCACCGTGCAGGGGGACAAGATCGAGGTGTCCACTCCGCGCGGCGAGCGTGGATGGCTTCGGAGGTGCGTGACGTGCTCTCCATCGGAGTACAAGAGGCGCAAGACCGCTCGCCAGGTGCCTGAGTCTCTCGTCTGCATCGGGGCGGAAGGCGAGCAGCTCTTCATGTACGGCGGGGCTATGTCCATCGGCGGTAACGAGCCCGTAGCCAAGGTAGGGCAGGCGTTTTGGATGGACCCCACAGCCAAGGGCAAACGCTTTACCATAGGCTCGACGCCGAATATCGGCAATCCGGAGGTTCTGTTGTTGCTCAGATCGGGAGGTCGCGTCGCCCGGCTGCCGATATGGAGAGGAAGTTAGAGCGATGTTTGCGAAGCTCGTAGTCAGTGGGCGGTTGCTAGCTCGGTTGATCCCGGTATCCAGGCTAGCGCCGGTGCTTATTCTGGCGGTACTTGGTGGTGCCCCAGCGTCTTCCAGTATGGCTCTGGGCTGGTAGATCCAGCACTCTAGCATCGCTGACGCTCAGCCGGAACCTCTTGGCAAGATCGCCGCATCGTGTTACAATACACGCGTGATCGAGAGCACGCAGCCACACAGATAGCTGTGCGCCGCAACAATAGGGGGAGGCACACATGACACACGTCCGACGGTTCTTGGTGCTACTTGTTACACTGGCCGTGGCAGCGGCTCTGCAGGACGCGTTGGCTGGCCCGATCCACGACACCGCAACAAAAGGAGACTTGAAGAAGGTCGCTGCTCTGCTGAGGAAGAAGCCCAAGCTCGTCAACAGCAGGGACACGCTCCGCTGGACTCCGCTTCACTTTGCATCTCGATATGGAAGATACGACGTTGCAAGGCTCCTCATAAGCAAGGGGGCCGATGTAAACGCAAAGGCCAAGGGCGGCGTAACTCCGCTGCACCTGGCGGATTCCGAGCAGGTTGCTAAGCTACTCATTGACAAGGGCGCCAACGTCAACGCAGACGAACCCATGGGCATGACGCCGCTTCATTGGGAGGCCATGTCCGGAAAGGTCAATGTCGCCAAGCTGCTAATAGACAAGGGCGCCGATGTTAATGCAAAGGACAGCATGGGCAGAACGCCGCTGTCCCATTCGGGTTCCGAGCAGGTTGCCAGGCTACTCATAGACAAGGGTGCCAATGTCAACGCAAGCGGCATGTCGGGCTGGACACCGCTACACTGGGCGGCTATGTCCGGAAGAGCCAATGTCGCCAAGCTGCTCATAGACAAGGGCGCAGATGTGAACGCAAAGGACGAAATGGGCAGCACGCCGCTGGATCTAGCCACTACCTTTGGGAAGAAGCCGGTGATGAAGCTGCTCACAAAGAAGGCCGCTGAGCGTAGCACAGAATAGACCGACGGCCGCACGCCACCGCAAGACTCAGATGTGGGATTCCTGTCGACAAAGTGGGATCACACTAGCCTGTTTTTTTGCGTCCGACCCGTCCGCTTTGGCGTCCACCTCCGCGTCGCCGTCACAGACAACTGCGACCACACGGGTCCCTCCCATCGCGACCTCGCTGTGCTCTTGCCTTCGAGTCCCCGACAGATTCTTAACCGTGCGGAGACAGCCCCTGTCATCTTGGCTATACCAACTGCGTGCTCTGCCTGTTTGCTGACACCAGTAGGTACAACAATCCGGTCCAACTCGCGACACGCCGCACCGCGCAGATGTACGGTCGGGATATGGGGAGGCGGCAATGCCGTCGGACTCGCGGGCTTAGAAACATGCCTGTTCCTGCACCCGAGCAAAATCAAAGGGAGCACGAGTGCGGCGAATACGAACCGATCTGTTCGAATCACACGGAGGTGCTTCGAAGCCCCTTCCTTGCTGTGCTAAGTTCCCCGCGTCTGAGATATTGGCTTGCCGCCCCTCTTTCGTCCATATTGCGCCTCATCTCGCCACACGCTTACCGGAGTGTCTTTGTTGCACTAGCGCTGACTCGAACCCCACGCTACCGACGCCTGCGCATGACTACTGCGGCTGACGACGAAACCGTTATTGGCTGCCCATCTGCGAGCAGCGTGGACCAGCGTGGCGTTTCCGGTGTTGAGCAAGTACCCTGCCGTGAACATGCCGCCTTCACGGTTCATGGCTTCGATGAGCACTGGCTCGCTTCCAGGTGTTCCTTTGCCTATATAGTATGCTGGCACCATTGCAATAATGTCATAACGTCGCGCTGTCAGCGCGGCATCTAACGCGGTGTTCGCTTCCGGCGTGTCCATCACTTCCAGACCCATCGCACAGCTTTCGCGAACTCTTCGGTTACCGTCCTCGATGCCCTTCACCAGACGCGCATTGACACCGGCATCATCCATCCCTTTCAGAGCGTAGGCGATGGCCTGCCGGGTTAGGGCGAATTCCTCTTCCCCCATTACCTTGAACAACGTGTCTGTGGCTCCGGGTCCATAGCGGATAAGCGCCGTTTCAACGGCTTGCCGGCGGTCGGCATCCTCAGTCGACTTCAACAGACTGATAAGGATCTCCAGCCCTCGCGGATTGCGCGTGGCCCCCAGGGCGAACAGGGCGCCTTTGCGAACCTGGGCGTCTTTGTCCTTTAGCGCGGTTCGAAGCGCGTCCACGGCATCAGCACTGGTCGTTGTCGCTAGTCCCTGCACAGCCAGTCGTCGGAGGCGGACATTGCTCCCCCGAAGCGCGACCAACAGGTGCGGAACCGCGCGCGGGTCGGCCGACTGACCTAGCAAGGTGAGAGCCTCGGCTTGCATACCCAGATCCGTGTCGCCAAGCACAGCAGCCAGCGCATCAATGGCCGCGGGATCGTCTATTCTCGACAGGGTGTGTAACACCGCCAGCCGGTAGGCATAGTCGGGCTTGAGCAACGCCTGTCGCAGCGGCGCCACGGCTGGCTTCCCTAACGCGGCCAGCAAGGCCGATATCTCTGTGCAGCGTCGTTCATTGCGCAACTCCTCACCGGGCGTTGGCGTCTTGAGAAGCACGTAGTGCTGTTGTGCCGCTACTAGCGCCGCGAGGAGCCGAGCACCCGAGGCGCGAAGGGCTTGCCGTGCGGCTCCATTGACCGGCTGTTCGGAGTCGCCGAGCGTTTTGATCAGTGCCTGCACGGCCACTGGGTTGTCCTGGCGGGTCAGGTTCCTTACCGCGTGCAGACGGACCTCTGGTTGTGGACTCACCACGTCGACCAGTGGCCGTTCCTGATATTCACGGTACCCGACATAGGCAGCTCCTATCACCAACGCCGCTACCAGCAGCAGCCCTCCCGAGCGTCGCATGGTCATAGACTCCTCCCTCGTCAGTTTCGCATCTGGCGCGTGTCCATGGTAGTTCTACGAGTGGCTCTGGGCGCAGACCGGATGCGCCATCAGAGGCCCGAAGGATCACATTGATTGGTCCGCGAACCCTGGGGTCTCTGTTCAAAGCAACACAGATCATCTTCGACAACATAAGAGTGGGTATCCTCCCTCTGACCAACTCCGCAACGCAAGGCTCCCGCACAGAGGCTAGGCCAGCACCTGGACGGTGGAACATGATCACTCCAAGAGGTACCGCGAGCACTGCTCGATCGTCGGATTCCGTGACGGATTGCAGGGAATGGCCTAAGAGCCGGTCGCCCTCACCTGGTTTTCGCCGGTGAACTCTTGCTCCGCCAAGAGTTCGCGTCGCAGAACACGAGAACGGGGTTGCAGTTGAACGCGTGGGGTTAGCCAGAGAATTCGAGCCCTGAGACAACCCCGGTTCCAAAATTCGTGCTCAGCGCGGCGGCCGTCAAAGTGTTTTGCGAAGGGTTACTTGCTCACCAAGAATCGCGAAAAACAATCTTGAGAACGGGCTCTGCCCCGTTCTCGTGTTTCAGAGAAAATCTGCCAAACAGAGAGAGCATGTCCGAAAATGTGGTGCTTCGGGACAAATCTCGGTCTCAGGTTCGGCGGCGATGACATCCGGCTGAAAGCCGGCTTCACGCTCGCAAGAACGCGAAAACCCCGCCGGAAGCACCGACAGGGTCATTTCGCGACAAGAGCACTTTACTCTTAATGCTTGGTAGCCCGTAGGGGATTCGAACCCCTGATCCCCTGGCTGAGAACCAGGTGTCGTAACCGCCAAGAACAAACGGGCCGTGTATCGGTCTTGCTTTCGACAAACAGACTACCATAAAGCCGCAAAGGCGTCAACGGGAAGTCAGGCATGAGGCCGTTGCGATAGACGGTATACCGGGATCAGCGCTGCCGTATGTAGTATGGAATCGGGCTGGACCATACTACATATCGTATGCCCGGCTGCTATCTGAGGTAGATTTGCTTCTATCGCAACAACCTCAGGCATTAAAGCTCAGGAGTGGGAATTCTATCACCCTCACCCCAGCCCTCTCCCGTCAAGGGAGAGGGGGTTATGTCTGCTGCTGCCGAAAGAGAGGCCGGTAGACAGATTAGCCCTACCTATTCCTGGGCTGTCACGTCGGGCACCAGTTCGCCCTCCCCGCTTCCGTATGTGATATAATCGCCGCATGGCTGCGTCCGTCAGCAGAACCCAAATCCGACAGAAAGCGATAAGCGTGAAAACTTCGATGGGATATCTTGTTCGTGCCGTTCTATCTATCATTTTGTCTGTGCTTGTAGTATCACCGGCGTGCGCTGTGGAGTTCGATCCCAGTATGGCGCCGCTGCTACATCGGTCGTTCCTGACCGGCAGGGAATACTTTGTTCTACGCAGCGAAAGAGCCCAGATGGTCCTTCAGGCGGATCAGGCAGATCTATCTCCAGCGTTCATGTACGTGCTATTTGACGCAAGAAACAGCGTTCAGAGCTATGCCAAAGCTTCTGCGTTCAATTACGGACAAGGAGAAGGATTCGTCCGGAGCGCTCTTGAGGTCCTGCTTGGCGGTTACCCGTTTACCGCTGTCGGGCACGAGACACAGACAAGATGGATGGTTGAAGACGGCATCCCGGCGGCAGAGGCTGTCTGGTGGGCCGGCGGGTTGAAAGTGACTGAGAAGATCCTCGCGTTGGATGGAAAGAACGCTTTCCTGCGCCGAATTGAGCTGAAATCGGCCGATCTTGCAGGCGCTGAGAATGTGAAACTGCGTTTGTCACTCCCGCCTGGGGAGTCTCACGCCGCGCGAGGTATGCTCATACAGCGAAATGAGATCTGCATCCTCGGTCTTGGCGCCGGCGGTTCGTATCCGGTCCGTGCGATCCCGCAGAAGAGTGAGTTGGAGATAGGTCCGGTACCAGTGAGACCGGGACAGACCGTCGTTGTGAACACCATTCTGCTTGCGCATATCGGAAAGGATAATGTTGACAAGCTGTGGGAGCCCGCCCTGTCACCTCATGCCGGAGCAACCGAGGCGCCTGACTTTGAACTTGCGAACATCGACCTCGGCGACGCAATACCACGCACGCGAGCCGCGTGGACGAACAGTTCAAGAGTAGAAACGCAAGACAAAACCGTACAGGAGATATATGACAAGGCCAGGTTTGGGCTCCGCAGCATGGTCGCGGATAACGGCGAAATGAATGCCGGCATATTTGAATACGGCGCTCAATGGGTGAGAGACACCTCGAACACATTGCTTGGCGTAATCCACGCAGGAGAGTTTGAGCTGGCGCGAAGAGGACTGGAGCATGTTCTCAAAGATATGGTTGAGGAAGGCGGAAATACCTTGATCGGCGGAGCATTCGCTCCCTCTGAATACGAGCAGTTCGATCAGATGGGCGAGCTAATGCATGCTTTGAAGGCCTACCGCGACTGGACCGGCGATGATTCCTTGATCCGCGAGCATCGTGCAAAGCTGCTGGCGATGATAGAACGATATCTGCAACCCCAATTCAGGGGCAGCAACGGCATGATGCATAACAAGCGGGAATTCTGGGAGCGAACCCTTGTTGACGGCTATGAACTCGCATATCAGACCTACCTGATACTGGGCCTGCGTGAAGCCGCCGCGCTGGCGGTACCATTGAAGGCCGAAGACCGTGCCAATCGTTGGCTGCAAGTGGCTGATGAGATACTGAAAGGAATGCTTCATCATCCGACACACTCACTGGTTGAGGAAGGCCGCTTGATAAAACGCCGGGGCGTAGATGGCTCATGGGTGAAGTATATCGATTTCCCCAGCTTTAGACCGGAGGCCCCACGGGCAACCGAGTCCGTGAATCTGGCTGAGCCGGATGCCACTATGGCGCTTCCGATTGCATTCAGAATAGTCGATCCCAAATCCAAGCTCTCCCGGAAAACACTCGACCATCTGGAGAAGATCTGGTCAGCAAGATGGTTCGGCGGCGGGTATGAGCGCTACCACTCAAGTGGACAATGCGACCAGCCGGGGCCATGGCCCTTCGCAAGCTGCTTCATCATGAGAGGACAGCATGAAGCCGGATTGTATGGCAGAAGCCGTCGCACACTTGAATGGCTGAACAGAGTGCAAGGCGGTAGAACGGGATCGTGGTTTGAGGAGATACCGCTAAACCAGGCTCAGATAGCATGCTCAGGAGTCCTTCCGTGGACTTCCGGCGAAGTAAGCCTCTTTGTGATCCGCCATCTTCTTGGCATAAGCTTCGAAGGAGACAGGCTGACAATCAAACCCGCATTGTATCCCGGCAGTCCCGCAGTAAAGGCCGATCTTCGCTTCCGGCACAGCCGGCTGAAACTAACTGTAAACGGCAGCGGTCCTATGAAGTACGCAGAGGTTAATGGTAAACGGATGAAACCCGGCGCCGATGGAGTCCTGCGCCTGCCGAAAGACTTCAGAGGTGGAACCGTAACGATACATACGGCAAAGTTGTAAGCTGGATGGATCCTCTAGCTTCTAATATCCAAACTGGTGGGGCGATGATCGCTAACAAAACCGGGCTCTGTCCCAGCTCAGTCCCCGGTTTCCCCGAAAGGGCGGGGTATAGTCATTTGACGACCAAGCTAAGTTCGCCACACCGATTATATCAGTTCAGCTTGTAGATGCCAATCTTATGACCTCCCCTGGCGAAACCGACTCAATACGACTGTTGCCTGCCCTTTCTGATGTAAGCGGTTTTGCTCACGACCGCATGCTCCCCCAAGAATTTGCGCAAATCATCTTGAGAACGGGCTTTGACCCCGTTTCCGAGATTCAGAGAGAACCGGCGAGAAGAGAGATAAACGGGGTCAAATGTGGGGTCTGAAGCGGCAACCCCGTTCTCAAGATTCCGCGGGCTCTATGTCTGGCGGAATGGCAGATTCGCGCTCAGATTCACGCGTGGAACATCTGAGCGGGGCCGTAAAGTAGGAAAGCGGAAAACCCTAACAGAGAAGGTTTTCCGCTTTGCACTTGGTAGGCCAAGAGTCAAGAATACGAACCGCTCTACGTTTTTGGGCCGATGATCGGTGCTTTTGCAGGTCGATCTGGCTCTCGGTACGGGCGCGATCCTCCATACGTCGCCCAGATATCTAGTCTTAGGATTCCCCAAGAAAAGTGTACACAACATGTTGACAACAGTCTGTGTGACTGGTATAATCGAACAGATGTTTGCATAGCGCGCATTGCAGACACAGTATTCCAGGCGCATGGAACAAAACCACAAGGAGGATCGAACTATGGAGAAACACCCAGTAGTACACAGCCTGCTTGAGAGACTGGCCCCGCCCGGCGGTGAAGCCTCAAGCGAACGAATCTGGCGCTTCAGCGAGCGTATGGCGACTGTCTACCAGGAACAGATGCGACAGTTCGACGAGGACGCGGAAGCCAGACAGTGGCGGCAACTGTATTCCGCCGGGAATATGCCCCCGCCAAGCGACACACAGAACATGGCCGATATCGCGGCCATGCTGGCGTTCTACTCGCCCACAAACTTCTGCAAGTTCCAGAAGCTGGTCATCCAGCAGTTGCTGGAATGGGAGTCCAGGCAGGCACAGATCAACCCTTACCCATTCGGCGCACCCAGTATCACTCTGGTAGACATCGGCGCTGGCCTCGGCATAGCGTCACTGGCTGCCATTGACGTATTGGCCACCTGGTCAGACGTAGTCTCCGGGCTCGGGTACAAGCAGTTGGGCGTCTCGGTAAAGGTCATTGCCGTAGAGCCAGACGCCAACAAGCAGGAACCCCGGCGGAAGATGCTGAACAATATGGCGCGGTCGTTGGATGCGCATTCGATCAACATTGAGCGCGTGACTGACGTAATATCGCCGTATCCCGAGCCGGACTGCATCCGGCAAGTCGTGGACGCGGTGGAAGGCGGGTCGCTTGCCATGTGCTGCATGTCCAACTTCCTGTCCAGCCCGTCCGCAGGCGAAGATCGGGCGTCGGAGTCATTTTCTCTGCAACCCGGAGACCAGCCAGTCGACCCTTCGTACTTCGAGGCAGGGTGCGCTGAGTTCAGCCAGTCCGCGGAACTCGTGGAGAACGCGGCGCGATATGCCGAGGCAACCGCGCAGTTGCTGACGGATATTCCTTTTCGCAACAAGCTCCTTCTCGCATCCGAGCTGAAGGAGCGCGGGGTGGCTATGCGTATGTTTGCCAGCGCACTGTCCCCCGCGCTGGAGTTGTCAGTCCACTGGAACCGCGTGAGGTTCTACAGCCCCGAAGGCTCTTACTGGCATTCGTTGCGCAGCGGTGATCAGGTGAAGAACCCAGACTGGGCAACAGGGTTCTGGTCGCTTGCATACTGGGGAGTAGGTAACGCCAGCCAGCCAATGGTAGCTGCGGACGCCCTGTCATTGGGCCGCATCTAGGCCTTCGCGAGTTGGGATTGCTCGCATTAGGATTGACGCTCCGGCACTCGAACACTACAATCACAACAGCGATCTACGAGCAACAGGACTTGAGCAGTGAAGGTTATCTCGGTTAGCAGAAGAACTGACATACCGGCGTTCTATTCGGAATGGTTCATGAACCGCATCCGGGATGGCTATGTACGCTGGGTCAATCCATTCTCAAGACTTGTCCACAGAATCTCACTTCGACCAGAGGACGTGATGGCATTTGTCCTCTGGTCGAAGAACTACGCGCCGCTTCTGGCGCATACGGACGAACTGGACAGTCGCGGATACCGGATGCTCTTCCACTTTACTATCAACGGCTTGCCTAAGGTGTTCGAGCCTCGCGTTCCCGATACAGCAGACCTGGTAACGTGCGCGCATGCTCTCTCGAAAAGGTATGGAGCAGACGCCGTGCTCTGGCGGTATGACCCGGTGTTGATCTCAAGCATCACTGACCGGCAGTATCACATGCGTCGCTTTGCGGAGCTGTGTGCGGCTCTCGAAGGAACTGTGAAACGCTGCTACTTCAGTTTCGTGGTCTTTCACCGCAAGGTGCAGAGAAACACGGAGGCCCTGTGGAGGGATACAGGCGTCGTGTGCCACGATCTGCCAATTGCTGACCGGGTCGAAATCGCCAGCGCTTTGGCCGATGTGGCGTCTGCTCACGGCATTGAAATGGTTTCATGCTGCGGTGACTATCTCGTTGGGGGCAAGATCAAGAAGGCGCACTGTACGGACGCCGAGCTTTTGCGAAGGCTTTACCCGGACAAGACGCGCCGCCTGGTCGAGGCGCCAACGCGGGACGGCTGCGGATGCTGCGAGTGCACCGACATTGGCATGTACGACACGTGCCCGCATGGTTGTGTGTACTGCTACGCGAACTCAAGGGCACAGGTTGCTCTGCGGAGTTACGAGAAGCATGATCCAAGGTCGGACATGCTCGGCCGGAGTATTCCCGTGTGTAGCATGGGGAGTTCGACTGGGCACGAGGAGCGCAACCACAATCACGAGCTTACACTGGATCTGCTCTAGCCCGTCGCTAGGTAAGCAAAAGCGGAAAACCATCACAGAGATGGTTTTCCGCTTTACACTTGGTAGCCCGTAGGGGATTCGAACCCCTGATCCCCTGGCTGAGAACCAGGTATCCTAACCGCTAGACGAACGGGCCACGATATGGGCGCCAGGAGCAATCACTCCTGACGACAAACAGACTACCAAAAACCAGAGGGCTTGTCAATCTGGATTTCTGGTAGTCTGTTGATATTGCCGCCCCGCTAATGCCGTGTGTCTACCGAGTTTTGACCCCTATATTACTAGGGCGGGTGACCCCGATGGGCGCATGGTGAACTTCCGATTGCTCGGAGACTCGACGTACAACCCAATATATCAGAAGGCCCCCTAAAGTTGTGAGTGTCGGCTCAAAACTTCCTCGACGAATCACGCGCACGGCAGGGCAACATTTTACGTCTCTTGACCACCCGTATCTTAGCATAATAATACCCGGTTTGCAAGCTGGAAAACGTACGGGGGAGCGAGGTTCATGGGGTTTATGAGGTTTACGAGGGTTGTGAGGGTTATGGGGGCCGCCCTCCGCACACGAACCACTAACCACTTCTGCTTCCGCGCTTGCCAACTGCGCGCTTGATCATGTTGAGCGCGATGAAACAACTCATCCTCGCAGTCAGCCCCAGGAGCACGATCAGTCTCGTATGCAGCGGCCAGCCGGAGGAGTAGTGTTTTTGGAAAAACAGCCGCATGCTTCTGTGGAATTGGTAGATCATCCGTATCTGCGCGAGGTCGCTTGAGGCGGCGATGCGGTGGATGACCGTGGAGCGCGGGAAGTAGCAGACCCGCCAGCCTTTTCCGTGCGCGCGGTGGCAGAAATCTACGTCTTCGCAATACATGAAGAACCTCTCGTCCAGCGAGCCGATATCTTCGAGCGCCTCCCGCCTGACGGTCAGGGCGGCCCCGGACACCCAATCAACGTCGCGGACTTCATCGTGCTTCCAGTCCGTCATAAGGTACTCCTTGACGTACCTGTTTTTCGGGAAAAGCCGGCCAAGGAACGTGTTGCGGAACACCCCCGCGCCGAGCGTCGGAAACCGCCTGGCCGAGAACTGGAGCGATCCGTCTACGTTCAGTATCCGAACGCCGATTACGCCGATTTGCGGCTCCGAGTCACCGAACGCGACGAGCTTGGCAAGCGAGTCGGACTCGACAATCCGGGCGTCCGGGTTGAGCATCATGACATAACGCCCGCGCGAGGCGGCGAGCGCCTGGTTTTGCGCGCGGGAGAAACCGCGGTTGTCTTTGTTGGCGATCAGCCGGACCTGAGGGAAACGTGAGGCGACCATGTCGGCGCTGCCGTCGCGGGAGCCGTTGTCCACCACGATTACCTCGTAATCCGCGCCTTCCTGAGCGAAAACCGACTCCAGGCAGTTCGCCAGCTCGTCCCTGGTATTCCAGTTCACGATGCTGACGGTAATATCTGGTGAATCTTTGCCGGCGTTCTGTTGCGGGCGCGATGGCATATCGCGCCCGATCGGGGTATCCTCGCTTGGGTTCTGTTCCGGATTGTTGTCGCCGCTCGCCGCGTTAATCTCGAAGCTCCCTTCCCTGCCGGCGAATGAGGCGCATATTGAGCCAAATTCCCGCCAAAGCCAGCAGGTACATCGGAGACGGGATTCGTCCCCTGTAGTGTTTACGGTAGAACTTGATGAGAGAGCGCTGCGATTCCAGCCTCATTTCGTTCTTAACCTGCTTGGTACTTTGTCCTCCCAGGTGCAAAACCTCCGCGTCAGGCAGAAAATATATCTTAAAACCTGCTTGTTTTGCTCTAAAACACCAGTCAACCTCATTGAAAAAGATGCGAAATTGCTCGTCAAACGCTCCGATATTTTCCAAAACCCTCCGAGAAATCACCATACATGATCCCATAACCTGGTCTACCTCGGCGACCCGGTCGAACCCGAACCAGGTCATGCGATATGCGCCGAGCAATCTGCAGCGCGGGAATATTCCGGACAGTCCGAAGTACTCGCCGGCCAGGGCGAGCGGCGATGGGAAGCCCCGGCAGCACTGATCGGTGCTCCCGTCCGGGCGGACCAGCTTTGCTCCTGCCGCGGCGGCGTCGGGATGGGTCTGCATGAAGTCCACAAGCGCCTGCAGCGCGCCGGGTCGGACCTCGGTGTCGGGGTTCAGGAGCAGAACGTAGTCGCCGGAGGATGCTTCGATCGCCTGGTTATTGCCGCGCGCGTAGCCGGTATTCTCGGTATTGGCGATGGTGTGGACCTGGGGAAACTCCGCTCTGAGGGCCGCCTCGTCGAAATCGGAGGAAGCGTTGTCGACCACTATGACTTCGAGGTCGGCCTCCGGCGGGTTGGCATAGATCGACCGCAGGCAGCGGCGGAGCAGCTCGGTTGTGTTCCAGTTAACTATCGAGATCGACAAACGCATCGACGATTTCCCGCAGGCTTTCGACTACCTCGTCCGGTTCTACCTTCCTAAAAAAGTCGCGAGGCCGCTCGGGCGCGAGCAAGCCAATGGTGCGCATCCCCGCCGCCTTGCCGGCTTCGACGTCCATGGTGTGATCGCCGACCATCAGCGACCTGTCCGGCCTGGCGTCCAGGATTTCCAGCGCGCGCATAAGATGGTCGGGGTGGGGCTTCGTGTTCCGCACGTCTTCGCGGGAGAGCATGAGGAACCCGACGCCGAGCCCGGAGGCTTCGAGCGAAATCTCGCTAGCGCGGCGGCAGTTCCTGGTGACGATGCCGACTTTGACGCCGCGGTCGCGCAACGCGGCAATGAGCGCCTGGGCGGACTCCACTTCGCGCGCGGTCTCGCTGTGGAAAAGCTCTATGCGCTCAAGCCTGCGCATAGCCTCGCGCCGCGCCTCATCCGCGCGTTCGGGCAGTCCGCGGGCGTTGAGAGTGTCACAGACGTATTCGACTATGGCCAGAATGTCCATCGCGCGCGCGGACTCGGGGGCCACGCCGAACTCGCCGGCCACGCCCAGCATCTCTTCCCGCATAAGGGCAAAGTCGATATTCGTCTCCACGAGCGTGCCGTCAAGGTCGAACAGGACGGCGTCGAGGTCGCGCAATACGTTGTTCATCATGAGCAATTATAGCAGAGTGGAGAGGGGAGAGTGGAGCGTAACAATTACGGTCTTGCCAATGCTCGTGCCGCGCTGCTATAATACTTTTTTGTTGACCATTTGGAAAAGAGGCGAGCGGTATGCTGCGAATCGGCGTCGTGGGCGCGTCCGGCTATGCCGGAGGAGAACTGATCCGGATACTTTTGGGGCATCCGGAAGCGCGTCTCACGTACGTCGGGTCCGAGACCTACAAGGGCCAGTCGATCGCCAAAGCCTTCCCCAGTCTTCACGGCTCCGACGCGCCTGTGTGCGAGTCCCCGGACGCCGGCGCCGCGGCTGAGAAAGCCGACTTAGTTTTCCTCGCGCAGCGCAACGGCTGGGCGACGCAGTTCGCGCCGAAGCTCCTGTCGGCGGGCAAGAGCGTGGTGGACTTCAGCGCGGATTTCCGGTTCCGGGACGGGGCGGTTTTCCAGAAGTGGTATAAGCTGGACAGCCCATCCGCGGAGATCCTGAAGAGCGCCGTCTACGGCCTGCCCGAAACGAGGGCGGATGAGATCAAATGTTCCTCGCTTGTCGCAAATCCCGGGTGCTATCCGACGGGGGCAATTCTCGCGTTGACGCCGCTACTGGCGAACCGGCTGATCGACCCATCGACCATAATAGTCGATTCCAAGTCAGGGGTTTCGGGGGCCGGGCGGTCGAAATTCGAGCTTGGCTATCTGTTTTCCGAGTTGGAAGGCAATCTCAAGCCTTACAACATCGGCGTTCACCGGCACACGCCGGAGATAGAGCAGGAGCTGAGCGCGGTCGCCGGGTCGCCGGTCACGGTGTCGTTTACTCCGCATCTCGTGCCGATGGTTCGAGGCATACTGACCACCACTTATGCGTCGCTGGCCGGGCAGGCGGAGACGGCGTCGCTGATCGATCTCTACCGCGACTTCTACGCAAAAGCGCCGTTTGTGGTCGTGTTTGGCGAGGGCGAATATCCGGCGACCAAGAACACCCAGGGATCAAACTATTGCCATATCGGGCTGAAGGTTGACGACCGGACCGGACGAGTCGTGGTTGTTTCCGCGATAGACAACCTGGTGAAAGGCGCCGCGGGCCAGGCCGTGCAGAATATGAACATCATGTGCGGGCTCGACGAGCGCGCGGGGCTGGGTTCTGCCGCGCTTTATCCGTAGTCGAGAGGTGGGGTTCAGGGAAGAACGCAGGGGATCTAATTGGAGGACGGGTTTTCATGGCTTTCGAATACAAGGTATTGCTGGTTGAGCCATCGTGGAGCGCGGCGGCGGGCCGGGAGAATATCGAAAACGAACTGAATGAGCTGGGCAAGGAGGGCTGGGAGCTTATACCAATCACCCTCGACGGCTATTTGCTGCTGCAGCGGGCGAAGTCGGATGCAAAGGGTTGACGGCGGCGTAACCGCGCCGAAGGGCTTCAGGGCGGCGGGCGTGCGGTGCGGGATCAAGCAGGCAGGGCCCGACCTGATGCTTTTGGCTTCGGACGTTCCGGCGACGGCGGCAGGCGTTTTTACAACGAACGCGGTAAAGGCAGCGCCGGTTCTGCTTTCGCGGGAACGGATCGATGGGGGCACGGCGCAGGTTGTTATCGCCAACAGCGGCAATGCAAATGCCTGCACGGGAGCGCAGGGAATGGCAGACGCCGACCGGATGACGGAGCTTGTCGCGTCGGCCCTGCGGCTGAACAAGGACGAGGTCCTGGTCGCGTCTACTGGGATAATCGGCCAGCATTTGCCGATGGAAAAGATCGAGACCGGCATCGCCGTCGCCGTCGCCGCGCTGTCGTTCGACGGCGGAGACGCTGCCGCTCGGGCGATAATGACGACTGACACGCGGCCAAAGTCGATCGCCGTTGAGTTCGAGACCGGCGGCAAATCGGTCCGCATCGGCGGGATGTGCAAGGGCGTCGGAATGCTGGCTCCGAATATGGCGACGATGCTGGCGTTCATCACGACCGACGCGAAAATCACGCCGAGGGCGCTGCGGAAATGCCTGGCGCGATCGGCTGAGATTTCATTCAACTGCGTGACCGTGGATGGCGATATGAGCACCAACGATTCGGCGTTCATACTTGCCAACGGGATGGCCGAGAACCCGGTCATAGACGGCGAGGGGCCGGATACGGATGAGTTTCAGGCCGCGCTCGACACGGTGACGGTGCATCTGGCGCGAGAGATCGCAAGAGACGGTGAAGGCGCGACCAAGCTGGTGGAGATTTGCGTGAATGGCGCCGCGACTGCCGATGACGCCAGAAGCGTGGCCATAACGATAGCCAATTCGCCGTTGGTGAAGACCGCCATATTCGGGCGGGATCCGAACTGGGGCCGCGTATTGGCGGCCGCGGGGCGCGCCGGCGCGCAGATGGACCCGGATAAGACGGACCTTTACTTCGGCGACGTCAGGGTTTTCGAGCAGGGCGAGCCGACGCGCGTCGATGCGGAAGAAGCCAGGCGACCGATGCTCGCGGACGAGTTGGTGATTACGGTCGAGTTGAACATCGGCGAGGCGTCGGCCAAAGTCTGGACCTGCGACTTCTCTTATGATTACGTGAAGATCAACGCAGAGTACCATACGTGAGGAGTCGGCGGAGTCGAGGGAGCGGAGACCTTCGGTCCGGCCAGGTGCGGGGAATGGGACGGATCGGACCGATTGGACCGATCTGACGGATCGCCACAACCGACAACCGATAACCGACAACTGATAACCGATAACCGGGTGAAAGAATGCCATATTCTTCCGAACAAGCACAAATACTGACTCAGGCTTTGCCTTATATTCAGCGGTACTCCGGCAAGACCATCGTTATCAAGTACGGCGGGCACGCGATGGTGGACGAGGAGCTGAAGCGGTCCGTCATGCGGGACATCGTGCTCTTGCGGTGCGTCGGCATGAATCCGATACTTGTGCACGGCGGCGGCCCCGAGATCACCGAGGTAATGAAGAAGATCGGCAAGGAGCCGAAATTCGTCAACGGTCTGCGCTTCACCGATTTGGAGACGATGGAGATCGTGGAGATGGTCCTTTCCGGCAAGACCAATAAGAGCCTTGTTTCTCTGATCAACCAGCAGGGCGGGCGCGCGGTCGGTCTGAGCGGCAAGGACGCCAATCTGATCGTGGCGGAGAAGGCTGAGTCTGATGGTGATGACCTTGGTTTTGTCGGGCGAGTCAAGCAGATCAACCCCCAGATATTGGAGATATTGGCTCGTGAGGAGTATATCCCTGTGATTTCTTCCGTAGCTATTGGCCCGAACGGCGAGAGCTTCAATATGAACGCGGATGATGTTGCTAGCGCGCTTAGTGTTGCAGTTAAGGCCGTCAAGCTGATTATGATGACTGACGTTAAGGGCATTTACGATGACAGGAACGACGAGTCAACTCTGTACTCATTGCTAAAAATCGAGGAAGTCGGGAATATGATGCGATCAGGCAAGATAGACAAGGGCATGATTCCCAAAGTCAAGGCCTGCACAGATGCAATCATAGAGAGCCACAAAGCTGGCAGACACATAGAGACGCATATAATAAACGGCTCCGAGCCGCACGCGCTGTTGATGGAGATTTTCACGGATACGGGTATTGGGACGATGATCGAGGCCGGTTAGTCGGGGGTTCAGGGGAGAACGCCGATGAACACGGATGAACACAGATAAACGCAGATGGGGGAGTCGAGGGACCGGTAGACGAAAGGACGTAGGACAATGGCAGTGGCGCGGGAGACCAAGAGCGGCATAGACTACGATAAGATCGTGGGGACGTACAGGCAGTACGTTATGGATACGTACGGCGGTCGCCAGCCGATCTCTTTGGCGCGCGGCGCGGGGGTCGAGGTGTGGGACACTACCGGCAAGCGTTATCTTGATTTCCTCGCGGGTATCGCCGTAAACGGTCTGGGTCACTGCCATCCGGGCGTGGTCAACGCCATTCGGGAACAGGCCGGAATCCTGATGCACGTCTCGAACCTCTACTACACAGAGTCTCAAGCCAGGCTGGCGAAGATGCTCGTGGAATGGTCTGAAATGGACAAGGCTTTTTTCTGCAACAGCGGGGCGGAGGCAAACGAGGCCGCCATCAAGCTGGCGCGAAAGTGGGGCAAGTCCAAGGGATCCGATCAGAAGTTCGAGATTGTCACGGCCCTGGAGTCGTTCCACGGCAGGACTATGGGCGCTATTACGGCGACGGGCCAGCCCAAGTATCAGAAGTCGTTTGAGCCTCTAGTTCCGGGATTCAAGTACGTTCCCTACAATGACGTTGAAGCGCTGCGCTCCACCGTCACCGACGCCACGTGCGCGGTCTTGCTCGAACCGATTCAGGGCGAGAGTGGGGTCCACCCCGCCAGCAAGGAGTACCTGGCCGCGGCTAGGAAAGCCTGCGACGAGGTCGGCGCGCTTTTGATCTTTGACGAAGTGCAGACGGGGTTGGGAAGGACGGGCCGGATGTTCGCGTATGAGCACTATGGCGTCGCGCCCGACGTGATGACGCTCGCCAAGACTCTGGGCGGCGGCTTTCCCATCGGCGCGTGCCTTGCCAGGGATGCCGCGGCTGAGGTGTTCCAGCCGGGAGACCACGCCTCGACATTTGGCGGAAATCCGCTCGCCTGCGCGGCCGGCATCGCGGCGATGACCGCGTTGCACGAGGAGGCTCTTGTCGAGAACGCGCGGGACGTGGGCGAATATTTCGCGAGTAAGCTCAGGACGTTCAAGAGTAAGCGAGATGATGTAATCGAAGTGCGGGGGATGGGCCTGCTGTTGGGAATCGAGTTTGCCACGCCGGTGGCGAGGACCATTGCCGGACAATGCCTGGAACTGGGGCTGATTGTGAACGCGATAGGGGACCGGATCATCCGCTTCCTGCCGCCGCTTGTAGTGACCAGAAAGCATGTGGACGAGGCGATGTCGATTCTCGCGGAGGCCGCGGGGGCGTTGTAGGGAAGTGGTTAGTGGTTAGTTATGCGGCCTCTGCGGGAACTGACTTCGACGATATTCGATGACTTGGCTGCACAAGGCCGTTCCGCAGGATAGATATTGAAGGACCTCCCCCTAGCCCTCTCCTGGGAGGAGGGGGAACTTGAAAAGGTGTTGATGCAATCATGTGGCAGCGGTTTACGGAAAGGGCAAGACGGGCAGTGTTTTTCGCCCAGGAAGAGGCGGGACGACTCGGTGACAATTACGTCAGCGTCGAACACCTGCTGCTGGGACTAATCACAGACAGCGAGAGCGCTTCCGCCAGGATTCTTCGGGGAATGGGCGCGAGCTTGAACGAGATTCGAACGCAGGTCGAACAGCAGGTCCCGAGGCGGGACGCAAGACTCGGTCAGGACATGCAGCTTACGCCGCGAGCGAAGAGAGTGATCGATCTCGCATACGACGAAGCGAGGCAGCTACGTCACGACCACATAGGAAGCGAGCATCTGCTTCTCGGGGTGATCCGAGAGGGCGACAGCGCGGCGGGCCGCGTGCTCGCCAATATGGGTGTTGATATAGAGCGAGCAAGAGAGATAGCCACTGGATCGGACAAGGTTCAGCAACACGCAGGAGGGACAGCCGAGGAGGCCGAAGCCGTCTCCGATCTGCTTTCGGTAGCGGGCATGTCGGAAGACGACAAACGCCGGGCAAGGGACCTGATAGCTCGCTTACGCAGCGGAGGGGTCGCGAAAGTATCGACAAGCGGAGAGACGGTCAGTTGCCTCCGGACGACGCAGCTAAGGGGCCGCGACTTGCTTTCAATTGCCGATCTGAACGCTGAGGAGATCGACCTTGTTTTCTCCACCGCCGCGCTCCTCAAGCAGGGCGTGAAGGAGAAGCGGTCGCAGTCGTCGCTGCTGGAAGACAAGACGCTGGCGATGATCTTCGAGAAGCCGTCGCTACGGACCAGGGTCACATTCGAAGTCGCGATGACGCAGCTCGGCGGACATGCGATCTACCTGCAGCCGTCGGATATAAGTCTCGGCGTCCGGGAGAGCATAGCAGACGCCGCCCGAAACCTGGAGCGGTGGGTGGACGTGATAATGGCCCGGGTTTTCTCGCATAACACTGTGGCGGAATTGGCCGAACACGCCCGAATTCCGGTAATAAACGCGCTGAGCGACCTGGAGCACCCGTGCCAGGCGCTGGCGGACGTCTACACCATTCGGGAGCACAAGGGCGAGCTGAAAGGTCTGAAGCTGGCTTACGTAGGCGACGGCAACAACTGCTGCAACAGTTTGCTGCTGCTCGCGGCGAAGGTCGGGACCAGCATGTCGGTCGGCTGCCCGAAGGGATTCGAGCCTAATCCCGACATAGTTGCCGCGGCGAAGAAACTGGTCGAGGAGACCGGCGCCGTTATCGAGATAACGGATGACCCGGCTGCCGCCGTCAAGGACGCCGACGCGGTATACACGGACGTTTGGGCGAGCATGGGGCAGGAGTCGGAGAAAGCCGAGCGAGAGAAGATATTCCCGCCTTACCAGGTCAACGACGAGCTTCTAAAGCATGCGAAGGAGGACGCCATATTCCTGCACTGCCTGCCGGCTCATCGCGGCGAAGAGGTGACCGATGAGGTAATGGACGGACCGCATTCAGTGGTGTTCGACGAGGCCGAGAACCGGCTGCACGTGCAGAAGGCGTTGCTTGTGCTTCTCGTGGAGGGGTAGGCTCAGGGAAGAACGCAGATGAACGCGGATAAATGCGGATAAACGCGGATCAGGAGAGGGAGTTAGTCAGACACGTCTGACATGTCGGGCTAGTCGGACGGCTTTGAGACAGAGAGGAGAAACAATGAAAACTGTTGTTCTTGTCTATTCCGGGGGGCTGGATACCTCCGTTTGTATTCCGATGATGCGGGAAGACTATGGCTTTGAGCGCGTGGTGACAGTTACCATCGACGTGGGCCAGCCGGAAGAGGACATCAAGGTCGCCGCCGAGAAGGCGAAGGCGCTGGGGACCGAGCACTATACGGTTGACGCCAAGGACGAGTTCGCCCGCGAGTACATCTTCCCTGCTGTCAAGGCAAACGGCGACTATCAGGGCTATCCGCTCAGCACGGCAATAGCCAGGCCGCTAATCTCCCTGAAGGCCGTGGACGTGGCGAAGAAGGTCGGCGGCGACGCCTTTTGCCACGGCTGCACGGGCAAGGGCAACGACCAGTTCCGCATCGAGTTTGTTATGATGGCGCTCGCCCCAGACCTGGCGATCATCGCCCCGATGCGCGAGAAGAACCTCACTCGAATAGAGGAGATTGAATACGCAAAGGCGCACAACGTTCCGATTGCGCAGAGTATAGATAAGATTTGGAGCGTGGACGAGAACATGTGGGGCCGGTCAATCGAAGGCGGGCGGCTGGAAGAGCCTGACTACTTCCCGCCGGAGGAGATATACGAATGGACCGTAAGCCCGCGGGAGGCGCCGGACAAGGTCGAAGAGCTGGCGGTCGGCTTCGAGAACGGCGTTCCGGTCAGTCTCAACGGGCAGATTATGCCTCCCGTCGAGCTGATCATGAAGGTGAAGGAAATCGCGGGGCGCAACGGCGTCGGGCGGATCGACGTTATGGAAGACCGCATGCTCGGCCTGAAGGTCCGGGAGAACTACGAATGCCCCGCCGCCGTCACGCTCATCACGGCGCACAAGGCCCTGGAAGCCCTCGTCTGCACCAAGGACGAGCTTTTCTTCAAGTCGATGGTCGACCGCAAGTGGGGCGAGTTGGCCTACGCCGGACTGTGGTTCGACCCGCTGAAGGAAGACCTCGAAGCCTTCATTAACAAGATTCAGGAGCGGGTGACCGGCGTTGTGCATTTGAGGCTGTACAAGGGCAGCGTGACGGTCGCCGGCCGGTCGAGCAAGTTCGCGCTGTATTCCGAGGATTTGGCGTCGTTTGACAGCAAGACCTTCGTGCAGTCGGAGATGACGGGGGCGGTGAAGGTGCATGGCCTGCAGGCGAGGATGTATCGGGGGTTGAAGAGGAAGTAGGGATTGGAGTAACGACGATTGGCGGCATGTAGAAATACCGTCAGCCAAATGGAAGGAGATCACGAGCCATGGCTAAGTGTCCGAAATGCGGCGCTGAGAACAAGCCGGACAGCGCAGCCTGTGTGAATTGCTACACCCCCCTGGAATCCGGGCCGGTAGATAGGTCGTCCGGACCGCAGCCGAACCCGGCGTCTAAGACGCTTGGTCGGCCGCCTCGCGCCAGACCTGCCAAGCCCCGCCGCAGCCCTGGGAGTGTCGTCGGCATCGTTGTGTTGATTCTGATCTTGCTCGCTGGCGGTGGCTGTGCGTACTGGAAGCTCGTCTATCTGCCCAACAATCCGACCCCGATCGAGGTCGTGCGCGCACTCATCAGGGCGTCGGAAACTGGTGACAAGGAATCCATGAAGAAATATGTGGCCACTTGGTCACCCGTCCATTATAACGGGCTCATTGCCATAGGCGGCATCGTGACGGTGATACGTGGCATGGCAGGCCAAGGCAGGGTCGCCAATGCCGAGGGGCCTGTCTTGGGGAGGGTTGCGAGTCTGAAGGAAGGCCGGGACTTCACTCTTGACCCTGCATCGTCGGACGAGATGACGGCAAAGGTGAGATACAGGATTCTACCAACAACTGTTGACAAGGTGCTCGCGCGGACCGAGGATGTCCTGCACTTGCCCGTGTACGATTTTCGCCTCAGACCAGTGGAGGTCGGGGAGAGCCTGAGGGAGCGAATGAAGGGAATCATCACGAACGAGCTCAATAGGGGATTCGAGATCACCCTGACGAAGCAATCGGGGAAATGGAGAATTGTCGATACAAAGACATACGCAGCCTCCGGCCGGCTGGCTCTCAGCCTTGATAGGGAGCTGCAGAGCCTTCCCGATGCACGGTGCCGCATGATGGGCGTTATGGTGGCCGTACAGCTCCTGCCCTAGAAGCTCCCTGGGCGGAGATTTCCGAATCGCCACCTCAAAGCCAAAACGGGATCTCCGAATCCCAGAGGGAAACGATGAAACTCAAAGTCGTAATCCACGAAGAAGAAACCGGCGGCTACTGGGCCGAGGTTCCTGCGATACCCGGCTGCGCCACACAAGGTGAGACCCTTGAGGAGTTGCTGCGAAACGTTCATGAAGCGGTTCAAGGGTGCCTTTCGGTTGAGGTCGCGGCGGCTTGACGCCTCGCAGCCCCATCACGGCTGCAGCCATTCTATTAACCCTTAGGGTGAATAGAATGGTTGACAAGTCGCGTTAATATGGATATAATATTCAGGACGAGTAAACTGGAGAAGCTGTGCAACAACAAATCCTACCGGGAACGCGAATGCGGTCCTGTGCGGGCCAAACTACTTGGGCGACGTATGGATGATCTTAGGGCGTCGACTTGCCTTGCGGACATAGCGAGACTTCCGCAGACGCGATGTCACGAACTTGTGAAAGATCGAGACGGGCAGATATCACTCGATCTAGACCACCCGTATCGGCTAATTTTTACTGTTGCCAATGAACCTGTTCCGGTCAAGCCCGATGGCGGCTTGGACTGGAGCAGAGTGACAGCCATCAAGATTATGGGAGTGGAGGATACCCATGGTTAGCGCTATCGAGAACCGGTACGTACCAGACTATGTTTCCCCACCTGGCGAGACTCTGCTCGATACCATCGAAGCGCTTGGTATGTCTCAAGCGGAGCTTGCGGAGCGCACAGGCAGACCGCCAAAGACGATCAGTGAGATCATCAAAGGCAAGTCCGCCATTACTTCGGAGACGGCGCTGCAACTCGAGAAGGTTCTTGGAGCGCCCGCTTCGTTCTGGACGAGCCGCGAACGGCACTATCGTGAATCGCTTGCAAGGCAGAAGGATCAATCTCGGCTTCAAGAACAGATCGACTGGCTGAAGAACCTTCCTGTCAAAGCGATGTGCGCCGAGCGTTGGATTCGCCGCTTTGACGACAAGGTTCAGCAATTGCGGGAGGTGCTGCGCTTCTTTGGGGTTGCCTCTCCCGCAGCCTGGCACGAAGTATGGCGCGGTCCTCAGGTTGCATTTAGGCAGTCAAAGGCCTTCGAAAGCGACCCGGGCGCTGTTGCAGCTTGGTTAAGAAAGGGAGAGATCAAGGCTCAGTCTATACAGTGCAATCCGTATGATCCGGTCTCGTTCAGGAAAGTCCTCAACCGCGCCAGAGGACTCACCGTTGAGCCTCCAGAAGTCTTTCAGCCGCAGCTTGTTCAGATGTGCGCGGACGTCGGAGTCGCTGTGGTTTTTGTGCCGGAACTCCCGAAGACCAGGCTATTCGGCGCCACGCGTTGGCTGTCCCCAAACAAAGCGCTCATCCAGCTTAGTCTCAGATACAAGACGAACGACCATCTCTGGTTCACTTTCTTCCATGAAGCCGGGCACATACTCTTGCACGGTAAGCGCGATGTGTTCATTGAATCCGAGAGCGACAAGGGAGCTAAGGAGTCTAAGGCAGATCGGTTCTCTGAGGATTGCCTTATCCCGCGGGCCGAGTATCACGCCTTTGTTAGGTCACGCGCAAGGAGCAAGATAAAAGTAAGGAGTTTCGCTGACGAGATCGGCATAGCTCCTGGTATAGTAGTTGGCCGGCTTCAGCACGACGGCAAACTGCTCCAGAGCCATCTGAACAGCCTCAAAAGACACTATCACTGGGTTCGTAACGCAGAAGCTGCCTGATAACATGAAAAAACCCTGGTCCGGCAGATTTACAAAACCAACTGACGAGACGGTCGAAGCATTCACTGCGTCGATACACTTCGACGCCCGGCTGCTTGAGTACGACATCCTCGGCAGCATCGCGCACGCCAGGATGCTGGGCAAGACGGAGATCATACCGGCGGCAGATTCGGAGCAGATAGTTTCGGGGCTGGAGCAGGTTTTGGTCGGCCTCAAGAGCGGGAATGCGCGGCTTGACCCGTCCCTCGAAGACGTCCACATGAACGTGGAAGCGCTGTTGGCGGAACGGATCGGCGAGGTGGCCGGCAAGCTGCATACGGCGCGGAGCCGGAACGATCAGGTCGCGACGGACGTGCGGATGTACCTCAAGGACGAGATCGACGCCGTTTCGGGCCTGATCAAGGCGCTGCAGCGGACTATCGTCGGGCAGGCGCAGGAGAACTTGGACATCGTGATGCCGGGCTACACACATCTGCAGCACGCACAACCCGTGCTGTTGTCGCATCATCTAATGGCTTACTTCTGGATGCTTCAGCGCGACGCGGAGAGGCTGGCGGATTGCCGGAAGCGGGTGGACGTGCTGCCGCTTGGCTCCGGCGCGCTGGCGGGAACGCCGTTTCCCATCGACCGGGAATTCGTCGCCAAAGAATTGGGCTTTTCGACCATATCGCAAAACAGTATGGATGCCGTCGCCGACCGGGATTTCATCGCGGAATTTCTCGCGGCCTGCTCCATCATAATGGCGCACCTGTCGCGGTTCTCGGAGGACATTATTCTGTGGAACTCGCATGAGTTCAAGTTCATCGAGCTTGACGATTCCGTCACCACCGGCAGCAGCATTATGCCGCAGAAGAAGAATCCGGATGTTGCCGAATTGGTCCGGGGGAAGACAGGCCGGGTGTACGGCGATCTGATCAGTCTTTTGACGGTCATCAAAGGCTTACCGATGACCTACAATCGGGATTTGCAGGAGGACAAGGAGCCGCTGTTCGATGCTGTGGATACGGTGAAGGGCTCGCTTGAGGTGTTCGAGGTGATGCTGCGGTCCGCTAAGTTCGATGCGAAACGGATGGCGGAAGATCTGCGGGGCGACTTCTCCACGGCTACCGACCTTGCCGATGCCACAGTCATATACGGGAAGCCTTTCCGGGTGTCGCATGAGATGACGGGCAAACAGGTGCGGAAACTCATCGAATCCGGCAAAGGGCTTGAGGATTTGACCGCTGAGGACGTACAGGAAATGGCTGTGGACCCTGCTTTCCTGCTGAAACGAATTGACCCTAAGGGCAGCGCCGCCGCGAAGAACGTTCCCGGCGGCACGGCGCGGGAACGGGTCGAGGAGCAGATCGCAGCAGCGTTGGAGATTCTGGGGGCGCAGCCATAAGGTCCGCGAGACCTCCGACTACCTAGTCAAGGTCGAGAGAGGACCGCCCCCTAACCCCCTCCTAAAAGGAGGGGGAATTTCGTGGCGCTTGCTACGCAGACAGCGCTCCGATTGAGGTCCGGTCTTTCGGCTTTCAACATTCAACTAATCCGATGGAACTCAACCGAAACCAACAGCTTGCCGCGATAGCGCTTTTGGGGCTGGGTCTGATAGGGCTGAGCTTCGGGCTATTCAGGCCCAGAGGCGTATCGGGGCACGACGGCGGTGACATCAAGATTACCGAACCCGGCAAATCCCCGGCGCGGGACGTGGACATCTCCGTGGAGGAGGCGCCCGCGCGCCGCTCGCCGGCCAATCCCGACGTATCGATCCTGGTCCACGTGGCGGGGAGGGTCAAGTTTCCGAACGTCTACCGCGTCCCGCCGGGCAGCCGCGTGATTGACGCGGTCAAGGCGGCAGGGGGATCGCTCTCCGACGCCAATCTCGATGCGGTCAATCTGGCTGCCAGGATCAAGGATGGCGACAAGATTCTGATACCGTCCCGCAACGTTCCGCGCGCGCCTGTTTTGCCGATGGCTTCGGGCAGGGCGCTATCCTTCGGCCCAAGCGCCGCGCCCACTGCCGCCGGCTCAGTGGAATCCGCCTCATCCGGCAAGCTGGCCGTTCCCGGCCAGGGCTTTGTCAACATCAACACTGCCGACAGTTCCGAGCTGCAGCGGCTGCCGGGCGTGGGGCCATCGACCGCGCAGAAGATCATCGACTACAGAACGCAGATCGGCAGCTTCAGTTCCATCGATCAGCTTCTTGAGGTCAAAGGAATTGGGTCGAAGAAAATCGAGAAGATCAGGCCGTTTGTGGGGTTGTAGCAAGCGGTTCGCTCTGTTCAGGGAAGAACGCAGATGAACGCGGCGGCCGCCCCAGCGTTCGTCTCTTGCCCAAGGTTCAGGTTAGAAGGCTCCTCGTCACCGGCTTAAGAAAGTTTGACAACGCTCGCAAGGAGACCTTATTACCTTAAAGATTGTTTAGCAGCCTGACGACGGCATGGATGGCGAGGGCTGTCAGGGATCCCGGGTCCGGCGGTACCTATGGCAGGAAAAGTAGTCCGATCGTCGTGCGATACATACTTGCTGTCACGTTCGCGCTTGGCGCTATCCTCACTTTCGGGGCGAGCGACCTCAAAGCTGACATGCCCGACCTTCACCGTGTCATGGACAATGGCTGCCCGCGGCCGAATCCAGCGGCCTTGGCCCGTCTCCCCAAGACGGTGCTCTCGAAAGCCAAGATTCTTGAGCAGGTGAAGATAATCAAGGAGCAGGCCGCCAAGTCCGAAAAGCCCAAAGGGCTGGGCATTCTGAAAAACAAGATTGCGAATTTGTCCTCAGCAAACCTCACAACATTTGGAGCAGCCCTGTGTATACAGAGTTTGGACAATGCCTCTTCCTATGTGCTGGCGGAAGCGGCGCTAAAAAATCCCTCGAATGTGCTGGCTTTCGTTAACTTGGGAGCCGCCCTTAACAGTCTGCGCAAGTATGAGCAGGCCGTGCCTATTCTTGCCTACGCCGGTTCAATCGCCCCAAAGCGCCCTATTGCCTGTCGAACCACGATAATGGCCTGGTACACCAGCGCAGCCTTCGCCGGGAACGACAAGCTTTATCTCACATTCAGGTACACTCAGAAAAGCAACGCCTTCGGACCTGGGGTTGTTCTCTGGCGAGAGCCGTGATGCCGGCATATGCCTGGCGGCCAGAAGTTAGAAGTTAGAAGTTAGGAATCCCGACATGAGCCTTTGGCTCGTCACTAAGAACGAAAACGGCCGCCAGTTGGCTGATAGCTAATAGCTGAGAGCTATTTTCGGGGGAGTTAGAGGTTGTAGGTCAGAGGTTAGAAGGCCCCGGCTGTCACGCCGGGGCCTTCGGCTTTTTGCGCGTCACTCCTCAGTCCGGTAGAACTCGTAGGTGACTTTCTGCGTGATGTGCGCGGGGCCCTGGCGGTCGCGTTCCCAGGCTCCCCATCCATCATTGCCGAATACGTGCGGGCTGACGAGGGACTCATATTCCAGAGTCCACGGTTCCTCGTCTAACACGACGCGCAGGCCGGGCGTCCCGGTTTCGCCGCGCGATGATACCCGGTGCTCGTAGTAGTTCCGGACCTGACCGTACTGCCAATACGTTTTGAATCTCTCCGCTTTGATCTCGCCTACAAGCGCGCCATTGGCCGGAGCCACACGACGGATGTTGCCGATTCTGCCGGATGCGAGAGGGAGCTGCATTGCAACGCCCTGGGGAGATCGATCATAATCGAAAGCCACCGAGCCAAGACCACGAGCCGTCCGCGTAGGAGCGAATCTGAAATCATGAGAAGCGCTGGGAACATACCCGCCGCGAGGTTTGCCGTGGGGTTCGGGATTTCGCAGGCGATCGCCGTGTTGCTTAACTCGCTGCTTGTGATATTGAAGGAATCAAACGCTGGGATCAAGACCTGGATGAAGGGCCTTACCGGCCACCACTGGATGACTCACGCGGTCATCCTGCTCGCCACATACTGCGCTCTAGGAGTCATTCTTTCCAATTCGAGGGCTGCTCGAAAAATCAGCGGTGGAACGCTGTTGGCCGTATACGTAGCTTCCGTAATAACGGGCTGCTTGGCAATAGTGGCGTAATACGTCATACACTCGTTCGGCTAGACACAGCAGTTTAGATGTTGGAAGTTAGAGGTTAGTTGTTAAGATTGAACCGAACTTGCCATCGTCGAGTAGCTTCTTCCATCTGTGCGTCCGGGCCAGGGCGATCACCAGGGCCTCTTGATGGTTAGCCCGCGATACCGTCTCAGCACAGAGCGCTCCTGGAACGATGAGAGAGTTTGGTGCAGGTATATGATTATGCGCATTGACGCGCATTGTGGTTTCGGGTATATTATAGGCGTGGGTTGGAAAGGAGAAACCGGAAAGCGATGACGTCCAAAGAGCTTATCCGATTGCTCAAGCAAAACGGCTGGAGCGAGACTCATCGCAGAGGAAGTCATATCAAGTTCTCCAAAGGTGGGAAAAGCGTGTCTGTGCCGTACCACAACAGGGATATGGCAATCGGCACAGTTGAGCGAATCCTAAAACAGGCGGGGTTGAAATGAGCTGCATCGGAGGTCACCATGGATAGATCGACTTACACCTTCCCGGCTGTCTTCAGCTACGCGGATGATGGCATCACCATAACGTTCCCGGACCTGCCCGGCTGCATATCCGAGGCGGAATCCGACGACGAGGCAATTAAGAATGCTACGGAGGTCCTGGAACTCTGGCTTGCTTCCAATGAACTCGATGGAAGTCCTATACCTGAATCCACACATCTGTTGGACGTAAAGACCGAACGAGATGAGCGCGCAGTCCTGGTGGTCGCGGATATGATACGCGCCAGGCGCGAGATCCGCCCCAGGCACGTCAGGAAGAACCTTACTATCCCTGAATGGCTGGACAAGAGAGCCTCAGAGGCCGGAATTAACTTCAGCCAGGTTTTGCAAGAAGCGCTAAAAGACCGGCTCGGGGCGGCTTGAGTTTCCACCGGTACGGGAACGGAACGAATAGGTTTTTCAGATTGAGCCCAGCCTTTGAACCTGAGAGAAGACCGCTGTCACTTTTTCCGGTGTTCCGGGAAGCTTGTTCCCGAAACGAACCCAACCTTTGGACTCTTAGAGAAAACCGCCGTCGACTTTTGCGGAGGTAGCATCTCCTCCACCAGCCTTTACTAAAGCTACGGCTGGCAAGCCGTGGTCATGCTTTGTACAAATCCCTCGCACTACTAGGAATCCTCGCACGCCAGATCATAGGTTCAAGCTGAACTATCGCAGTTCCCTACCATCTGCATCATCCCGGGTTGTACGGAACGATATGGGCACCCAAATTCGGCTTGCCACGCTTATCACTGACCAGCTTCAGCGAATTCAGCAAGGCAGCGAACGGCATCAATACTTCGTGGTATGGATAAGGGTCAGGCGGGTACTGGGTGTTGCCGCCCTTTTCTTGTTCTTGGAACATCCACGAAGCCTTACCGGGCACGACTATCAATTGTAGATAGTCCCAGAGGTTAGTGAGACCTTTTTCGCTTACGACCTCCAGGGCTCGCTTTTCCTCTGATCCAATCACGTCGCTCCGAAATCCGAAGAGAATATTGAGGGGTAGGACACCCGGCTCTGCGTCCCAGGAGTTATTTGGGTGCTTTTTCGTTTGAGGTCGCTGGATCCGCATATTTTTGAAATCACATGCTCTTTGGATCGTTTGGCGGACCGAATCACGACGCACGGTTGACTTAACCTCCATTACTGCAACTACGGATTCAATCAAATATATCCCCGCACCTCGAGCGCTGTACAGGGGACGAAAGATGCTGTCATCCCAGATGACGATATCGCACTGCCCGCTCTGATAGCCTTTCGAGTCGGTGACAATACCAGTGCCTGCTTTGTATGGAGGCATCAACATAGGCTCAAGGAATGATTCGATAAGCGACTCGCGAAGGACACCCATCACGCCCTCGTCCTTGACAGAGCCGAAGCTATTTGACATAGCTGTGAGTCTATCGAGTGAGCATCGAAGGAATTCCAAAACCAAGGGGTTAGGTAGACCGCCTCCAGATGACAACATGTTGGACTAACCTCTACTCCTATCGCACGACATCACACACAAAACTGTAGCAGTCGGTAATCTGTCTGTCAATATACGAACCGCCTGGAGTAGTGTATGAGGAGTGGGGTATCCTTTGAATTGGTGTTTCGGGAAGCTTGTTCCCGAAACGAACCCAACCTTTGGACCTGAGAGAAAACCGCCGTCATCTCGCGCGTCACCGCTCAGTCCGGTAGAACTCGTAGGTGACTTTCTGCGTGATGTGCGCGGGGCCCTGGCGGTCGCGTTCCCAGGCTCCCCATCCATCATTGCCGAATACGTGCGGGCTGACGAGGGACTCATATTCCAGAGT
>JAUSGG010000157.1 GCA_030649165.1 Armatimonadota bacterium
ATGGGGAAGCTTGAGGCTGAGGAGGCGCAAAGGGTAACGCGCATACGAAAGCCTGGCGGACGGCCGGGCTTTTGTTATTGCATCTATGTACGAGTTTGTACGTTTTGCGCCAATCAGATCTCAGTGTGCCGGTGACCAACCCTGGGACTGGCGGTATTGTCTGCTCCAGCCCTGCTATAAGTTATGCCGCGCAGTCAGGGTATCGGTGGGTAGATGTCCTATCTCGTGGCAGCAATGGGCAAGGAGCCTTATTGGCGTTCCGCAAGCAGTTATAAGAGTCAACTGTTCAACGCAAAAGTGATTAATACACTGGAATGCTAATCTGTTTCAATATTGAGAATAGGAGGATGGTAAAATGAGTAGTGGTATCACGACAGTCTTTTGGAAAGCAACCATTAATACAAGAAGACTATTGAAAAATCTTATTGCGCTCCTTGTGGTAATGTCCCGCCTTCTCGCTGCGGCGGTGCCCGCGATTGCCACTACTGTTGACCTCAACGACGGCTGGTATGCTCAGGTCCGTAACGTCCTGATATATGATGAGTTGGCGTATGATGATCGAGGGCATTTGGGGGCTTGGACTACCGGCGGCTGGACCGATAAGGCCGACGCGTCCCAAATTCACATCGATATGCAGACTCCGGGTGTCTACAGGTTCAATATGTCTTCCGGCTCGGTTACCGTTGGGCAGCAGGATGCGCGCCTCTTCAATCAGTACCTACCGATAACAGCGCGGTACGGGGGCATTCAGTTCGACTGGGAGTCAGACTGGCCGGAATCGCCTGCCGCTAACTACCTTCGTCTGGAGGTCTGGGGGCATAGATGGGATGAGGCCAGTAACGTCTATTCGTACGACTTGCTCTACTATACCCCCTATGGGTCTGATACGGTGGCCGGCAGCATGATTGCCAGGTTTGGCCAAGCCTACAATGGGTACGATTTACACCTGACAGTTGGTCCGATTCCCGAACCTTCTTCAATTCTCGCGCTCGCCGGAGGGATTGCCGGACTGGGATGCCTGAGACTTAGGAGACGACGGCGGTAAGCTGTGGATATGGTCCGGGCATCCGACATCCCCGTCCTGGACTTGGCTCCAGGTAGCCTCCAAGCCGATATGGTCGTCTCCCGCCATAAGCAACCTGGACGGCCAGGCTTGTATTGTCTTCGGCTCCGACGATGGCAGAGTGTACGCTGTTCACGCGGACGGCACGGCGGCCGCGGGCTGGACAGGCGGTCTCCTTCTCCACACCGATTACGCTGTGCAGGCTTCCCCTGTTATCGGCGATGTCATGAACACAGGTCAACCTCAAGTCATAGCCGCCTGCACGGACGGAAATGTCTTTGTGATCTGGAAGGATGGAACGAATCACACCGGGGGTCCGATAGCGGACCTGTGGACCTGCGCTCAAAACGCGAGCCAGCAAATCTTCGCGACTCCGACGATTTGTTCGCTGGACGGCTCGCTGCTCAATTTAATCGTTGGGAGCACGGACGGCGTATACAAGATCAACCTGTATAACGCGACTTTCCAGCCCGGCTCCGCGCGCTGGCCGTGGCCTACGTTCCTTTACAACAGCGCCCGGACAAGTTGCAACAATACCACGACGTATTCCCCGGCGTCCGTATCCATAATAGGCAAGGTGCGAACGTCCGCCGCCGTCGGCATTCCGGGCGCGACGGTAGCCATTGAATACGAGTCGGGCGGCGTTCCTCCGGTAGTGAACGGGAACAATTCCAGAGTGGACCCTGTCTACACAGCGGGAGACCCCACTAACACCAACGAGATCAACCGGGGCGGTTTTGTCATCAACCAACTTCCGATACTATCGGGCGGCGCGCGATACAAGCTGACGATCAGCAAACCCGGCTACTCCACTCGCTATGTTTACGTGACGCCCGTCGCGGGCAAAAACATCATCGCGGACGTTGTTTACTAGAGGATTGGCATATTGTTTGCAGGGTAAATGAAGGGGGGGTCTGTCCCTTCAGCCCACACATCTTATTGTGGAGGCGAAAAATGAGAACTGCGCTGATTTGCTTGTGCTTGTTGGCTATGACAAGCAGTGGGTATGCTTCGGTGTACGGCTTTGATGTCGGATATCGTATCCGCAGCGCCGATTCCGGAGAGAGCAGCGGAGTAAAGCGAGGCTTTGCCGGCGGTTACACTGGCTACTCCGACGCAGACGACGGCGAAGGGCGATTGATCTCTTTGCCCGCCGTCTCCGCGGGCATACGCAAGGTTACTGGGGTTGAGGGCTGGGACGGCCCTACCACATTTATCATGTGGGACTATCGGTCGGCGTTGGCCGAGGGTGAGAGGAAGACCGAGGACATCTTTGTCTGGGCAAATCCCGGAACACAGAGCCAGGACATCTTGTTTTACCGTGAAGGCTCACAGTTTCTTCCTACCGGCGTAAGCTACAAGCTCTCGCTGGTGAGTGTTCCAAACGGGGTCACCTACACCGGCCCCACACAATGGGGGCCGGACCAGGGCATGATAACACTGCCATTCTACAGCACGGACGATCCGCTCACAGGCTACAGATTTCTGGCGGAGGTGTCCGCCATTCCAGAACCTTCCTCTTCACTTGGTCTTCTGGCCGGGCTCGCCGGTTTCAGCGGTCTTGTGCTGCGACGAAGGCGGATATAACGCATGTTGTCTTCCCACGCCGATATCTGATATTCTGCGCTGAGGTCAAGCATTGGGAGGGCAAAGAGATGAACCAGCTTTGGACGGTGTCTTTCTTAGTCTGGCTATCTGTCGTTAGAGCGGCCGTGGTTTACGCCGCGGTCCTCATCTCATCCGGCTTGCGGGAAAGAGGGAAGTCGGGCGGATGGGCTCGGGCGAGTTCGTGGCCATCCTGCTGATAAGCAACGCCGTGCAAAACTCGATAGAAGTTAGGAGTTAGAAGTTAGAAGTAATGACGGTTTTACAACACTCCCAAGCACAAGCCGAAGCGTCGGTGATGTTCAGGAAGGCATTACAGGGATTAGCGCCAAAGTGGTAAGTGTGTTTACCGTTATAGGAGTATGCGCCGCGCTCGCTTTGGGAGCGCAGAACGGGAATCCCCCCGCCGACATAAGGCGATACGCTCAAGTTGTAGCGCCCACAAAAAAGTGTCCCCCTTTGTCCTACTTGCTTTCGCCGCCGTTCGACCGCCCTCCGCGGCAGGCGAAGGTCCTGCAATTCCTGCGCTCCAAGGCGCTGCGGGACGGCGGGTATTCGGCGCTTGACGAGGCCACCCGCCGCGAGGCGTTACTGGACAAGCTCTGGCAGGAATCTCCCGCGTCGTCAGAAGTGGTGTATCACGCTCTGCGAATGAGGCTCAGGCTGGCGCTCGCGCTGGCAAAGGTCGCCGTGGCGCGGCGGATGGCTTCGCCGAAGACCAAATCTTACTGCATTCAGGCGATGGAATCGGGGATCGATTGTATGCGGGACGCGGCGCGCGAGCTCGAAGCTCTCGAGAAGCAAGTCCAGCCCGGGCCGAACGAGGTCTCATCGGCGCAGCTTTGGGAGTTTCATCGAAAGCTGCTGGGCATCTGGGACACGGCGAAAAAACGCGACGACACGAGCGTGATTCGCGCCATCGACCTGGAGGCTCTCGCCGGCGAAATCCTCCGGCCTACAAAAGCAGGGTCATAGCACGCGCGCTCTTCCACTGCTCACTGATTACTGTTCACTGTTCACTGTCCTTCGAACACCAGTATCATCGTTGTCCCACCGACCTGGATCGTGTCTCCGGCGTTCAAGACGCGCTCGGTTACGCGCGTATTGTTCACGAAAGTCCCGTTTGTGCTGCCTGCGTCTCGCAGCACGTACTGTCCGTTCTCGTAAGTCAACGTCGCATGTCCGCGCGAGACCCGCGGGTCCTGGTCCAGCGCAAGGTTGTTCGTCGCGTCGCGCCCGATGCTGATAGGGGAAACAACGACATCGAACGCGCGTCCCGCGTATGGGCCGGCGGTCACCTTCAGCCGCGGCATTAGCGAAGGGGTCTGGGGAAGCGTCTGCCGACCCGGCGGAGTTGCGGACCGGGGCGCGCCTCTCGTCCGAAAGCTCAACGAGAATCGGCCTATCCGGATCGTATCGCCGTCCGCCAGCGTTTTCTGGGGAGCCGCCTGGTTATTCACGGTGGAACCGCCTGCCGCGTCGCAAAACAGGTAACCGCCCGGTCCGGCTTCGACGGTGGCGTGCAGCTTGGCTACAGAGGTATCGCCGAAAAGCGGCACATCCGCCAACTCGTCACGGCCTATGTTTGTGATGCGTTTTGTCAGGATATATTCGCGGCCTTCATTGCGGCCGCTCAGGACGACGATCCACGCCTGTTTCGCCAATTCCTGCATGAGAGCGACGGCAAGCCCCGTTCCCAGTCCGACGCACGTGAAGCCTGCGAGCCTGCTAAGACCCCCGTATTGCAGGGGATTTGCGACGATATCGAACATGAACCCGCCGATGCCGCCGCCGACCAGTCCCCCAATCAACCCCAGCGCGGCTTTCTTCCACGATCCCGCGGCCATTCCGCTCGCCGCGCCTACAATCGCCCCGAGAATTGCCCATCCGACTGAACGGCGAACGATCTGACCGGCAAGACCGAAGGATTCGAGCGGGCCGAGGAACGTGTAGACTTGCTGCGCCAGATAACCCGCCGCGAAGCCGCCGATTGCGCCCGCGACGACAGCCTTTATGCCGTAATTCGCGATCCTCCGCGCCCGCGCCGAGTCCATCTCCTCAGCCACGGTCAGGCCGAAGGATAAGATCAGTCCGAAGATAGCGAAGAGCCGGCTCATCCGGGCCAGGGCTTCGGCCCCGCCGACCGCCGCGTTCTCGTCGATAAACGGCTCCAGCGCCGCAAACGCGACTATCCCGCAGATCGCCCCGGCGACGCCGAGGGTCCGCATTCTCCGTCCCAGGTATCCCTTAGTGGACATCTCACCAGTCGCTTTCGACGGCGGCGCGCGCAATACCTGCGACGGGTCTGTTTTGCCCACGAGCCGGCGGGGTATGAGGTATGAGCAAGGAACAGCCTGTTCTATTGACCTTCGGAACAATCGAGTCGGGAGCGAGGAATGCGCGCAAATGGTTTGCCCCGGCGGGCCTGGCTCGTCTATGACGTGCTCTTGGCCCTGCTTCTAACATCTGTCGCGGCAGTGCGCCTGTACAAGCTGGGTGCGTGGAGTTTCTGGGTGGACGAGATGTTCACACTGCGCGACTCGCTGGATAAGAGCTCGCTGTTTCACCACCTTACCTACCCGCTCTCGTACATCTTGATCGGGGCCGCCATGAAGTCGGGCGGGGTGAATGAATGGACCGCCCGCATCGTCCCCTGTGTTGTCGGCATAGCAACTCCAGCGGCCGTGTACCTGCTGGCGCGCAGAGAGTTCGGCAGGGGACCGGCCCTCGGCGCGGCGGCTCTGCTGGCCGTGTCTCCCTGGCACTTGTATTGGTCGCAGATGGCCCGTTTCTACACGATGACAATGCTGTTCAGCGCGGCGGCGGCCCTGCTGTTCTTCTCCGGTTACGAGCGGAAAAGCCCGTGGAGAATGGGCGCGGCGGCGTTCTTCATGGTCCTGGCGGCGCTTTCGCATTACTCGGCCTTCCTTGTTATGGGGGCGCTGATCGTATACACCATCGCCGACCAAATCCTCAAATGGCCGGAGCCGGAGCTGAGGGGAGTTTTGCCGCGGTCGCGAAAGAAGGCGCTGCTCTCGTTCTACCTGCCGTTCGGAATAGCCGGGATCGCCATAGCTCCAAAGGCGCTCCTCATCCTGCGAATGTATTCCAATCCGAGCGCTACGACGGGGACCAGTTTTGACAGTCCGCTCAAGGGGGCGGTTTACGTGGTGTTCTCGACGTTCTACCGTGTCGAGTTCGCGGTGGCCGCGGCGGCTATTCTGAGCGCGATCTTCCTACTGCGGCGTCGGGACAGGCGCGGTCTGTTCCTTACGGCGCTTATCGCGGTCCCGCTGGCGGCGCTTGCAGTGGCCGGGGTGTTTTCTCGCGGCGAGAACCGCTATGCCCTCGTGACGCTGCCGGCCTTCGCGGTGCTTGCCGGATTCGGAATGACCATCGCCTATGACGCGCTCCGGGGGCGGAGCCGCGCCCTGGCCGCCGTGGCGCCGATTGTGCTCCTACTTCCACTGGTTCAGCACTCCGCGATGTACTTCAGTTCGCTATCGGGCGGAGAGAGGTGGAACTACAGGGCTGCCGCCGAGCTGATCCGCCAAGACGACCTGCCGGGTGACCTCGTTCTGACGCCGATGAGTCTGCCGATGGGCTATTACCTGAAGGATTCCGGTTTGACGGTGAGAACGCTGGAGCCAAGGAAACTCGACCTGTTCGCCAAGAGACACAAGCGCATCTGGTTCGTAGTCGAGGACTCCACACGCGGGCGGTCGGCTTCCCTCAGGGCGAAGGACTGGCTCCGGCGGCGCTGTGACCTCGTGGCGCATTTCCCCGCCTCGTCGCCGATGGCGGATTACGGCGTATCGGTGTACTTGCTGGAGTGGAGGCAGTCGAACGGTCGGACAGGTCAGACCTGTCCGACTGGTCGGACGATAACTAACAACCGTCAACCATCGACCATCAACCGAGCGAACCTCATGCGGCCCGCCGGGTCCGCAGGGCGTTGACGACGGTTTTCACGCCGGGCACGGACGCAGCCAACTCGGTCGCCGCCTCACGGGCCTCCCTGTCTTCGACTTCGCCGTCGATATAGACGTCCCCGTTTTCCGCCCGGACCTGAATGTCGAAGGGGTCGATCCGCGGATCATCGCTCAACATGTCCATTACACGGTTGCCAAGCCTTATGTCGTCAAACGGGGTTCCCGGCGCAATATCGATCTCGTTCACGATGCGCTTCACGCCTTTAACGCCGGCGGCGATATCGACCGCGCCTCGCGCGATCTCCAGCGTCGGCGTTTTGCCGCTGAGATACGCTACGCCATTCTCGACCAGCCTGACGCCCACCTGCTTCGGATCGGACTCCGGGTAGTTCCCAAGCGCCTGCTCGACCATACGGAACATGTCGAGATCGGATATCGGCCTGTCGGATGATACGGTCAGGTCGTTCTGGACGTGTCCCACGCCCACAAGGCCGGCCGCTATACGCCCGGCGGCGTACTTCTCGCGAAGGGTGTCCGTTATACCTATGAGCCGGACGATTCCACTCGAAGACTGAATGACGAGGTTGCTTATGTTGACGTCCGGACTCTCGCCAAGAGCTGACCGGACTATCCCAGTCATCTTATGGCCGGGAGCTTCATTCTCGGGCACGTGCGGATTTGTTGCGGACATAGCTGAAATCCTCCTCAAAACCCAACGCTCCATTTGAATTTTGCCCTACTGTTTCCCCCGGTGAAACGGAGGCCCGCGGCAGGACATGGGGAGCAGTCGGGAGAAGGAGAGAGTCAAGCGTAGAGTTGAGGAGTCAGATGAGTCTGACTGATCGGTCCGATCCGACTGATCCGACGCCTATAGGAGGCCCCGCGATGGTTGTTGCTGATATTCTCCGTTTTGTTGAAACGTTGGCTCCGCCGCGGTTGGCGATGCCGGGGGACCCAATTGGGCTGCAAATCGGCGACCCGTCCGCGTCGGTGACAAACATCGCCACCGCCGTCGATCCCACTCGCTCTGTCATCGACCGGGCGGCCGCGCTTGGAGCTGAGTTGCTCATCTGTCACCATCCGCTGATCTACAAGCCTCTGGCCGGCATCACGGCCTCCGACGAGAAGGGAGACCTCGTCCTTCGCGCGGTCCGGGCCGGTCTCGCCGTTTACGTGGCGCATACGAACTTCGACTCGGCCCCCGGCGGGACCAACGATACCTTGGCGGCAATACTGGGCTTGTCGGACACAAGACTGTTGAGCGAGGTGACGACCGAGCCGTATTTCAAAGTCGTGGTTTTCGTCCCGGAGGAGGCGCTGGAGCCGGTCCGAGCGGCCATGTGCGGCGCGGGCGGGTTCATCGGGAACTACAGCGATTGCTCGTTCAGGACGCGCGGCATCGGGACATTCAAGCCTCTTGAGGGCGCAAGGCCGTACTTGGGCGAAACCGGCAAACTGGAGCAGGCCGAGGAATGGAGGCTGGAGACGCTGACGCCTGAAAGCGCGCTGTCGGAAGTGATCGAGGCGATGCTTCAGGCGCATCCGTACGAGGAGGTCGCGTATGACGTATACCCGCTGCGAAACGAGCCGCGCAAGTCCGGGATCGGCCTCGTGGGACGGTTGGGGAAACCGGAGACGCTGGGGGATTTCCGCCGGCGAGTGGAAAGAGCGCTCAAATGCCCCGGATTCACGCGGATGACGGGGAATCCGCGAAAGAAGGTCGCGACCGCGGCGGTCTGCGCCGGAGGCGGCGGGTCGCTGGTCTCCGACGCGGCCCGTCGCGGAGCCGATGTCTACATAACGGGTGACCTGAGCCATCACGCAATTCTGACCGCCCAGTGGCACGGTCTTGCCGTCATCGACGCGGGCCATTTCGAAACGGAGAAGCCGGGGGTTGAGGCCCTTACGGAAGTCCTTGCGCGCGAATACTCAGAGCAGGGCATTGCGGCGCGGTACGTGGATCGGTAGAACGGTTGTGGGCGCATCCCAGGTACATGGGGAGTTAATCACGAAAGCACGAAAGGCTTCTAACCACAGATGCACACAGATGGACACAGATGGGATAGCGATTAGCTATCAACCCTCATCGTGGCCCGGTGGCAGTCGCGTCCCGGAGGGTCATCTCACGGTTGCCTGTTGAACGACGGTTAGCTCCGCCTTCCAGATCCGTTTCGTGTTTTCGTGGTTAAATCCGGAGTGTCTTAGCGACCTTGAATATGGGATGCGCGGAACGGTTGTTGGTTTGTGGTTGTTGGTTGGTGGTTGTGGTATAATCCAACTGGAGCAGGCGGTCCGGATTGCGTAGAGCCGGACGGGGCCGGGCTCGAAATTTCGAGCAGCAGGATTTAAGGCCTGTGGGACTACCGTGTATGTAGACCCACGGGTCTTCTGTATTTGGGGTATAAGGCGATGACGACCAAAGCCGACGCGGCGCGGCTTTCCGTGCTGTCGAATACCATCCTCGTAGCGATCAAGCTGGCCGCCGGACTGCTCAGCGGATCGGTGGCCATAGTCTCCGAGGCGGCGCACTCCGCGATAGACCTCATGGCCGCGGCAATGGCGTACTTCTCCGTTAGGGTGGCCGAAGCGCCGGCCGACCACGAGCATCCTTACGGTCACGGCAAGATCGAGAATCTGTCCGGCGCCATCGAGGCGACGCTGATCTTTGGCGCCGCCGCATACATTGTGTATGAGGCAGTCCACAAGTTGCTGCATCCCGAGCCGGTGCGGAGCCTCGTCCTGGGCATTTCGGTGATGATGCTCTCGGCAACGGTGAACATACTGGTGTCCAGGTGGCTGTTTCACATAGCCAGGGAGACGGATTCCGTCGCTTTGGAGGCCGACGCTCAGCACCTGAGCGTGGACGTCTACACCTCTTTCGGCGTAATGATAGGCCTGGGGCTGATCCAATTGACCGGCGCGCACAGGCTCGACCCGATCATCGGCCTGTTCGTGGCCCTCGTCATTACGAAGGTAGCCTACGATCTGGTGAAGAGGGCCGGCGCGCCGTTGATCGACACGGGCCTTCCGGAGCAGGAACTGGACAGGTTGAGTGGAATACTCTGCGGCGACCCGCGCATAGTCGCCTATCACAAGCTGCGGACGCGAAAGGCGGGCGCTGAGCGGCACATCGACGTTCACCTGCTCGTCGATAGCGATCTGAGTGTCGCCGAGGGTCACCGGGTCGCGGAGGAGACCGAGGACAGGATTCGCGCGGCGTTCGAGCGCGCGCACGTGATCACGCACGTCGAGCCTGTAACCGAAGAGGAGATTGGCGAAACGGGAGTCGTGTGCAGACGTCAGAGTGAAGAGTCGTGATCTTAACGACGAAAACACGATAGTCGGGAAAGCGCGAAACAGATGTGGAGAGCAGTTTCGGATTTGACGGAGAAGGTTTTTATGTTCATAAGGTTGTATGGTTCTAGGGTTGATCGATGAGAATGGCTTCATGTTGCCGGGCCTTTGTTCTGTGCCTGGCGCTACTTTTGTGTTGTCTGCTTGTTCCGGTTCAGTCCCAGCCCGCCTCTCCGTTGATTTGGCGGTTTAGCAAGGCGGGGGATTTCCAGGGCTGGAAGGCGGAGGGTTTTCGGAAGGCGGAGGTCGCCGGAGGACGTCTTGCCGGCGTAACCGATTCGATCTCCGTTATCTATTCCCCCAGCCTGACCCTCGATGCTGGTAAATACAAGACCCTCGCCTTCAGCGCAAGGTGCGATAGGTACGGGAACGGCAGTCTCTACTTCAAACGCGAAGGTGAAGTGTTCTCGGAGGACAGAAAAGCGCCGTTCAGCCTGATCGGCGACGGCAAGTTGCACGATTACACCGTCAGTCTGGAAGGAAACGCCAACTGGCGCGGCGTGATAGAGCAGGTGCGGTTCGACCCCATATACGGGGCAAATGCGGCGGTCGAGATCACGCGGGTGGGATTTGTCGCGGGACCGAATGCGTTGGCAAATCCCGGAGGACTCCTGGACAACGGCGATTTCGAGACTCCGGCCATCCCCGGTTCGAGATTGCCGCAGTCGTGGCGGGTCAGCGCGGCATCGGGCGGCGCGTTCAAACTGAAACGATTCGCTGAAGAGCGGAGTGTAGGGGTCCTGTCCGCGCGTCGCGCGCGATCGAGCGCGAGCATCAGCCAGCGGGTGGCGTTCGATCTGTCAGGCGTTTACGAGATTGCTTTGCGCTATCAGGCGCAGGGCTTCCGCCGCGGCGACAAGCTCACCCTCACGCTCCGCTTCGACGACATATTGGGAAAACCGTTGACGGGCGGTCTGTCGTTCGATTTGTCGGGAGGGAAGGGGAGTTGGGCCAGTCTGAAACGAGCCTTCACTTTGCCCGCGGACGCGGCGGCGGGCCAAGTGGAGGTCCGGCTCTATTCCTCCGCGGGCGGGGCGGCGGCGCTCGTTGACGACATCTCTCTGCGGCGCGTCGCGGAGGCCGGCCAGGAGGTTTCCACAAAGCCTTTCAACTGGACCGCGGAGTGGGTGTGGCTCCCCGAGTACAGAGAGGACGACGAATCCCCCGTTTACTTCCGCAAGACATTCATTTTGCCGGAGAAAGGTCGGCTCAACAGGGCGCGCGTCCTGGTAACGGCGGACAACGTCTGTACGCTCTACGTCAACGGTGAACAAGTCCCTCCCGGACCGAACCACGCGGACTGGATGACGCCTGACCTGTACGATATTACTGACCGGTTGATCCCTGGGAAGAACGCCGTCTGCGTGGAGGCTGCCAATCACGGAGGCCCCGCGGGACTCCTGCAGGAAATGGCGGTTGAGATGAAAACCGGCATGACAGTCCTCATCAAGTCGGACCGGAGCTGGAGATGCTCGACCAAGGCGGCTGACGGCTGGTCGGAAGCGGATTTCGACGATTCCGGTTGGCTTCGACCGCTATCGCACGGGCGTCCGCCCATTCAGCCCTGGGGCGATAGAGTAGGTTATGTGTATCTCGGCCGGCCGATGGAGGGGCGCGTTCAAGGTCTGAATGTGCCCGATAAAGCGCGCGCCGGGACGATGCTGCGGTACCGTCTCGTATTCAAGTGGACGGGCAAACTGCCGGCGCGGGCCGCGTTGTTCTTCGAGCTGGCGGGGAAAGGTGGGAAACCACAGGTCCTGTTGCGGCAAAAGCTGTCGAACGACACGCTGCCGCGGGGGCAGGTTCCCATCTGGCGCTACCTGCCTCCGGGGGAATACGAGCTGAAGATCAGTATAACCAACGTCCGGCTGACTCTTGAGACCAATCACCCCACCGCCCGATGCGCGGACAATTCGCTGGTCCTGCCTCTGAAGATACTGGACAGCGGCGGGCCGATCAAGCCTCCGACTGCGAAATACGAGATCAGAAGCGGCGCCCCAGCGCTTATCATAAACGGCCAGGCGCACACGACGATGAACTATTGGGTCGATTATCCTGAGACGCCCGGGCTGATCGGCAACTGCCGCGACAACGGCCTTCATATCTACTTCCTGAACGTGGGTGACACGCCGTGGAAGGAAGACGGAACCTTCGACTTTTCGGAGGTGGACGCCAAGTGCGCCGCGGTTCTGGCCCAGGACCCGGACGCTTACATCATCTTCGGCGTCGCGCTGGACAATCAGATCAACCGTGGGTTGCAGGCGTGGGTAGACGCTCATCCGAACGAGCTTGTGCGGGATTCGAACGGCTCGGATTCCTTCCCGGACTATGGAGGTCGGCCGAGCAAAGCGCCGTCGATGGCGTCGAAAAAGTGGCTGGCGATGGCGGAGGACCTGCTTCGAGGGCTGATCCGGCGCGCGCGCGCAACCAGGTATGGAGAGCGGGTGATAGGGTATCATCCGGCCAACGGCGTCACGTTCGAGTGGCAGCAGTGGGCGTCCGTGGCCTCCCCGCCGGTATTCGTCGACTATTCCGAACCTGCCCGTCGGGCGTTCATTGACTGGCTCAGGCGGGAGTACGCGGACGTCGCGGCCTTGAACGCAAGCTGGAAGACCGCTTTGGCTTCCTTCGATGAGATCGCCATTCCCTCCAAAGAGGACCGCTGCCGGACCGACGTGTTTACTTTTCTCGACCCGGAAAAGAGCGGGCGCGAGATCGACTTCCGCCGGTACTACTCGGAGTTGGTCGCCGATGACATTGTCCGCCTGGCGAGAGTGGTCAAAGAGGAGACGAACGGCAAGAGCATCTGCGGAGTTTTCTACGGCTACGTGACGCACGTGCTGGGGCCTTACAGATACCAACTCGTCGGCCACTCGGCGCTGCGAAAGGTCCTGGAGTCGCCGGACATCGATTATATGCTGTCGCCTTCCGACTACGGCGACCGTCAGGTGGGCGGCGCGTCCGGGTTTATGTCTGTCACTGATTCGGTGAAACTTCACGGCAAGGTCTGGATCGACCAGGCGGATTTGCGCACCCATCACTCGACGCAGACCGGCAAATCCGAAACCCTGGCCGATTCAAAAGCCAATATGATCAAGCATTTCGCCAACGCGCTGGTCTCCGGCTGCTCCGAACAGCTCTACGACTTCAGCCTCGGCTGGACCTCCGGCGACACCCGGCTGATGCGGCTGGCCGGCAAGCTGAGGGAGATAGAGCAGCGGACGTTTGGGGTAAGCAGAAGCCTTGAACCTGGGCAGCATTCCATCGCGGTGATAGTAGACGAGCAGTCCACTTACTACACGGGGATGGCGAGCTGGATACACCTGGAGACGGTGGTCACCCAGTATGCCGCTCTTGCCAGGACCGGGGCAGGCTTCGACACGTATCTGCTGGACGATCTTCAGCGTATGCCGGAGTACAAGTGCTACCTGTTCCTGAATACCTTCAGGATTACCAAGGAGCAGCAGGAGTTCATCGACAACCGGCTCAAAAAAGACGGCAAGACCCTGATCTTTGTCTACGCTCCGGGAATCACCGATGGAGACAGTCTGCGGCCGGGCAGGATTTCGGAGATCACCGGCATAAACATGGAGGTCCTGGATAGGGAGATACCGCTGCGGATGAAGATCGGCGCAATAGCTGGAATCACCAGGTATCTGAAGCCCGGCGACGCCTACGGTTACGCGAACAAGTATGGCCCGGTTGCGATTCCCAAAGAAGGGGAGGTCCTGGGCGTTCTGGAGACGGAGCCGGACAAGCCGGGACTTGTGATGAAGCAGAATCCGGAGTGGACGTGCGTGTTCTCCGTGACGCCGAGCTTGCCCGCCGGGCTGCTGAGGGGCATCGCGGAGTATGCCGGAGTGAGAGTGACCAATCCGACGGACGGCGATATTACGTTTGTTGGCGACAGGCTGATCGCGGTGCACACGTTGATGGGCGGTAGGCGCAAGCTGCGGTGCGGCGCTGGGGCGAAGAAGGTGGAGGAGCTGGTTACGGGCAAGTCTTATGTGGTGAAGGATGGGGTGTTTGAGGTGGATTTGCCGCCGCGCTCGACGTGTTTGTACCTAGCGCGTTAGAGAAGCGTATGAGGTAAGATAATGAGTAATAACATTGCCGCTCGTTCTTGGTTGCTTGCCGTTCTTATTATTGTTCTAGCAGCGCCGAGTCACGCCGCCCCGAATCTTGATTTCGGATCGGGGACATTCCACCTCGACGGCCAAGGCTACGTTACGCGCTGGTTGGTCGCGGGTCCCGACTATAAGCCGTACGATGTCGGGCGAACCGAGCCGGGAGACACGCCCGAACAGAAAATAGAGGGTTGGCCTGTTGAGCTACCTGATTCCGTGGCCCTCAATGCTCCCGGACCGTTCGGGAAGCCCTGGCGCTATCTCTCGACGCGCGATGATCCCTTCATGGAATTCGGCGATTGGGTGGCCAAGCCGTCGGCTGCTCGCATGTACGCCGCCGTTGACCTTGAGGCGTCCTCGGACATCGAGGTTAAGGCCAAGGTCTGGATCGGGAGTTGGGCGAATATCTGGCTCAATGGAATCGATATGGGCAGCCACCACGGTCGTCCAGTTACGCTCCGGCTGCATCTTCGCAAGGGGCGTAACCAGTTTGTTGCTCTTCTCCGGAACAGCGGACAGCGCGGCATCCACTTGAGAATCGGCCTGCAACTGCCGGGGCAGGCCGGGCGCGTGCGCGTCCTTCTGCCCGGGCCACCGGAAGTCACCGACGACCTTGTCCGGGCGGAGTCCTGGATGCGCGAGATCCGGATGGCCGGGCGTGATCGCCTGGTCTCGAAGGGTCCGCCGGCGTTCCCCGTCCAAGTGATCCTGGGTAAGCAGCGTAAGCGGCCGATCGACTGGCAGCCGGCTCATGCCCAATTCACCCTGCCAAGCCGCGACTACACGCTTCGGGACGAGTTGCAAGTGCGTGAACGGATTCGCGCGTTTATCGAGGCCCGTAAGGTATTGATCATAGTGGTCGAGATGCGTGTGCGCGATCAGATTCTGAGTCGCGGGATTGAAATCCCGCCCGACTACCCGATAGTCCTGCCTGACCCGACGCGCTCCCCGGAGGTTCACCGCCTGGAGTACCTTACGAGGATGCTTGAACGGCGACCCTACAACGAGACGGCCCTTTTTGACACCTACTTCGTTGAGGGCATTATCCGGCGGAAGCGCGGCGAGCCGCCGGTGCATGACGAGTTCCGCCTGGAGGCCGCCCTGCAGCGGGTCGACCAGCGGATGGACTGCGCTGATTTCGACCTGGCGTTCGCGCTGCGGTTCTGTCGTCTCGGGGCAGGCACGGATGAAGACCGCCGGCGAATTCGGGAATCGGCCCTGAAGTTCCGCTACTGGAAGGATGATCCCGGCGCCGACGTCATGGTCTTCCACGGTGAGAACCATCCCCTGCTCTTCCACAGCGACGAACTCATTGCCGGCAACATTTGGCCCGATGACGTGTTCACCAACACCGGCAAGAAAGGGCGGGAGCACGCGACACTAGGACTACAACGATCCCTCGCCTATCTCGACAAGCTCGAGTCCGAGGGCTACGAGGAGTTCCTCAGCACGACCTATACCCCCGTCACCACCGGCGCGCTCATGAACCTGGTGGACTTCTCGGATGACCCGGACATTTCGCGGCGGGCGGCCCGCCAGGTAGACAAGATCTACCGGATGCTGGCCGAGCACTCCTTCGACGGCGTGATGATGGGCCCTCAGGGCCGCACCTCCCGCCGCATGCTCTATCCGCAGGTATCACCCGCCCAGTCCCTGATTTCTTATGCCACGCCCCGGGCGGTCGAGGCCTTCGACTCCTGGGTGATCTTCGTGGCCTCCTCCCCGAGCTATCGCCCGCCGGCCGGGCTCGATGAGCTGATGGCCTCGCCTATCCGCAAGCAGTACCGCGAGACCTACTGCCTCATAAACTTGAACAAGACCTCCGAATACATGCTCAGTTCGGTCGAGATATCCGCCTCCGCCAAGGACCCTTCCTTTACGCAGCAGCTTGTCGCGGGTGGGCGCGGGTATCAGTGGTACAGGTCGCTTGTCCCGGGCGGGCCGGGGTATCAGCAACACGCCTGGCACGCCGCTCTTGCTCGGGACTGCCACGTGTTCACTACGCACCCGGGTTCAAGCAGTGACCGCGGCGACGGCACTCCCGGCTTCTGGACGGGCAACTCGACCTTTGCCCGACAGACCCAGAACGGCCATACGCTCCTGCAGATCTTCTCGATCCCCGAAGATCATCCCATCCAGTTCACCCATGCCCACTGGCCGTCGAAGGTGTTCGACGCCGAGAAGATACGGGGCCACTGGGCTTTTGGCCGCAAGAATAAGGGCTACATCGCCCTTTGGTGCAGTACGAAGCCCATTCTGCGCAGCGAGGTAGTCATCAATCGCGAGTTGCGGGCCTGGGGCAACAAGATGGCCTGGGTCTGCATTTGCTCCGGCGAAAGCGAGTCCGGCGACTTCGACGCGTTCATCCGGTCCTGCGAGCGCCTGGCCCCCAAGTTCGACCCCAAAGCCCTCACCCTGCGCCTCAAAGGTCAGGACAAGCTCAACTGGCACGACGGCGGCAAGGGCACGTCGAAATGAGGCGGCAGCCGGCCAACGACTAACAACCAACAACTACCTACAACTCTTCCAGCGGCTTTCTATTCCCATACCCCACCGCGTAGCCTTCGCTCGGCTTGGTCCATTTGACCGCGTTGCCGATGACCTTCAGGACGTTGGGATCGTGATAGGTCGGATGTGTCTCGTGGCCTGGGCGGAAGTAGAATATCTTGCCTCTGCCGCGATGGAAACAGCAGCCGGTCCGGAAAACTTCTCCGCCTTTGAACCAACTGACCATGACCAGGTCATCCGGGGCGGGGATGTCGAACCGTTCGCCGTACATCTCCTCGTGCTCCAGCTCGAACTGCTCCGGTAGACCATCGGCTATCGGATGGCCGGGCTCCAGAATCCAAATCCGCTCCTTTTCGTTGGCCTCGCGCCACTTGAGGTCGCAGCTCGTGCCCATCAGCCTTCTGAATATCTTCGAGAAGTGGCCGGAGTGCAGGACTATCAGTCCCATTCCGTCGAAGACGACTTTCCGCCAGACCTTGTCCACTATCTCGTCCTGGACCTCGTGGTGCGCTCCGTGTCCCCACCAGGTAAGGACATCCGTGTTTGCCAGGACGTCGTCGGTCAGGCCATGCTCGGGCTCGTCAAGCGTGGCGGTTCCCGCTTTGACGCCTTCCAGCGTGTTCAGGTAGTTCGCGATGGCCCCGTGCATGCCTTCCGGATATATCTGCCCTGTAGGCATATTCGGGTTCTTCTCGTGCCGGTTCTCGTTCCAGACGGTGACTCGAATGACTTTGCTCATTGCGCTCTCTCTTTCAAATCCCGATTTGCCCGCCCCAATTGCTGAGTCGGTACCAGGGGAACACTTCGAGCCGGGCAGGCGGGAGTCCTGCTTGGAGGTTAGGAGTTAGGAGTTAGCCTCAATACGGTTCACTTAAGCGGATCCCCCCTCACCCCAACCCTCTCCCGCCCAGGGGGAGAGGGGGACTTGGCGGATGCGCCACGTTAAGTGAACAGTGTTGGAGTTAGCCCCGACTATGCGCAAGCAACGCCTGGAAGACCGTTATTCCGAGCATCCGACTGCGCAAGCGGGGTCATTTCGCAAAGGGACCGACCGATCCTTCGGCAGCAGAGCGGCAGCGTCGCTGCCGAAGGATCGGAGGTTGTTGGTCGTTGGTTAGCGTGGACCCGTCCGACTCCCTCGACTCGTCTGCGGAATCTCTTGACGCAACAGTTCAGGAATGGTGAGCGCCTGCCGGGCAACGTCATTCCGAGGAACGAGGAATCTGCTTTTTCCGGCCACTTTACAGAAGCAGATTTCTCGACTACGCTGGCTCTCCGCTCCTAAGGAAGCGCCCCGTTTCGGGATTTCCGGGTTGGGACCCGAAGTTGTCCGCTATCCCGGATTATTCAGCATGTGCGTGTTTTGCCTACACTCCGCGATCACGTCATCCTACTCTAATGTTGTCAAGGCGCTCTTGGCGCTTTTTTCAGCATTTTAGAGTGGTCATGGGTGTCCCCGGAACGGGGACCGTATCGAC
>JAUSGG010000163.1 GCA_030649165.1 Armatimonadota bacterium
ATACGCCGCCGGAGCGGCTACTCGGGAACGCGGAGGTATACTTTTCCGGCACGAAAACAACAAGTCCGTGTCCCCGAGTAGGTCCTCTGGGACCGTATCGAGGGGCTGTACAACGCGGTATTCGTGAATAATGCGGGCTAGCCGGGGCCAACCTAACGCATTGTTAACATCGGCGAAATCTGCCCGAAACATCCTCCTGTTACGATTGTCCTATCAAGAGGACAGGAGGACAACATGAAAGTTTTCGCTCTTATGCTGGGTGTCGCCGTTCTATTCTGCGCGACTGCAAACCCGGCGGCGACCACGCCATCCACTACTTACTGGACGCCCTGCACGTTGGACATCCAGCCCGCCGGCTTGACTCACATCACCTATGACACGTATTCGACCATAGGCGACACCGACGGCGAGGATTTCCCCACCGACTACGGACTTACCTGGGGAGCAAAGATCGGCCCAAAACTGGCCGCGGAGTTCGGCTTCGACTACCTTGCTCCGACCTCCGAACCGTGGTGTTTGAACGCCAAGGTCGGCTTTCCGGAGAACACGCTTTCGACCAGCGCCCCGGCGGTTCAAGTCGGCTTCTTCAACTTCGGCAGTCTGGAGCAGAATATAGTGGACGTGATTGTTGGCAAGAGTCTGCCGAACGGCCAGGGGCGGCTCAGCGCCGCCTATTACGTGGGGAGCAGCAGCCGGCTCAGGTCCAGTTCCGGCGAAAAGGAAAACAGCGGTTTCATGGTGGCCTATGACCGGACCATCATCCCTGACAAGGTCATTTTCGCCGCCGATTACGCCAGCGGGGACAACGCAATCGGTGGGGGCGGCGCCGGCCTTTACTATTACTTCAACAAGAACACGTCTCTGCTGGTCGGGCCGGTCTGGTTCAACGACAAGGGGATAAACGGCAAGATGAAGTGGACGCTTCAGTTGGACTTGAATTTCTGAGGCCTTTTCCCGGTTTCGGCAGCAGCAGCGGCGGCGGCGGCGCGGGAACTGACTTTTCTGAACGCGATAGGTATGACTGTGGAGGCCGTTCCCGCGGGATAGCCATTCGCCTCCTTCGGCAGCGACGCTGCCGCTCTGCTACCGAAAGATCGAGAGTTGTTCCCATCACCGGCAGCGACGCCGCGGGAACCGGCCTTTCTGAACACGATAGGTGTGACAGTGGAGACCGTTCCCGCGGGATAGCGGGCATGGGTAGGCTTCGGCTTCAAAGAACAAGCCTAAGCATCGACCTCCCCCTTAACCCCCTCCTAGGAGGAGGGGGAACTCCCTCTCCTATTAGGAATCATGCATGTCCCTTCGGGACATCACTATAGAGGAAAACAGCCGTAGCCGGCTATTTTCGAAGGAGGAGGAAAGGGCCGGGGTGAGGTCTTGCTTGGTGATTGAACCTTGCACGATGCCTGCTGACCCGGACTATCCCAGCTTTGCCAGCCTGGTTGACACCTCGTCCTGAAACCGGCGGATGTGCGCCAGCGCGAACTCAGCCGGATCGAGGGCGGGGTCATGAATCAGCGGGGTCATGTCCATCGCGAAGCTCAGCGAAGTGGTTTCATCCGTGCCGTGCGACGCATAATACGTCGCGTGGGCGCGGCGACGGCCGATAGTCGCAAGGTCGTACCTTTTGCCGCCGCATATCTGCGAGTCGAATATTCCCAGGAGCGCGGCAGCCAGGTTCTCGTGGGCGGCAACGTCGAAGGGGATCTTGTCCTCGTCGGTCATCCAGTCAAGGTCGCGCCAGACTTCGCAGCCGTAGAGGGCATCGGGCCGATCTCTCTCGGGAAGCTCTCTGATCGCCCGGACCAAGCGCAGGGCACAGACCACGTGCGTGTCGTGCTTATCGGCAAGGTTATGGGTGTATACCACTCTGGGCTTTGCGGCGGTCAGTATGGCTTTCAGGTCCTCAACCAAATCGTTACTGCCCGGGTCTTTTACCGCGGAGCTGGTGTAGTCCAGGAGGAACTGGGCGCCGTATTCCCCGACGACGGCGGCTTTCTTCTGCTCCGCTCGGCGGACTACCTGCATCTGCTCATCGGTATAATCGGCGTAGAGATCGTCCCTGGGACTTCCGGCGCCGTTGGTGACGACCACACCGGTAAACCAGTTGTCCGCCCGGCCAAAAGCGCTGAGTATGCCGTGAAAGGCCATGATCTCTATGTCGTCCTGGTGCGCCGACACACACATGTGGGTCGTTTTCGCCACGGCTGCATCAGCAGGGCTATTGTCCGGGACGAACATCTCCGCTCCCGGGTTGTTAAGGTTCATTGTTTTCGCTCCGTTCGTTGGTTGTTAGGGTCTCAGCCCGCGTCATCTGTGGTTAGAGTCGGATGAGTCGAAGGAGTCGAAGGAGTCGGCGGTCTGGACAGCGCCCCATCACCCATCACCCTTCATCCAATCCCCATCCGTGTTTATCTGTGTTCATCTGTGGTTTCAAGTCTGAATCGCAGGCAAGCTCGCGGCGGCCACAGCTTGGCCGACGCGCCTGGTCTCCTCGTCGGGAAGGTGTAGCTCGATGGTCGAGAGCAGATCGGGGAACTCCTCTTGGATTACGCGTTTCGCCTGAGAAAGGATGATCGGTCCGCCCTCGCCTGATGTCACCCGTCCGAGTATCAGCATGTGCTTGATCGTGTAGAACTCCGCATAGTGCGCTATGGTGTAGCCGGTGTAGCAGCCGATCGTTTCCCATATCCGCCGCGCCCGTTCGTCGCCCGAGCGCAGAAGACCCTGGACGTACTCGAGCTGTGCCGCGGGCGTTGCCGATTGGTCGAGTTCGATCCCTATTGCGGCTGCCAGCCTGAACACCGCCTGCTGCGTCAGGTATTGCACGCCGCAGCCGGTATCGCCCGACCATTCGTCCGCGGGAGCGTCAGGGTTATAGTCGATCGGCGCAAATGCAAGCTCGTTCAGCCAGCCCGTGATGTTGCCGTCCTCGTTCACGTAACCCGCCGCCTCGCTGGAGCCCATCGCCACACCGAGCACGCAGCAGTCGTTAAGCGACATCGCCCCGGCTAATGCCGTAACATCGCCGTCGTTGGCGACCTCGAAGGGAACCCCCCACTCTTTCCTCATTCTGAGAAAGATGCTCTTAACGCCAGTCTCGAACAGCGGGCGCGGAACGCCGCGAAACAGCGAAGCCACCATTGGCCGGCTGTTGATGATGACCCCGGCGGAGCTTCCGCCGATCGCGTCAACCCGCGGCATGCTCGCGGCAGCGCGGCGAAGGCCGTCCATAATCTGCTCGTAGTGGTACTGGGGGTCGGTCTGGTTTCTCGGGTCCCAGACCACTTCCTGGGTGAAAATCGAATCGCCGTCGATCACCGCGGCGACTTTCCGGTCGCTGGCGCCCAAGTCGAACCCGATCCGGCACCCTTCCAGATGCCTGCCCAGCGGAACCGACACCTCTCTGGCCGCCGGAACCGAATCGGCGTCGGTCACGTCAACCTCGAATGGCCGCTCATACGTGGCGTTGCCCATGAACTCCCAGTCGAAGGACCGCGCGCCGTTTGGCGAATAGACGGCCTCGATCTCCCCGCCAATCTCAGAAGGCCCGCCGACGGTAACCCTCCAAGCCCCCTTTTGCCAAAGCAGGAACTTGACGAGTCGCTCCGCGTATGGCAGGTTCAGGCTCGCCATCGGATGGTCGCCGGCGAAAAGCTTCGTATCATAGCGAGACCTCGTCCCGTCCCCGCGTTCCAGACCTATCACGAACGGGACCGCATTACCGGACTCCTCCACCGCGCGACGAAATGCCCTGTTGGCTAAAGCGGCGGAACGGAAACTATCATCCAGCGGCGGAATCACCCTCGGCTTTGCCATCTCCGCCAGCGCGCGCATCGACTCTATGCCCATCTGTCCTCCTTGCCCTGTCCGCGGGAACTGACTCGTTCGTCAGCCGTGAGTATGGTCAAGACAGACCATTCCCGCGGAATACTCACGGCATATTTTACGCCGCTGAGGTTGGGGCGGTCAACGAAATTCAGGGATGAGGGATGAGGTGTGAGGCACGAAGTATGAGTCATCCATAGCGCTTCGCGCCGGCCAGGGGGATAGAAACGGTGTGGGCGCGTGCGGGAACTGACTTCGACAGTATTCGATGATCTATTCGCACAAGACCGTTCCCGCAGGATAGGGGTGTGTCGGATTGGGAAATCCGACTCTGGCTTTCGAGTGGCGATCAGAAATCGCCACCCAGACGGGGTCCACTCAGTCCTCAGCACTCAGAACTCACAACTAGGGATTTGCCTTCTGCTGCGCGGGAGGAGTTTGCTTCTTCGGATCTGCCTGCGGAGCGGTTTGGGTCTGGCCGGACTTGAGGAACTGCTGCATTAGAGCCTCTCCGCCAGGGTCTAGCTGCGTCCGCGGCAAGTTGTTCTGATACACGTTTCCTCTCGAATCCCAAATCCATTGGACATTCCCCGCGGCGGGATCATTTGACGGCAGTCGCACCCTGCCCGGCTCTATGTCGGCTACAGCGGTTACCGTAAACGACACGGCTCCCCCCGCGATGTCCATACTTCCTGACGCAATCGTGGCCTCCTTCTTCGGCTCTACGGATGCTAGAATATCGAAGGTCCTGCTGAATACCGGCCACCGCCCCGTCATCACGCCGTTCCCAAACAGGCTTATAGTCGTCGGCGTGTTATCCTCCGGTCTAGCGTCGACGATCGTTGGGATAACATTCACCGACAGACTGTTGCCGTCCGCAACCAGTCCCTGCGCGGTGGCCTGAGATGAAGCTCGCATTCCTTCGGCGGTCACGCTCTCAGTAACAAGGGAGTAGACGGCCGGTTCCTGCTGTCCCGTCAGGCGTGGGCCGGTAGTTGTCACCCGCCCCGTAACAGTCACCCGCACCGCCCTCGGCATCGATTCAGGCCGGTCCACAAGACTGATGGTCTCTTTGAACCTCTTAATCGCGGCGGGCTTGCCGTGCACCGTGACGAACTTCATGCCGGTCTTTGCCACAAGCAGGTTCGGCTCAAGCGAGGCCAGGGGTATGACAGCCGAGGCGTCCACGTACTTCAGCGTTATGGTTTCGTAAGTCTTGTAACTGGGATGCGCAGAATGAAGGCCATCCTCGTCAGGCCCCCAACTGTCGGCGTCAAATGTTCCCGCAAAAACCGTCTGCGACCTTGGGGAGACCACGACTTTACCCGTCCCGGTCTTCACGTCCCCGACATAAGCAGGAGCAATCGTTTGAGACTGCGCCTCAGGCGACTTGGACGCAGCGCCCGGCTTGGTAGGCGCGGGGCGCCCGACAGCCGGACTGAAGACATAGGCCTCGCCCTCTTTCTTGTAGGTCGCGCCGGCTGCGTCCATCACTTGTTTCAGGGCTTCGTCGAGCGGCATCTCGCCGAGCTTCGCATTGACCTTCACGTCTTCGAGGCCGGGCCTGACTCGGTAGGTGGTCTTTGTGCCGCGAAATAGCTGCTCTATCGCTTTCGCGAAAGCAGTGTCCGCAAAAGACAGATTCACCGTGTCACGGCCATCTTTCTTGTAGACACCCATACCGGGGTAGCCGGGATAAAACGTGATCTTGTCCCCTTCAGTCTTGTAGCCAATATTGGCCCCCTGGCCAAGATAGCCGAGGGCCTGCCGCCGGAATGTGTTGCCCCCGTAATTCAAGTTCACTTTCTGGCCCTCCAGATCAGGAGGAATTGTGTAGGTTGCAGGCGTGCCCTCGAGAATCTTCTTTACTGCATCGGCAAATCGGACATCCCGGAAATCGGCCTGGACAAACTGATTCCAATAGTCACTTGCATTGGAGGGTCGGTAGCCGCCGTAGGCGCTGTTACCGTCCCACGCCGGGTCGTATATGGTGAGCTGATCCCCGCCTCTCATATAGTTGAGGCCCGCGGACGTTATCGTCTGCTTAAGGGCCGATTCAAGAGGCACGTTGCGGAAGACGGCGGTAACTTTCAACTCGGCCGGATCCTTCGCGATCCGCGTGAAATTGTAATCCACACCCAGACCTTTGGTGAGTTGCTCGATGGCCTGCGGCAAAGGCGTATCCTTGAACGTAATCGTTGTGGGTTTGAACCACGGGTCGATGTGATCCGTCGTGTTCGCCTGCTGGCCGTAGGCCGCAGGAAGAAATATAGCCGTCACGGCTAACAGCAGTCCGAGCGCTGAGATTCGTCTCATTGTCTATTCCTCCATTGGTTATACTGATTTACCGGGGGGTCGATTCCATGCGCACGTTCACGTTGTTGCCCGACCTTGTCACTTGACAGGTCGTCGTCACCCCCGTTTCGGGATCCTCTCGAACATATCCGTAGGAGTCGTCGCCCGCCGTGGGCTCCCAGGACACGACGACAACCGAGACCGGTCTGGAAGACTCGATTGGCAAAGCAGCGACTTCGCGCGGCGCCGGTCTCGACTGTTCACGCGGCTTCACCACGAACCGCTGAATGGGTCTTGGCCTCTTGAGCGCCGTTCGGACCGGCCTGACCGCCGCCTTCTTCGGCGCTCTGACAACAGGCATGGGTTCCGGACTCCGGCGGACTACAGGTGGATTCACGACAATCCGCCTTTCCACCTTTGGCGCCACGGGAGCCGGCTTCTTTACAACAACAGGCGGAGTAGAGGGTCGAGGAATCGACCTCACCACCCCCAACACAACCAGCGCCACAATCACCACCGCGGCGGCCCATGCGTAAGACCATCTGGGTCTCGCGCCGGCCCCGGTGACCTGAGCCATGACACCTGTCCGGCAGTCGGGCGCGGCGGGAACCCGGTCCGCAATTTGCAGCGCCGGACAGAGCTGTCTCGCGTCCCTGAAAGCCCGCGCGCAGCTTTGGCAAGTATCGAGATGTCTCCGCGCGTCGGCGGGCAGGCCCGTTCGGTTTGCCGCACAATCCCAAATGACATCTTCAATGCGGAGGCATTGGCGTCTCATAGTTCCTCCTCGAGATACGGCCTCATCTTCTCCCTCAACGCCGTCCTCGCCCTGCTCAGACGGGTCCGGACGCTTGCGGCGGAGCCTCCAACGATCTCCGCAATCTCCTCACAGCTCCGCCCCTCGATTTCCTTTAGAACAATCAGCGCCCGCTGGCGCGCCGGGAGCGCGGCAACGGCTTCACGAACGGCAATGGCTGTATCGAGCTTTTCAGCGCAAATCGTCCCGAACGACCCGCCGCGGCAGCCGACCTCCTCATCCAGCGTCGCGGGCGGCTCCAGCCAGTCTCTTCTCCGCTTCTTGGTCAGACAAAGGTTGAGCGCTATCCTGTGCAGCCACGTCGTAAAGGCCGCATGCCCGCGAAAGCTCTTCATTCGCGTCCACGCTCGCACGAACGTTTCCTGCTGGATATCGGCTGCGTCTTCCCGGTTCCACAATACGCGATAGGCGAGCGCAAAAATGCGTTCCTGGTGTCTTGCGACAAGCTCATCGAACGCCGTCAGGCTGCCCCGCTGGGCCTGCGACACCAACTCCCCGTCCGACACTGTCAACAGCGGCTGCTCCAGTTGGATTTGGGTTTTCATGGGGTTAGACTCTGCAAGTGCGCGAAACGTAAACGGCCTTTTCCAATACTTCGGCAGCAGAGCGCCGGCGACGCTGCCGACCAAATCCCCCCTCCGCTTCGGAGGGGTTAGGGGGAGATCAAACCTTTGGACACTACCATCGAGCCGACTCTGCTGCCTTCGAAACCCCACCCCAGCCCTCCCCGAAACGGGGAGGGAGCCAGTTGGTTCCCCCCTCGGCTTCGGAGGGGTTAGGGGGAAGGTTCACCGTCCTCAGTCCTCAGTCCCCACTCATCGCTCATCGCTCAACGGGCGGCCTCTCCGGGACCGCTTCTTCCTTGGGCGGCTCGACGTATGTGGGTATGTCGAGGCTCCATCTGATCGGATCTGGAACCTCGGACGAGGTGATGGAGAATGAATAGAACAGCCTCTTGTCCCTTTGATCCCGCTTGGCGGTGAAGGTAAGCCTGGCATCAGAGTTGCTGAGCAAATCGCCGTTCTTTGCGCTGATGACCTTCTGCATCAGCTTCCACTGCTCGTCGTTCAACAAACTGAGGTCGAGGCCGGCTTCGGTGAACATAGCCTTCCATTGGGTCTTGTTCAGAGAGGACAAGGTTTTCAGCAGATCGAGGTTTGAGATAATCTGGTAGAAAGCTCCCGATAGTACCTCGTCGCCCATAACATTGCTCTGTAACTGCATGGGCGTAAGCCGCGCCATATCCGCCAGGTCGGCTAATTCGAGCGTGCCGGTCTTCTTCAGGGTTTGCCGCCATTTATCCAGGAGGTCCTCTGAAACCATCGCGGCGATCTGGACGAACCAGTACCTGCTGCGAAACTCCAGCACGGTTCCGCGCCGTTCCCAGTTCAACTGATGGGGTTCGGCCATATCCGCGAGCAGCTTCTGAAGCTCCACATCGCCCGTCGCTGGAGTCCACGGCGCGAACGACCCCATGGCGGATCCGAAGGCATCCGCAACGAACGAGAAATCGGTGGACTTGGCCAGGCTCTTGAGAATGGACTCCATCCTACGATCGGAGTTCTCCAGCTTGACCTTCACCTTCAGGACCGGATCGTCCGGGTGATCGAGAACAGAATCTCCCAAGTTCAATTCTTTCGTGTCCGATGAAATGGCGTCTTTAATCTCAGGCTCTATCTCCTTCTGATACTCGTTGATTGGGCGCTTCTCCGCCTGACTCCTGGCGAGCATCTTTCCACCCATTTTCGCCAGGTTGCTGCGTATATCGAGCAAAGGCAGGCTGCCGCCTCTCTGTCCCGGCGATTCGATGTTCAGACTGCCGAAGATGAGAGCTGCATGGGGATGTGGAATCGACTCCATCATCCCCGAATCTCGGTTCAAGTGGATGGACACTCGGTCGATATTCGGTGACCCTTCGTCGGATGGTGATTGGCTCCCAGACATAGCCGAATCGAGGTTCTGAGTATCCTGCAGCACTCGCAGCAGTGTCTGTTGAGCGGGCGGCGGGAGATTCGCCGCCTTCAGCGTCAGTTCCCTGCCGGTGGCGACTGCCTCGGCCGCCTCCGGTACCTGTTCGAGGAACTCTCCGAACGACGAAGCAAATCCGGTGGACGCGTATAGGTAGAGGCCGGGATCCTCCTCCTTGAGCTTGGCCAAATCCTGTTCCGAAAGATTGCGCGCATCCTTGAACGCCCGGATCAGATTATCCCGTCCCTGCGCTCGCCTGTCGTCTATTATCTGCTGTTGTTTCAGTCTACGTTCTTCAGCATCAAGGAGCGTCTTTCGAGTCATGTAGAAGCGGTAAGAAGGCGGGTCGCCTTTGCTCTTGCTCCAGGTGAACTTCATCACCCGCGCCATCGAGTTCATGAGGTTGGTGAGCGGCACGTCTTTTACGAACAGAGTCATCTTACGGTCGCGTGACTGCCAGTCGGAGCCGCCCGATCCCGCGCGCAGCGAGACGCCCGCGAGCTTGCTCAGGTCCGCCATAATGACCTTAACGCATTTGCGCTCAGCCTCGTACGTGACCTTCTGCAACAGCCGCTCATCCGGCTTCTTCTCACCATCCTCGGAAGCTCTCTCAACAGCCCCGGCTGTCGCGGCAATACAGCACAGCAAAACGACCGCAACAAGCAGAAAGACTTTCCTCATCATTGGTCCCCCCTTCAGCTTCGACCATTTCGGCTCCCTCAACCCTCAACACTCTCCACTCAACTCCCCTGCGCTTCCGCAATGTGGTTCTCCAGATACGCGTAAAACCGCGTATTCGTCGTCTGACCGTGGTCCAACTCCTGAGTCGCATAGGGTTTCCCGGCGACGAAGAGGAGATGGCTTTCGATCGCGCATTGGTCGTGCCGCCGGTCCACCTCCAGAAGGTGCCGCAGCGAGCTGTCCGGGATTTCGTCATCCCCTTCGGGCGCCGCGGCGAGATACGCCAATCGCACGGCGTCATCGCGCGAGGCGTCCAGAGAACTCCAGGACTTCTCTATGTGCTCGGCTATACCTTCGTCCTGGTCGGAATAGCACGGGACGTACTTCTCCAGGGTGTCGATTGCGTCCGCGAGGAAGACCCCGACCGCGGTCGACAGATCGTAGAGCAATCCGCCCGCGACAATCGCCGCGTCGTCCGAAGCGCCGGGACCCACGCGATGACGAATGTACATATAAGACACGTGATCGTTGGTCTCCGCCGGACCATCCACGATCAGGCCGCGCCGCTTGAACGTCTCAATCTCGTCAGCGTGGCCTTCGCGCGCGAGCTTGTCCCCCGAAAGGCCCATGTCGTGCATTACCGTCTTATCGACCAGGTATGACTTGCCGTAGCCGATCTTCACGCCGTACTTTCGCTCCGCAATCGTGCGGATTTCGGCGCAGTCACGGAGGCCGCCAAGGTACAGTCCGCGCAGGACACCGTCCGGGTCTATTGTCATCGTTCGAAACGTCCCGATCCTGAGCAGCGGCTGTCCTTCCCCGTTCAGGGCCACTCCGGACGCCCTTTCGGCTATCGCGCGTTCCACGAAAGCCTTGATCTCGTCGATCAGCGTCTGGCGGTCCGCCTTCACCGCCGCCGGATTTCGCCGGAGCGCGCGCGCAATATCGTCTTGCGTCGTGTTGGGAAACTTCCGGCCGTAAAAGAGGCCGTGGCCCTCGTGCGCGTGACCCTCGACCGACTGCATCAGGATTACCTCTTCCACGTAGTTCGCCGTGCGAAGGGTCTCTCTGGCTTCGAGGTTTTGGAAATCGTGCCTGATGAGGTCGTCCGGCGCGACGCCGGGTAGATGATTCTTGTTCATTTCGTACGACTCCGTTCGTATGCCTGGCACACCGATTATACCACGAAGATGCTGGTTAGCGGGTTGGCGGTTGACGGTTGACGGTTGGTCCGGAAAGGGTGGCTGGATGATAGGTTCCACCCTCACCCTAACCCTCTCCCTCATAGGGAGAGGGAATTCCGGACCCCTCGACTTCCTGGACTCGTCCGACTCCCTCGACTCCCTCGACTCCCCCATGATAGAATGCGATAGCCGACGCCGATGACACCACCCGTACAGATCATCCACATAGTGCGAGAATCCGCGGGAGGTATGCGGAAGCACGTTCTGCATTTACTGACCGCGCTGGACCGCGAACGGTTCCGCTTGAGCCTGGTCGCGCCTCAAGACTTCACCGCGGCAGCGCTGAAGCAAGGGCTGTGGGACATGACCTGCGTGGACGCACAGATCGGCGACGCGCTGGGTCCCCGGTCAGTCATCGCCCTGCCGCGGATTCTGAAGCTTGCGCGAGGGACGCCGTCGCCCAGGATCATCCACGCGCACGGATATGCGGCGGCCCTGTACGCCTCGGCGGTTGCTCTCTTATCCGGCTCTAAGCTGGTCTACACCGCGCACAACGCGCTGTCGAGCGAGGCTTCGGCGATCACGCGCGCGGCGGCCCGGATTGCGTCGCGCCGCGCCGCGCGTATTATCGCTGTCTCCGAAGGAGTCAAGAAGAGTCTGCAAACAATCGGCGTTCCGGCGGCAAAGATCACCGTTATCGCCAACGGGGTGGACGCGGGGGAACTCCCGGCGGACTTCGACCGTTCGGCCAAACTGGCTGAGCTGGACGTTCCGGCGGACTCGAAGATCGTGTTGTGCGTGGCGCGGCTGACGCCGGTGAAGGGCGTCCGGTATCTCGTGGAAGCGGTCTCCGCGCTCAGAAAGGCCATAGGTCGCTGCGAGATCGTGGTCGCCGGTGACGGCCCCGAGATGGAGTCTCTGAGGGAACTGGACCGCCGGTTGAACGGTTCGGACGGAGTCGTGTTCCTCGGCCATCGAGACGACATCCCGGAATTGCTCGCGGTCGCCGACGCAGTGGCTGTCCCCTCGGTCCAGGAGGGCCAGGGGCTGGTCGCGCTGGAGGCGATGGCGGCCGGAAAACCTGTAGTGGCGACGGCGGTCGGCGGGCTCGTCGAAACGATTCGCGATGGAGTCACCGGGCTGTTGGCAGCGCCCGAAGACCCCGGCGCGCTGGCTGAGGGCCTGGCGCGAGTCCTCAGCGACCCGGAGCTGGCGAGGTCGCTCGGCGACGCCGGCATACGATTTGTTCGGAAAGAGATGACTGTAGAGAAGATGATTGCGGCAACTGAGGACGTGTACCTGCAATGTATAGAAGCGTAGCGGCGTTCGCTCTGCTGACGACGGCGGCTTTGTCGGTCTCGCCGGCGCGCGCGGCCACGCCCGGCGGCGCGCGCAAGATTGTGATCGTCGTGGCTCACGGCGCGATGCTGGAAGACATCACGTCCAACGATCTGCCGAGTTTCCGCCGGTTGTTCAATATGGGCGCCGGAGCCGTGATGACGACCCGGACCGCCGGCGACCCCGGAAAGCCGGAAAGATCCGAGACGGGGTCAGAAGCCGCCTGCCTCACACTCGGGGCCGGGGCGCGCGCGATCGGAGGAGTGGAGACGAGAGCGGCGTTCAACAGCGATGAGATTGTCGATGACGTCCGGGCCCGCGTATTGTACCGCGGATTGACCCTGCGACGGCCACCTGACGGGTCAGTCGTAATGACCGGGACGGACGGGATCAAATCCAACAATGCGCCTCTTCCGTATAGCATCCGCATTGGCTTGCTCGGCGACAGCCTGCGGCGGGCAGGACTGGTTACGGCCTGTGTCGGCAACAGCGACGCTTTCCGCGCGCCGCACAGGGAAGCGGCGGCTATCTGCATGGACTCCGCCGGAATCGTGGATACGGGCGATGTCGGGCGCGGATTGGTCCGGCGCAGTCCGGCTTCGCCTTATGGAGTTGAGACCAGCGTGAAGGCGCTGCTAAGAGCATTCGACCGCGTGGCCCCGCGCGCGAACTTGATAATCGTAGATACGGGCGACTTTGCACGCGCCGACTGGTACGCCGACAATTGCACCGAAGCGCGGGCCAGAGAGATGCGCCGGTCGGCGATGCTGCGCGTAGATCGCGTAATCGGAGAGCTCTTGCGCCGGCTCGACCTCCGCTCGTCTCGAATCATCTTCCTTTCACCGGGACCTTCGCGGTGGAAGCCCTACGAGAAGCGAAAACTGGCACCGGTCGTGATGGCGGGAGAGGGAATCGCGCACGGTTTGCTGGTAAGCGGCTCGACCCGGCGACCCGGGCTCATCACGAACACCGATCTGGCGCCGGACATACTGGAATACTTCCGCCTCCCGGTCCCGGCGTCGGCAGTTGGGCGCCCGCTGACTTGCGCTCCTCGCTCCGACCCCGCGGCCCTTCTTCCGGCGCTCGACAGTCGTCTTTCGCTGCAAAACGACAGGCTGGCGCTGATGCGTTTGGCAGCAATCATCCTGACAGTGGCCGTCATCTTAGGAACCATTTTGCGGAAGCGCGGCGCAATTGCCGGCCGACTCGCGCTTCTCCCGGCGCTCGCGGCGCCGTTGATGGTCTTGCTTCCCGCGGCGGGGTCCTACGACGCGACGACAAGCGGCGCGATACTCGCGGGCGCGGTCGTGGTGGTCTTCCTTCTCCTTGCACTTCTGCGCATGAGGGCAGTGCGCGCGCTGCTGTCGCTATCGGCAATTCTATGCGGCGCAGTTGTGTTCGATCTTACCCGCGGCGGCGCCTGGCTGACGGATTCGCCTTTCAGCTACTCGATAGCCGAGGCGGCCCGCTTCTACGGACTCGGCAACGAGATGATGGGAAGCCTCATCGGAGCCGGCGCGGTGGTCGTGTTCGGAGTGTTGGGACCGGCGGTCGGGTCCGTGCGCTTCGGGCGCCGGCTGCGAACCGCTCTTTGCCTTGCCTGTTTCGGGGCCCTGGCTGTGCTGATCGGGGCGCCGGGCTTCGGAGCCAACACCGGAGGCGCGCTGGCGGGGCTGGCGACGGCGGGGGCCGCGCTCGCCGTACTCGCGGACGGGAAGATGAATGCAAAAAGATGGCTTGTGGCGGCTGCCGTCCCAATCGCCGTTTTCGCGCTTTTCCTAGCTCTCGACCGGCTCCGGGGAACGGGGGGCGAATCGCACCAGACGCGGGCGTTCCAAATGCTCAGCGGAGGACGCGCGGCGGAGTTTGGGCTGATAGTCGCCCGCAAGGTCGGCATGAACCTGAAGCTGCTGCAGTCCAGCTTGTGGACCAAGCTGCTGCTCGCTTGCGCCGGAGCGTTGATCTACCTGAGGGCGACCGGAGGGGCAATCGAGCGCCCTGAATGGTCGCGCCAAGCAGTGAAGGTCATCGCCGCGGGCGCGTTTGCGGCGCTCATCTTCAATGATTCGGGAGTTGTCGCGGCGGCCACCTGCCTGGTGTATGCGTGGAGCGTGGAGATGGTGACCCAGTGGAGAGTCCTGAGTTCTGAGTGATAAGTCATGAGCGCGGGCGTCCCGAGAGTCGGGACGCCCGCTGGGTTGACTACGCGACGCGTGGGTGGTTTACATTACCCTCTCATGCGTCGATCGATTATCTAACGCCTCATCGTGCGCCGCGGAAAGGATAGTCGCTCACATCCATCATATCATCCGCGTTCAGTCCCATATCTCTTGAGATTTGCGACCAGGTCCTGCCGTTGTCACGCATCCTGAGCAAGTCGTGTACGGGGGTCCCAGTGCGTTTGGAGATATTGGCCGCGATGGCGATGTCTCGCCACGTATAGCCCGACTTCTCGAAGAACCTCGCGTCCTGCTCGGTCAGGACTATCTGTCCGTTCCTGTTGACTATCGGAAGCGGCCTACTCACCGGGCTGACCTCGACCGTTACCCCCGCGACCCTCCCGGGCGGTACGAACGGCATTGATATGTCAGCTACAGTGACATTGTACCTGCTTCCGATCTCCGTCCAGGTGAAGCCCTGGCTGCGCAAAGACGCGATCTGGCTGACGGACTGATTCGTCCGCAGCGCCAGGTTTGCGGTCATGAAGACCTCGCCCCAGCCCATTCCCTGCGCTCTAAGGGCCGTGATCTCCGTATCGGACAGTCCGAAATACTGCCTCGCGAACTGGCGGCTATAGGCGTCCACTTCAGGGGCCATCATTGCCACCATCGGCATCATCAGGTCCGCCCTGGCAATATTGTACCGGGACGCGATGTCGGACCAGCTCATACCCCGATCGCGAAGCGCGACCAACTCCGACACCGGCTTACCGGTGCGAACGGAGAGGTTTCCGAGCACGGCCAGATCGGTGTTGGTGTAGCCCCTGGCCTGGAGTTGTGAGACGGTGGCCGGGTCCAGAGCATAGGTCCGCACAATCGTAGCAGTAACGAGCGGATCATACTCAACCGAGGTCATCGTGGTAGTTGTAGTAGTTGTTACCGCAGCCGCCGGCGTTTGTCCGGGCGGACACGCCGGGGCCGCCGCTGCCGTGGGTGCCGGTGTCGCCGATTCCATTGCGCCCTCAGCCGGGCTGCTCGACCCGTAACCCTCGGCAAATACCGGCATTGCAAGCATTGCGGCGAGCGCCAAGACGAATATTAGTGTCATTGCGCGCATTTCCTCTAAACCTCCTTGTGTTGACTAACAGGACTCCCGCGCGTGGGAATCCGCTTGAAATGGCGAAACAATAGTGTCGTCGAACGCTCGGGCAGGGTGAAGCGCTGAACGAAGTTATCTCACGGGTTTATGGGACAGACCATCCCCCCTCTCTGAAACCGAACATAAGACTGTCGATATTCATTTAATTGGCCGGGTATGCCGTTCAACTGTTACCCACCGGTCCAGTCGCGTAAACGTCGGGCGGGCCTGCATCCCAGTACATGGGGAGTTGATCACGGAAGCACAAAAGGACGAAAACACGAAAGATTTGGGCGATTGACCCAAGCTGGAATACTGAGTGTGGCGCTGGAACTGCTTGGCTTTGCAGCCCGGTGGCGGTCGCTTTAGCTCCGCCTTCCACACCCGTTTCGTGCTTTCCTGAGTTTCGTGTTTTCGTGGTTAAATCCGGATTGTCTTAGCCACCTTGAGTATGGGATGCGCCCGTTCCCAGGTAGCGTAGTTCTTTAGTGTGTAATTTGGTTGAGAGGTGTAGCAAGGGTGCTGCGCCTCGGTCTGTCAGGCATTCATCCTATGTGACGGAGGGCGCTTTTCTCTCGTAAGGTGTTTGTTGATACAAACCAAAGAGAGG
>JAUSGG010000164.1 GCA_030649165.1 Armatimonadota bacterium
GGAAACAAAGAACGCTGGACACTTCCAAGCAGATATGATATTCTCTCCACAGGCGCCTCCGTCAAGTCATTTTGTTGCCAAAAAGGAATTCGACGGTCGGCGCCTAAAATCCTCATACATCACCTATTTTGCAAGAGCCTCCTACGGCTTCGTTATCTGAAAAACCAGCTCCTCGAACAAATCAGGCCCAAATTGCGACATTCCCTGCGGGCCGTATCCAAGGAACTCTTTTGTCCCGACCATATTTGAAAGAATCCAGTTTCCTGTTCCTGTTAGGCCGAATGCCAGTCGCATAGTTCCCGGTTCGATGCTGAGCAAGCGTATCGACTCGCAATTGACTTTCTCAAACTTAGTGCGGGTCTCTACTCTCTTAGGAGGCGGCCACCATTCAAAATCTCTTGGAACAATGAGAGTTTCAAAGCTTGTTGGACGAGACAGCCTGACTTCGATATACCTATCTGACAGCTTGTCAATCTCATGCTGCCGGAAAACTTTGCAGCCGCTCAGGTTGTTCGGACTCCACTCTTGAAGTAACTTTACCGCAGATATTTGCACCGATTTCCAGCGTCCATTAGATTGGGCCGAGACCGCTGCTGTTTTGCCAGGCAGTTTTGCTCGCACATAAGACAGACTACCGATAGAAATATGAGTCGGTTTTCGGCAAACAGGATTTTTGAAAACCTGTCTGAGAAGCCCCATCAGGCTGTCGGACCCCTGATGGTCGGTCAAGTCGCCAGCGACGCTGTAGCCAAAATATGCCACTCGTCCATCATGACCAACGAATGCGATCTGCCTCTCCCGTGCCATTTTGCTGGCATAATCTCGACCTGGATGCTCGACGGCAGCGTACAAATCACGAACCATAGCTTTATCCCTGACACGACAGTTTCCGACTAACACTAATCTTACTGAACTGGCGTTTCCTAGTCCGACTCCTGATAGCAATCCACCGGAGTTAGATATGGAACAGCCTCCGATAACCAACACTGCAATCACCACCCAGAACAAGGCACGAGTCACTTTGCGCATACGAGCCTCCTATGGACTTAGATAAGTACTCCACGGATTTCCATGAACGCGTAGGTTGTGGTACGGCGGCATCCTGTACCGCCAATTGTTGCATGGGTTACCTGCCTCATCCCCATAGTTCATATTAATGCCGTCAGGATAAAGCGCAGTGTGTTTTGCCCCTTCATTCCATGCGTCGCGAGTTATGGCCAGGTCAAGATTATATCCGACTTTCATAGAACCGAATACCCGCGCAAGGAAGTCTCTGTAGCGGTCATCCGCCATCGAGATTTCAAAGTAGCCACAGAAACTTGCGCCTATCTCCCAAGCGTTGTTGTAGATTCCAAACTCACTCCCCAAGTCGTTCCAACTATATAAGTCCACGGCGTAAGGGTTAAACTCATCGCTCAGATCGCCGTACAAGGAACCGATGCGTCCATTCATGCATGAGTCCATCCAGACCAGTCTCAGCGGCGAATAGTACATAAGCCCCAATTCGCTAACGTAGTGCGACACCATCCCAGGCCATTGATTCTCTGGATTGGCTGGAATGTTCGCATAGGCTGGTTGGCCAGGCTCTGGATACTCAGGATACCAATTCCCCTGGTTGTCAGTGGGCCGATACGCATATACCCACGAGTCCTTCAATTTGAACTGTGATACTTGCGGTAGTCGTGGTGGCAGACAATCTATGCCATTACGGATTTCGTAGTTACCATGAGTTGTCATGTACAGGACCGTAGGCTCGTACACGTTCATGAACAACTCGAACCTGTCCCAGGTGGCGTATTTCTCTGGAATGGTTATCACCTGGAAACCGCGTGTTTCGCAAGCAGCCTCCACGATATCGAACAATTCGTTATTATTCCAGAAATAGTTCCCTTCGACAAGCAGAGCCGTCGGCGCGTCCGGATCTGTTCTCATAAACACAAGGTAATCCCATAGCGAGAATGCGTAACCCTCAGGGGACATCCCGCCTTGTGCTTGCCCTGCCCGGATGGTATATTTGTATCGGCCACGAGGTGCAGGATTACCTTGGCTGTCCGTGCCATTCCAAGTTGCGCTTATAGTTGCGCCCGTTCCCGTAAAAACCTTTGTCGGTGAGGATGCGCCATTCTTCTTGATCTCGATCTCCCAGTTGGTGGACTGGTCTTGGTGCGCCGAGATCGTAGCGACCCTTTTTGCGGGATCGGGGTCATTTGCGTCAAACATCCCGTTATCAACAGCTACGTTGTAGACCCCATTGAATGTGGTCACTGAGACGGCAGGCGAGTATCCATATTCCAGATCCCCATCGCTCGCGGCGGCTCTTATCGTATGGGCGCCGTTCGGAAGGGCAAAAGTGGTCCAGGCTACGTTTGGGTTTCCTGTGCCGACCGCACTCAGAGGCTGACCGTCAACCGTGAGAGCGATCTGATGAATTCCGGGATCCGCGCCTCCGGGGTCTGAAGCGTGTAGATTGATGGTTATGACTCCCGAAACGGTCTCGTTCAGAGTCGGCGTAAGAATTCGTACCGTGGGAGCAGTGGACGACGCGAACTCAGCATAACCTGTAACTGTCATTCCACCAACAGTTACGGACACGTTGGCGGTCCCCGGCGCGCTGGGCGCTTGCAAGACCAGCCGAGCTTCCCCCACAGCGTCGGTCGAGCTGTCTGCTCCTATTACCGTTCCGAGGTCAACGTTCCAAGTAATGGCTTCGTTTCCGAAACGTCTACCCTCTTCGTCTCGGACAATCGCGGTTATGGTCATCTGGCTCGCGCCGTCCGGCAGCACTCTCGATGGCGACGGGACAATATCTATTCGCCTTTGAATTGTCGGCAGGGTGAAGTTGCGAGTAACGCTGGGAGTCCCCGCGTTGACAGTGGCAAGCTGCGTTGTCGTCTTGTAGCCTCGGATGGTGCCGGTCACGGCATGATCGCCGTAGGGAACGGACAGGGTGTAGTTCGCGGTGTCGCCGGAGAATGTCGCCTTGGTGTATTTGCTGGCGCAATAGACTCTCACGGTCTTGCCGTTGGCGCCCGCGGCTGTTATAGCGCCGGAGATGGTTCCAGAACCTGGTTGGGTCGAGGGAGTGACCGGGTTTGTCTTCCAAAGAACCCTTATGCTTGTGTTAGAGCCCAGGGGGATTTCTGCGGCGCACACTCCGTTGACGATCTGCCAAGTGTTCACTTCGGGCAGAGGGTCATAAGTCGTGTCGTATATCTTCACTCCCACGCGCCCATCGTCCGCGGTCACACCGGAGCCATCGTCAATGTAGAAAACGCGGTTTTGCTCATCAACTGACTTTATCTTGCCGAACACCCTTGCGAGCAGCCCGGTGTTATTCACTCCGTCGCCGTTTGCGACTCTTGGAGTATATGAGCCGACGGGACCGCCGCCCATGATCTTATGCGCCATGCCAAGTTCGATCGGTCTTGGGTAAGCGTTATAGTCGATGACGTTGACGCCGCCCTGATCGGCAACCACGGCGCGTTCTCCACTGCTGGTGGCCATCTTGCCGGTGATGTCCACCAGGTTACCGTCGTAAACATAGTCAGGTGTGCTGATCCATACGCCGAACATCCTGTCGCTTCGCTCGACATAGAAGAAACCGTAGTTACTGAAGCCGGCCGAAACTATCGCGCCGTTTATGCTCACCGGAGCGCCGTCGGGCAACCACTTAAGATTGTCTCGTGAACCGGCTGCCGGAGGTGGAGTTGGCGAGTCTGGAGAATCCGGCATCGGGGGCAAGCCGCCTTCGTCCATAATCGACACGCTTGCCGCCTCAACGGTCGCGCCTGATAGTTCGGCAAGGGAACGCTTATTTAGCCAATCCATGCTGTAGCCCTTGATCGGCAGGAACATGTACGGTCTGCCATTCGGGCTGCAATAGACAGTGACGTCTTCAGGGGAGACGATCAGGGCTCTTTGTGTTGTCGCGCGGCCATCGTCGGAGACACTTTCTAACGTGGTGAGGACGCCGGTCACATCTACGGTCCAGAATTTCTCAACGGGGAGCGGGCGGCGACTGACGACCACCAGGCGTGGCGTAGTGGGATATTTCTCGAACGACTCCTTGATCGCGAACGACTTGCCGCTCACGCCTCGCCAAATCACCTGCTCGCAAGGCAACGCGACCAAGGTTCCATCAGGTTGGACGAGACACGCGCCGATTGTGCCGGGATCGCCGTCCCGTACAGGCGGGGCAGCGCCAGCTGCGGATGCGAAAATCAGCGTTGCAAGGAGCAAATACAGCGTTACTCTAAGGCACAGCTTCATGACGATTTCTCCTCCGGCATACGCGGCAATGCCGCCGACTTTTACCAAGCAGCCTTTATTAAGGACTTCATCTGAGTTAGGGTTGTTCCCCCCGGCTTATTCCCAAGTCGCAGTATGGCCGACTGCTATTGTATCCGTACTTACGGATATATGCAACCTTTGCGTCTGAGATAATGAGGCATTTCAAGAATGCGAACTTGCCAAAATGCCCCGTGGTGGACTACGTCTGAGAACCGCTGATGGAAGAATGAACGATGTGGGGCCGCGTGTAAGGGATCGCCGCCGTGTTTTGGGTTTGGAGCAAGATGAATTGTGCGCTCGGATTGCTCGCCTGACCAGTGGCGGCTGGAATCCTGCGTGGCAGGATATGTCACGCATAGAAAACGGGGCTCGGACAGTTACGGACCTTGAAGTTTCAGTGCTTGCGAAAGCTCTGGAATGCTCTCCGTGCTGGCTTCTGATCGGCGACGTTAGATGAGTTAGCTGTTTCGGGGACTTTGTCACGAACAAGAAGTGTGGACCCACCACTGCCCATTCTAACTCCTACCTACTACATCCGCCCTGTATTTCACCCACAACTCCCGCGCGACGTCGACGGTGTCGCCCTTCGGCTTTGTCGCGAATTTCGTATTCCGGCGTCCCCACTTGTCTTCCCACTCGCGCAACGCCTTCATAAATGCCTGTTCGTCAACAGGCTTGCCTGTCTCAATGGCGTCCTTGTGGGCCTTGAAGCCCTTCTCCCACCGCTTGCGGTAGTAGCCTTTCAGCAGTCCCGACCACTGGCGCTGAGCGTACTGGTAGCATCCCGTCTGCGGCGGTCCCCAGAGGGTGAGCAGGTTCTTGGCGTTCCACTGGTAGTACCGCTTCTCCGATTCCGTCGAGCCCCACGACATGGCGTCTTCCAGCCACGGACCGAACATATAGTCCTTCCGGGTTCCGGTCAGTCTGTCCAAATCGTCTATCAGACCGAGCATTTTGGCGCTTGTCGCATCGAGGGCTCCGATGTCTTTGGCGGCGACCGCGGCTCTGAATTCGTTGAAGTAATTGTCCGCAAGGTTGGCCAGGACTTGCCGTTCGATGTTCAACAGATCGAACCTGTACGTGTCCGTGTCTCCGAGCCGATCGGCAGCCTGCAGATACAGGTCAAGGGCGCCGGCAAGTTGTTTGTTGTCATAGCCCGGTCCCCCCGCTTTGTCCCCACCGTAGAAATTGCAGATCGCCGAGTCGTAGCGCCAAACGCTGAAAGCCGTCTTGCGAAGGATCTTCCATGCCTCATCGATCGCCGAATCCTGTTGTCCATATCTGCGTCGCAGGTAGTCGGAGTACCACTTTTCCATGTCAGGCTTCTCCGCGCGCCAAATCGAGTCGGTCATGAAGTCTATAACGTGTGGGTTGTAATCGAATCCTTCATCAGTCGTCCCGATCCCCTGCTGGTTTCCGCGTTCGGGGTGGTGGAGCGCAGTGTAGATGTTTGGTCCGTAGGAGTCCACTGCTCCATGCAGCGACACAACCCCGCCGAAGTTGTGCACGTACGTGAGAACCCAGGGCTGCCCATAGAAAGCCTCTGTGGTCGTCCAGAACCAGCCCATTTCCAGCATCAGGAGTCTACCCTGAGGGACGGATGTGAGTAAAGCCCTTGACTGGTCAGGCTTCCAGAACTTGAATTCGAGAACTCCATCGGCTGCGAAAAACCAGTCCTGCAACACCCAGATCGCTTCGGGATCCGCCGAACTCATGCCGTTGTATATCGCCCTGCCAAAGGCCGCCAGAAACTCCGGCTCGTTATTATCGGGCTTCATTTCGATGAACGTATCGGACGCGTACAAGTGGTCTGTTCCGAACATCCTGGTCTGTTCCTCGATGAACATAGAGCCGATTTTCTGGAAATTCGGGTCCAACGGATCGAGAAAGTATGTGGGATCGAACGAATTCCAGTAGGTCTTGTGCAGCTTCGCTTCGGGAAAGACCTCTTTGATGCCCTTTGGGACATGTCCCGTGAACCCCTGGAGGACGGGTGTCATGCCGAAAGACCTCTCCCGTTCCAGTATCCTTTTCTGAAGTTCCACGCGCTTACCGTACCAGCTCTCCGGGAGGGGGCCGCCCCAACCGTCGAGGCAGCCCATCCAGCCGAACGGCAGGAACGCGGCGCCGGTGAAGAACTCGTCGATCTGCCCATCTTTCAAGGCGAGCTTGCGGTACACCTCACGCCACACGGCCTCCTGCCCGGTGACCGCGAGAGGCATATTGATGCCGTGCAGCGCCATGTAATCAATCAGCCGCTCCCACTGCTGCCAGTCCAGCCAGGCGAGCGAATAGCTGAACGCGCAGTAGTTGAAGATGTAGCGATATTTGTAGGGACTGACCTGTCGGATCTTCGACGGTATTACCGGAAGCTCCTGAGGCAGCTTCGTCTGGCAGGCGAAGTACGTGATGTTGACGTTACAGTGGTACTTGAGGTACCAGTTGAGCCCGGAGGCCATTGCGACCCCATCGTTACCCCGGATGAAGATGCGGCCTTTCTTCGACTCGATCTCGAAGACGTCGCCGCCGGGGTCATTGGGGATTTGCACGAAGACGAAGTCGCTGCGATGCTCCGGGAACCACCGCTCGACGATCCCCCGAACGGCTTTGGTAGGGTCGATTTGGGCAGCGGCTGCGGCGCAGGAGAGGGCTGAGGCCATTGTGACGGTGAGTATGACCGCGGTTTTGAGCATGTGCGAGATACTCCTTTGGCGTTATGCTATAATGCTGGTACCGTTTGGGGCAAGGGGGATGCAGTTGCCGGGCGAGTTGCCTAGAAGTATAAGGGTGGACGAGGTAGTAAGGGCATTTGAGAAGGGCGGTGGCCTTGTGCGCCCGGGCAAGGGCAGCCAAGTCAACCTCAAAATGCCCAATGGACAGATCGTCACAATACCACGTCATGGCGAAGTGAAGGTCGGCCTGCTGCACGCCGCTGTCAGGAAAGCCGGATTTACCGTAGACGAATTCCTGGAGCTGATCGGGAGATAGTATATGGATTACACAGTGTTGATTCATCCTGCTGAAGAGGGCGGTTATTGGACCGAGGTTCCGTCTCTTCCGGGCTGCTTCTCGCAAGGCGAGACGATCGAAGAAACTCTGGGCAATACCAAAGAAGCGATCGAGTGTCATGTTGAGGCTCTCCGCGAGGATGGGCAGAAAGTCACAGCCGATGATGGGCTTCTGATAGGGCGGGTAAACATCGCCGCATGAGATCGGCCCGTCCGATCATCGCGCGCCAACACCTCAATCCGCCCTCGTCGCTTCATCTTAACCTTATAGCCCTCCAGCCAGCGCGACCGCCTTCTCCACCAGCAAATCGTCAGCCCCATAACCGACCGGCGTTAGCCGCGGGAACCAGCGGCACGAGTTGTACGGGCCGTAGCCTCCCTGGTCTTTCGCTATGCGCGTCGGGCAGTAGCCGTAAAGCCCGTTCGCGTAGCCGGCGAAGATGGTCTTGCGCGGTTTGAGCCCGTGCTTGATCGCCAGGCCGATTGCCGAGTAGGTCTCGAACGGCAGACCGACCAGCCGCAGGTCGTTGATCCCGGCGGCGAAAACCTCGGCGGGGACTGATTCAGGCACATCGCCGGCGGCCATAGCCTTGCTCAACTCCGTCGCCCACGACAGTTCCGCCGCGATAACCGTCTGCATTGCGGCGTTTCCCTCCGCCGCGCATCGCGCCCGCTCGGACTCCAAATCCGAGACTATCCGCTCTAACTCCTCCGGCGGCGGCGGCGGGTCCAGAGGCGCGTCCACGATCTCGCTGGAGACCCGCAGGTCCACGTCCGCCGTGCCGGACTTCCCTTCCAACGCGTTCAGGGCAGCCGACGCCAGGTCTGCGCCCATGCGTTCGGCGTCCTCAAACGTGCCCGCGCCCCATCCGCGATCGCGATAGACCACCGGGTCCACATCTCCGCACGCGCCCTGGATATAGATTCCAGTCCCGCCGCGCAGGTCCGAAAGTCGCCGGGCGGCTGCGCCGGGGAAATCCCCTGAGAACTGAAGATTTGAAGGCCCAAGAGTCACCGCGTGGGTTGCGTAGTTGAGCAGCGTGGCAATCGGTCCGCCGGAGGCGGAGTCAACGGCAACGGCGACCAGTTCCTCGTCAATAGGGTGCGATGCGTCCTGCCGGTTATGTCCTATTCCGCGGACCATCGCGCTGCCATAGGCAAACGTGGCCGGCTGCAATTGCCCGGGCAGGCTGCTGACCATATCCACTATTCTCGACTGCGCTTCCGAAAGCCAGGCGGAGTCGATGTGGCCCAGAGGCCCGCGCATCGGCATCGACGTCGGGCCGGAATGGGTGTGAGTGCAGCAGATCAGCACGTTGCCGCCGGGGATTTGGCTGTTCTCGGCAATCCTCCGGCGCATATCCGCCACGGCGGCCGGCGCGAAGCCGAGAAGATCGCAGGAGACGACGGCAAGCCGGGTAACGCCGTCGTCCAGCAAGAGCGTCCGCGCCGTTATGGGGTCGCGCGTCCCGATCATAGGCCGGACCCGCAACGCGAAACCCGAACCCCACATGCCCGCTCGCGGGGCGAGGTCTACCACCCCCGCGGATGCCTTCAGCGCGCCCACTTATCTTAGCTCCTCGACATTCTCGACGATCTTGCGCACGGCATCGACTATAGATCGTATGGCCGGCTCATCGGCCAGGAGGACCGATTGCGGCAGCCAACAGGTGTCGCCGCAGACCTGTTCGCACACGGGACAATGCACGGAGTTGTAGTCGATTTTCCTTCCATGATACGGACACGATGGAGGGCACGACTCCGGCGTTTCGGTGTTCGTCCGGAACACCGGGTTTGTATAGAGAGGCGTCGTATAGCCTTGAAGTGTTGGTACGCCCTCAGCCTGCAGGGCCTCCACGAACCGCTCCTTGGAAACGCCAAAACCCGCCGTATCGAGCCGGAAGGGATAGAGATGGTAGCCGCGGCGGGTTATGCGCGGGTCGTTCTCTATCACCGTTATTCCGGGGATACTCCGCAGGCCGTCGTTCAGAATCTCCCCGCTCGCCTGACGCTTGAGGGTCTGCGATTCGAGCCTGGTCAGTTGCGCGAGCAGGATCGCCGCCTGGAACTCCGTGATTCGCAGATTAGACCCGGCGAGAAGGTGGCTATACCAGGCCCCGTCCTTCGCCCGCCCGCAGTTGGTCTGACTGCGACACGTGTCCGCGATGGTCTCGTCGTCGGTGAGGATTATGCCGCCCTCGCCGCTCGTTATGTTCTTTGAGACCTGGAAGCTGAAGACCCCGCAGCGCCCCAGCGCGCCGACTCCCTTGCCCTTCCACTCGCTGCCCCAGGCATGGCAGGCGTCCTCGACGACGAACAAGCCGCGGCGGGCCGCGATTTCGTTCAGCCGGTCCATATCCGCGACGTACCCGGCCAGATGCACGGGGATGATCGCTTTGGTCCTGTCCGTAATCCTCCGCTCTACGTCATCAGGGTCGATGCAGAGGGTGTGCGGCTGGATGTCGGCGAAAACGGGGATCGCATCGAGCCGAAGCGCCGCGCTGGCGGTGGCTATGAAAGTGTAGGGCGGCACGATCACCTCGTCACCGGCCCCCACGCCGAGGGCAAGCAGCGCGACCTCCAGAGCGGTGGTTCCGCTGGAAGACGTCACCCCAAACGCGGCCCCCTGGAACTCGGCGAATTTGGCCTCAAACTCCCTTACCTTCTCACCGTACCACCACTGACCGGACTCCAGAACGCCGTTCAGCCCCTCGCGCTCCTCATCGCCCCAAACCGGCCAACCGGGCCACTGATAGTCGCAAGTCTTCTCCCCGCCATTAACAGCCAACTTCCCCAAATGCCCAACTCCCTTTCGTCGATATTGCACGCCCATGTATACCACGCGGCGTCCGCGATCTCCTGTGTTGCGGTCGGGGGGAGAGTGGTTAGTGATTCGTGGTTCGTGGCCGGAGTCCGGGCGCTGAACGGCTACTGGCGACGAACCACTGCTCATAGCGGTTTCCGGGCGGTATGGCGCAGGTTCCCAGCAGTTTCAGCTCAAGACTGGCGAGTTCCGCGCATGTTTGCGCGCGTTTCCGCGCGTTTTACTGCCGTTTTACCTGCGTTTTCGAATACTGGGCTTCCGGTCGCGGATCAGTCGCGAGTGTCGCCGGCTTGACATGCGTCTGATATTGGGCATTTCGACGACGACGCCTGTCGTTTTTGCCCGTCCACCCTCGTGACGGGGTCCAGAATGGCCCTTTTTTCTCTTCCATGTACATGCCCAGCCAGAGGGGGTTTTGGCATCAGTACCTTTGTTAACGGAAGCTTAAGTCTTCATGGTATTTGTGGGAACTGGCGTTCGCATTTGGAATGAGGCTGAATACCGGGGTTTGATTCCAGGCAGGAACACAGATAAACCCAGATGCCCGCGGATAAACGCGGATGTGGGGATTGGTCATCCCCTCGGCCTCCGCTTTCCTCGGGACCAACAACACAACGGGACGGTGCGGGTCTCTACGTACTGCAAATGGCTCAAGTATTGTACAACAGTACGATAGGCAGACGCAAGCCAGATACCTACCACGGGCGGGAGCTTGCCCTTTGCTTCTATCCTGCGGGAACGGCATAATACAGCCAACCTATCGAACTCAAGCAAAGCCAGTTCCCGCAGCCCCCGTACCGCCCATCATGACAAGCAGTGGGCAATGCCGGACACAGGAGTGTCCTGCCCCGGCCTCAATCCCCTCCCCACCCTTTTCGCATCAGATGGTTGACGACAGGGGGCCAAATGTTATACAATCTGTGTATCGATCACCATTATGTTCTACGGAGGATGATATGACGCAGGTGACTGTTTCCAGCAAGTATCAAGTCGTCATCCCGCTCGAAATCAGAAAGAGGCTGAACGTCCGTAAGGGGCAGAAAATGCTTGTGGTTGTTCGCAACAACATCATTGAGCTTGTGCCTGACAGAGACATTTCGGAGCTTAGGGGCTTTCTGAAAGGTATGCCGGCCGGCAACATCCGTGAAGAGGAGGATCGGTTTTGAGGGTTGTAGACTCTGTGGGTTGGATTGAGTATTTCGTGGACGGCCCTCTGGCCGAGCGCTATGCCCGGTACATCGAGAACCCCGATGAACTGGCTACGCCCTCGATAGTCATCTGCGAAGTCTTCAAGAAGGTCCTTCGCGACAGCGGCGAGCGCCCGGCCGTAGAAGCGATTGCCAACATGCAAAAAACGACCGTCGTTCCTCTCACGAGCGAACTCGCCGTCAACGCCGCCGAAATCGGCATCGCCCACAAACTCCCAATGGCCGATGCCATAGTCTACGCAACAGCGCAGTCCGTCAATGCGACCGTAGTGACCAGCGATCAGCATTTCAAGGGTCTACCGGAAGTAGAGTTCGTGGGATAGAACTACTGCCATTTCTGCACCGCCAGTATTGTGCAGTTCCTACCGCTGCTCGATTATCACACTTCTTGTTGGTTTGTGGAGCATGCTGTAAAACACAACAGAGGCGCACCTACGTTGACCAACAATGCTCCGGGTCCGGGTGCGCCACAGGGCAGAATCGCCCGGACGGCAAAGGTGTCGGCCGCAGAAGTGAGGGAGAGGGAGGTCCATGAGCGCGTGGCGGCGCTGTACGGACTCCAAACCGCTTTCGCGTCGACTTGAAAAGGCATAAACGCAGGTAGCGTAGTTCTTTAGTGTGTAATTTGGTTGAGAGGTGTAGCAAGGGTGCTGCGCCTCGGTCTGTCAGGCATTCATCCTATGTGACGGAGGGCGCTTTTCTCTCGTAAGGTGTTTGTTGATACAAACCAAAGAGAGG
>JAUSGG010000170.1 GCA_030649165.1 Armatimonadota bacterium
TATGCTCATAAAAAGGACTTCTTCTATTTCGGGTTTTCCGGGTTGGGTTGCGAAGCTGTGCCGTCAAGCCGATAAGTTTAACGCCCAACCCTCAAAACCCGAAATACCTGGTAAACCTGCTACTCCCCGCAACCGGGCGTGAGTTCGTTTGGGGACTGAAGTCCCGAAATACTGGTCTGTGATTCAACTTCGTCACGTTCAACCCTCACCCCAGCCCTCTCCCTTCCAGGGAGAGGGAGTTCTCTGGTCTGATGCTTCGGCTTGTTCTTGGGAGTGTTCAAAAAGTCCGAAAGCCGCCGCTAACGTCATTTCGAGCAAGTGATCCCGATGGATCGGGATTATTTCGGAAAGGAACCACCCCGTTGTTTCGGGATTTGAGTGTTGGGCGCCATACGCGTGCTATAGCGGACAGCTTCCGGTCCCAACCCGGAAATCCCGAAACGGGACGCTTTCTTAGGAGCGAAGCGAGAAATCTGCTTTTGAGCACGATCTTGCATTCGGAAAAAGCAGATTCCTCGTCGTTCCTCCTCGGAATGACGGTTTTTGAACACTCCCTCTTTGAAGCCGAAGCCCACAAGATTCCCGAAACACTCGTCTGGCGCGCGGAGTACAAATCCTACATATTATACTTCTTTGGTGGTAGTGGTAGTAGTGGGTGTGGAAACTGTGGGAAACCGGCAATTGCAGGATGGGTTACGCTCAGAAAAAAATGTGGAGAAAGTCATGTTTGGAAAGTGCGAGCAGGTGGTAAACAAACTAATTACCACATCTCATGCACAGGATTATCAGGCGAGGAAGAGTCCACATGATTTCCACAGACTTATAGGCAGGACGCTAACAGTGTTATGAACAATCGCCGTTGCGGAGCTTTTTGGACAGCTCGTCGAGGGTTGCCGCGAGGGCTGCGTCTACCTTCCTCAGCGCCCTCACCTTTGAGCAGGCGTGAAGAACGGTGGAGTGGTCCCTGCCGCCAAAAGCCCGGCCGATCGCGATGAGCGAGGCGGAGGTCAACTCCCTGGCCAGGAACATCGCGACCTGACGGGGCAGAACAAGCTCCTTGGTTCTGCGGGCGCAGTTCAGTTCCGCGGGGGAAACCGAGAAGCGCCGGCAGACCGCGTCCTGAACGGCAGTGGGATCCAGAACGTAGGGTTTGGGCTCGCCGAAATACCGTCCGAGCACATCGGCGGCGAGGTCGGAGGTGACGGGCATCTTCATCAGCGACGCATAAGCGTGCAGCTTTACGAGCGCGCCCTCAAGCGCCCTGATATTGGAGCGAATGAGCTTGGCGATGTACAGGATGACGTCGTCGGGAAGGGTCATGTTTTCATCGAGCGCCTTTTGCTGGAGGATGGCCATCCGTGTCTCCAGGTCGGGCTCCGCAATATCGGCGACAAGTCCGCACTCGAAGCGCGACAGCAGTCTCTCGTCGAGTTGAAGGTCTTTGGGTGGTCTATCGCTCGACAGAACGATCTGCTTGCGAGTCTCGTAAAGCGCGTTGTAAGTGTGGAAGAACTCTTCTTCCGTGCGTTCCTTGCCGGCGATGAACTGGATGTCGTCCACGAGCCAGACGTCGACGTTACGATACTTCCGCCGGAACTCCGAGTTCCGGCGTTCGCGCAGCGACGTTATGTAGTGATGGGTGAAAGTCTCTCCCGATACGTACACCACCCTGGCGTTCGGTTTGTTCTGCTGTATCTTGCGCCCGATCGCGTGCAAAAGGTGCGTCTTGCCGAGACCGGGGCCGCCATAGAGGAAGACGGGGTTGTAGGACTTGCCGGGCGATTCGGCGACGGCGAAGCAACTGGCGTGCGCCAGCCGGTTGCACGGGCCGACCACAAACGTGTCGAAGGTGTAGCGGTCGTTCAGCGGAAGAGACAACAGCTCTTCATCTGATTTCCGCTTACTCTTCGGCAGCTTGTCGTCGAGAATCGGGGCCTCCCGCGACTCCGAGAGGATTACGTTGACAACCAGGTCGGTTTCCAGATGCGATTCGAGTATCGACTTGATGCCCTTGAGGTGCTTGGTCTCCAGCCATTTCTTGGCGAACTGGCTGGACGCGCCAAGAACGACCATCTTGCCGTCATAAGAGATGGGGACAATGGGTTTGATCCACGTTTCGTAAGAGGCCTTGTTGATCTGAGTCTTGAGGAGTTCAAGAGCCAACTGCCAGGCTTCCTGGAGAACCGCAAACTGTTCATTTTCTCCTAAACGCATTTGTCGGTCCACGGATAGGTATACCTCTGGCAGTGGGGCTTGGTGGGCGACTCAAAACCCTCCAGCGGAGCCGATTATAGCAGACGGACTGGGGCGATTACAACAGGTTTTCGGGTTTTCCAAATATATATTTTTCGCCCCCGCGGCGGCCCCCTCGGGACAGGAGGGGCCAGGTAATTTTACCGGGATTTCCGCGGCGTCCCCCCTCCTTTAGGATGGGGTTAGGGGGAGGTCACTCATACCTAACGACTCAGAACTCAGCGCTGCTCACCTCCGCCTCAGCGGCTTGAACCCGTGCTCGATGAGCCATTGGCGGGATTCGTCGTGCAAGTCCTGCAGGTCCATGCGCGCCATTATCATTTTGTGCATGCGGGATTCGAGGTCCGCCTGGGGAATCCCCTCAATCTCGGCGGCTTCTCCAGGGTCGTCTCTTTCCTGCGCGCTGCGCGCAAGGAACCGGCGCAGGGCCTCAACGTCCCTATTGCGCAGAACCCTTCCCATCGCGTGCACGTACGATTCGTCGGCCTCTCGCCTATTTGTCCGCGGTCGCTGCATTGTCGCCCTCCAAACTCACCTTGTATATTACAGGTTTTCCCCGCGCAGGGCAAAACGACTCGCGGAGGGGGAGTTTTAACCGCCGATGAACGCAGATAAACACAGATGGGGAGGGGTTGTCAGTTGTTGGTTGTTGGAACTCGACCCCACCGACTCCTTCCCCCCACCTGGGTATCATAATAGTGACTAACGAGGAGGTTGAGGTCCATGAAATCCACCGCGGGAGCCAAGATAAAGGATCACGCCCTCGTGCCGCAGTTCGACCTTCCCGCCACGGGCGGCAGACGCGCGATGACGTGGGGCTACAAAGGGCTGCGGAATCTGGTCATCGTATTCCTGCCCGACATAAGGAACAGCGAGTCTCGTCGAATTCTGCAGGACCTGGCGAAGCGTTACAGCGAGTATAGAGACCACAACGCGGAGATACTGGTAGTCTCGAAAGACAACATCGAGACGTTGGAGAGCCTTTCAAAAGAGCTGGGCCTTCCGTTTCCGCTGGCGTCGGATGTCGACGGCAGTGTCACGGAGAGTTACACGGAACTGGCGCCGGCGACGTTTGTGCTGGACAGGTACGGGGAACTGTACGCTCATTCCGAGTTTGGGATCGATAGAGAATTCCCGGACTACCAGCAAATCCTGGACTGGCTGCATTTGATCGAGCTTCAGTGTCCGGAGTGCGGGATTCCGACTTGGGGGAGCGGGTAAGCGGGAACTCACAGTTGCCGTACGGCGGCTTCTCCGGCGATGAGGAGCGCCTTTGCGGTCTCGGCGATATGGGTTGCGTCGAGGCCCAGCGCTTGTCTGACGGAATCGGGGCTGCCGCACTCAATGAAACGATCCGGCAGTCCGACCCGCTCGACAGTTACGCCCTGGAGCTTGACGTCGGCCAGCAGCTCCAGGACCGCGCTCCCGAAGCCTCCGACAATCGTGTTCTCTTCAACGACAACCATGCTCCTGCAGCGCGCGGCGGCTTGGAGAATCGGCTCATCGTCCAGGGGTTTCGCGAAACGGGCGTTAATCACTTCGACATCGATGTCCTCTTGCGCAAGGGCAGCGGCCGCCTGTACGGCGGGATGCACGGCGGACCCGAGGGCTACGATCGCTACATCGCTGCCGCGCCTCAACACTTCCGCTCGTCCAATGGTCAGTATCTCCGGTTCGGACCGCGTCCAGGGAGTGGGGGACCCCCCGCGAGGATAACGGATCGCCACGGGGCCATCGTGTTTGAGGGCGGTGGCGAGCATATCTCGTAGCTCGTCCGCGTCCTTGGGCGCCATAACAACAAGCTCGGGGATGTGCCTCAGGAAGGACAGATCGAATACGCCGTGGTGCGTTGGGCCGTCGTCTCCGACGATTCCGGCCCGGTCTATCGCGAAGACCACCGGCAGCTTCTGCAGGCATACGTCGTGGACGATCTGATCGTAGGCCCGCTGCAGGAAACTGGAATAGACGGCCACAACGGGTCTGAACCCGGCGGCGGCGAGGCCGGCCGCGAACGTCACGGCATGGGGCTCCGCGATTCCGACGTCGAAATAACGCTCCGGATACGCTTCGGCGAAGCGGCCCAATCCGGTCCCGTCCGGCATCGCCGCGGTGATCGCGAGGATGGTCGGGTCCTCGGCGGCGAGTTCCACGAGAGTTTCTGAAAACGCCCTTGTGTAACTGGCGTTTCCGGTCGCCTTTTCAATCACCCCGTCAGTCACGTCGAAACCGGATATTCCGTGGAAAACCCGGGAGTTGTTCTCGGCGTGCTCGTAGCCCTTGCCCTTGGTCGTAACCACGTGGATGAGGGCCGGGCCGGCTATCGACTTGCTGTGCTCGAAGACTTCCATCAGCAGACTGATGTCGTGCCCGTCTATGGGTCCAAGATAGGTGAAACCCAGCTCCTCAAAAATGACCCCGCTTTTTGTGGCCATGAGGTGAGTTATGCCGTGGTAGATTCCCTCAGCGGTCCGGGCCGTAGTCTTGCTGCCGACAGGCAGCCGGTCGATCATCGTCTTGGCCCTGGTTTCCATTCGGCGGTAGAGGGGGTGCATCCTGAGCTTGCTCAGATGCACGGCCAGCGCGCCGACGTTCTCGGCGATCGACATCTCGTTGTCGTTCAGGACCATAGTGATGTCCGTTTTCAGCTCGCCCGCGTTGTTGAGACCCTCGAGGGCCAGTCCGCCCGTCATTGCGCCGTCACCGACCACGGCAACGATGCGCTCGCTTCCGCCGCGCAGATCGCGGGCCTTGGCAAATCCCAGGGCCGCGGAGATCGCCGTGCTCGCGTGGCCCGCGCCGAAGGCGTCGTGGGGGCTCTCGCTTCGCCGCGGGAAGCCGGCGATGCCGCCCTCCTGTCTAAGCGATGCAAAACGCTTGCGGCGGCCTGTGAGGAGCTTATGGGCATAGCACTGGTGGCCCACGTCCCAGATGATCTTGTCCGTGGGAGAGTCGTAGACCCGGTGCAGCGCTATGGTCAGCTCCACGACGCCCAGGTTGGCGGACAAATGCCCGCCGGTTCGCGCCACGGTCTCCAGTATCCGCTCACGGATTTCCGCCGCGAGCAGATCCAACTGCGCCGCGGCAAGGGTCTTCAAATCGGCGGGGCTGTTTATACCGTCCAGTATTCGGGGTTCATCCATTACGGCGACACTTCCCGCCCCGATCTATCCGGGGCCATTAGCTTCTCTACTATGGCCAGGTCTTCCAGTTTGTCCACATCTTCGCCTATCTCGGCGTAAGAGGTTATCACCGCGCGCACGGAGCCGTTCAACAGCCGAGAGACAGTCTTCTCCAGCGTCTCCAGGTTTACCGCCGACGGCAAGACGGTCTGCGCGATGAGAACCCGCAGCAGGGTCAGCCAGCCGATCATTCCTGCCAACTGGAACACGCGCTTACGAGCGTCGTACGCCCGCCCGATGATCTCGCTGTTCGCCGTGATGAAGCCGACCGACACAAAGACCATGTTCCCGCCGGTGAAGACGCCTTCCTTCAATTTCAGATAAGTTCTGCGCATCTCCGGGTATTTCCGCACGCATTCGCTTTTCGGAATGACCGGGTAGCAGAAATCGGCTCCGGTCGCCGACGCGCGCGCGACGAAGTCGGCTATGCCTTCAGGGGTGACCAGCGGTATGTCCGAAGTCGCGACGAGCGCGAACTGAGAACCGTTCTCCCTGGCGCGCGACACGCCCGCCAGCAGGTTGCCCAGAAAGCTGTCGGTGGGCGGCAGTATCTCGTCGATTCCGTCAGCGGCGCAGTCTCCCACGGCGCATATCCGGGAGATGGCGCCGGATTGCCGTATAGCATCGACTTCCCACTGCAGCATGGTTTTGCCTGCCACCGGCGTCATGGCTCGGCAGCAGTCCGCGCTGAAGCCGGGACCGCCGGCTAGTATGACCGCCTCGACGTTACTCACAAGACGCCTCCAGGCGAGCGAACTCCTCGCGGCGCGCGGAGCGGGCCCTGAAAACTTTAGGGTACTCTTCCATAATCGCTTGAAAAGCCAGATCGCAGGCGTTTGCGTCGAGAAAGACGCCAAAGACCGCGGACCCGCTTCCGGCCAGCATAGCGCCGTCAGCCCCCAGAGAGAGCAGGCGGGCCTTTATCCGGGCGATCTCCGGGCGCTCGGACTCCACCACGCGCTCGAAATCGTTTGCCATGTTCTCGGTAACCTTTCGCCTGTCCCCCTCCAGGACGGCGTCCACTATTGCGCGGCTTGCGTAACGCGGACTTCGCTTCTCATCATCGAGCCTGGCGTAAGCCTGGGCCGTGGATACTCCGAAGTCCGGCTTGACGACAACGTAGTCCAGCGAAATATCCGGCAACTCATTGACGATCTCGCCGCGTCCGCTGACTATTGCGGCGCCGCCGAAGAGAAAGAACGGCGCGTCGGAGCCCAACCGCGCGGCGAGCCGGCGCAAGTCTTCATGCCCCAGGGGCCGCCCGTGCAGCTCATTCAGACCGACCAGCGCGGCGGCGCCGTTGCTGCTTCCTCCGCCGAGCCCCGCTTCGACCGGGATGAGCTTCTCGATCTCGATATCGACTCCTGAGTCGAGCCCGCACGCTTCAAGATAGATTACGGCGGCGCGGTAGGCCAGGTTCCCAGGGCCGGCCGGAACGGCCGGGTCGGTGGTCGTCACCGTTACAACGCCGTCTTCCCGCTTGATCATGGACAGATGGTCGTGCAGGCTGATCGATTGGATCACGCTTTCGATATTGTGGTAGCCATCAGGCCGTTTGTCGAGGACATCCAGCGCAATGTTGAGTTTGGCAAATGATCGGATTGTTAGCTTGCTCATGGAAAGAATGGGGGCCGCCGCGCGCCTTGTCAGTGTAGCACGGGGGACGGGGTCTGTCAATCTTGGGTAAGACATCTTGGGTAAGAGTTCAGATCAGAAATGGAGAGAACTTTCACCCTCACCCCATTCGCTTCGCTCAGGGCAGGCTCTAACCCTCTCCCTCAAGGGAGAGGGGATTACGCTCGCGTTCTCCCCGGGGGTCAGCAGCGAGA
>JAUSGG010000180.1 GCA_030649165.1 Armatimonadota bacterium
GCTACGAACAGGGGCGGATGTGGCTTTTGCACCGGCTTGGGGATCAGCGAGCGCGGAGGAATCTTGAAGTACTTTCCCTCATGGGAGAACGGATCCTGGGTGAACGCCTTCACCATCACTTCCAGCGTCTCCGCCCACCGCGCTCTGGTCTCCGTCGCGGGAATTTCGAAGGGCTCCAACTGAAGCAGCGTGTTAGACCGTCCGGTCCCGATCTCGTACCTGCCGCGCGAGAGAATATCGAGCGTTGCAGCCTGCTCGGCCAGCTTGATCGGATGGTTGACCGGCAGCAGGGTTATCGCGGAACGGATCCGGATGCGCTTGGTCCGCATCGCCACCGCCCCATAAAAGCACTCTGCTGCGGAGGTCGCACAATACTCGCCCAAGAAGTGCTGCTCAGGGGCCCCGAAAAAGTCGAATCCCAGCTCTTCCGCCAGCTCTACTTCCTCCAGCACCTCGAAGTAGCGAATGTCGTGCCGTAGATCATGCGAACTCGCTCCACTTAGAAAGCCAAATCTCATTGCTTGATCCTCCCCGGCTCCGGTTAATTTCTACTTCAGTGTCACATCTGGCAGAAACGTCCATACTCCGTCGGCGCCCGGATTCATCAGCAACTGGCGCGACTCATGGTAATGGACGATCTTCCAGCTTCCGTTCGTGCGGCGAAGGCCGATGGAGCAGCGGATTTTGCCGCCCAGTTCCTGCGGAAATATCTTGGCCGTGAGACCTGTCATCATCTCAGCCCAGATCCACGCCGCATCCGAGCCAACCAAGGCGACGCGTTTCACTAGTTCGCGCCACTCGGTGACCTTATCGAGTATGTTCAGGGCGTTCTCCCAGTAAGCGACTACTTCGCTATACTTGAAAAGGCCTGACGGATTTTCCTCCGACTGGTAGAGCAGCCCTTCGGAATCTTGGTCGAACAGAGAGACCATCAGCTTGCTGTCGAGAGTACGCCAAGCTCGACACCATCTCTCGTAGACGTCGTTGATAGCCGCGAGATCCGACTCCCTGCGGGTTTCTTTAGCGCTCATTGCCGTTATGCTCCTTGCACTCTTAATGGTGCACTGTCAGCTTGTTTACTTTGCCGTGTTCGGTTCCACCTGATGCTGCTACGCAGCAGCGCCACTGCTGCGGCCATCGCCAGATCGGTCGATGAATATAGTTCTCACCTTCCGTATTGGACAGGGCGAAACATGACAATGACGATTTTTCAATGGATACACCTACGCTACTTGGGTGCCGCCAATTGATGCAGCACTGCGCCCGAGTCCCAGTAGTCGTGCTGAGACTTAATCTTACCCTCTCTGAAGGTGAGGATTGAGACGCCCCTAGCCTCGGTCTGCTTACCCGCCGCCGGGGTTCCCATGAAGTCGGCCTCGTGCTTTGCGCGCCACGTCCATTCGGCGGCACCGCCATCCGCACCGCCAGAGAAAGCGGTCACGGTAAACACGTTCTTCCCGGCGCCGGGCGCGAAAAGCCCGCCAAAGAAGTTCCGCAATTCAGCCTTGCCATTCGCCTTGTGACCAAGAGTCAAGTCCTCGAACTCGACTTCGTCCGCATACATCGCCAGCGTTCGTTCCACGCCTTCTTTACTGTTCAAACCGTCCATCCAACTTTTTGCCCACGTGAGATTCATGGTATCCTCCTTCATGTTCCATTAAGCATTCCAAGTCTTGCTGGGCAGGGGAACGGACGCCTGGTCCACCATCATCTTCCACGACCCGTCCGGCTGGCGCCTCCTCACGTCCAATGTTCGGGCGCGCATTTTCATCGTCTGACCCGTCGCGCGCACTGTTGCGACGAGTTCCCACGTCCCCCAATGGTACGCGACGTCTCCGCTCATCTGATGGTTGTCGTCCCAGTCGAAGGACTTGATCTTGAACTTCTGGAAAATTTCCGCGTACTCGGCGCGGACCGCTGCCTTGCCCCTGCTCTCGAATTTCGGTCCGAGCCCATACAGCACGGCGTCTTCGCTATACACCTCGGCGCAGGCATCTGCATCCTCGGCGTAGAATGCCTTGAGAATCTTGTCGCTCACGCTCTTGGAGCTACTGTCGCTCATGGAACTCTTACCACTTTGCTTTTAACTCTTCCATTTCGGCACCTCTGCCGACACGTCGCGGCCGCCGCAGCCGCCGTGACAACAGATGGCGCGCCCTTCCGTCGGGGACGTCTTCTGAATCGAAAGGATTGTCCCGACCCTCGCCCAATACAGCCGGCGGGCAATCAAAGCTGTGCTGTTAGAGACCCCGCTTACAAAGCCACGACGGCCTGGATCTCAACCAGTAACTCGGGCAGTGCGAGTCCTTTGACTCGCACACCGGTGCCGCATGGCATACCCTTGGGGACGAATTCCTTTTTTATTTCGAAAACGACGCCCAAGTCATCCATCAGCGACTTGCCGCTGCCAGTGTCCGCTACAAACATCATAAGCTGGACGATATCGTCCATCTTACCCCCGGCTTGCTCGATCACCGTCTTCATGTTGGAGAAAGCCCTGCGCGCCTGTTCTGGCAGACCGCCTTCAACCACCTTCCCCGTCTCCGGGTTCCAGCCCACTTGGCCGGCAAGGTATAGCATGTTGCCGACTTTGACTCCCTCTGCGAAGCGGATCGCTTCGCAAAACTGTTTGCTGGCGGGCGGTATCACATACTCGATCTTTTGAGTTGCCACGATTTTCCTCCGATGGCTCTTTTAGAGAGATCTCTACTTCGAAGGTGTCGAACACACCTCCATAGCCTTCGTATGCCTAAGCAACCTTGGTGCCGGAACCGGGACTCAGAACGACAACGGATATCGTGATCTACCTGACGGCACCGAAACGACCGCTAAGTAGGCTGGGCGGTGTGTGCTTCGCCGCGCCCTCTCTAAACAACAGGGTAGGCTACCCCGGCATCAACGTCTCTTTGGCGTATTGCGAGTCGGTGTACTCTTTAACGCTGCGAATCTGGTCACCCTCGAACTCAAAGAGGAAATGATAGGAGTTGGCGTATTTTCGGCCGTTTGCGCAAATGGCATTGGACCGGCACTCGACGGCGACGTGATTTCCCTCAGCGATTACGTTGTCGATCTCGAGGTTGAGATGGTTGGGGAATAGTTGTTTGAGCATGGGCACGAATTGCGTCGCGATCGTGTTCTTCCCGATGAACGGGCCGACATTAAGGAGCTGGGCGATCACGCGGTACTCCGCGTTGTCGCTCAAGAATCCGGGCATGCGGTCGGGATCGCGATCCAACGCGGCCAGGAATTGAACGGCGATATCCTTGTTCCGAGAACTCATGTTCCGCCTCCTTCTCCGTCGTCCTGTAGAAACAGCCCTTTTGCTAGTGCGCGGCTATTCGCCCCGTTTACGATCGGCATGAAACTGGAGCGAACATCGTGCCATCGGGTTTACTCGCGGAAGTCTTGCCGGTCGACGCCCCGCGCCTTAGTTTGAGACTCGGAGGCCGACAGACGGCAAGAAGAAACCCGAACGGGTTCGACCGGCCGAGCACGGGTTACCAGTCGATCAGGAATAATCGGATTGGATGTGGTGTTTTTTCAGCTTGCGATACAGCGTGACTCGGCTCAGTCCCAACGCCACCGCCGCACGTGAGCGGTTGCCGCCGGAATTCCGCAGAGCATGGAGTATCGCGGCGCGTTCCGACTCTTGCAGCACGGTTCCGGTCGCGCAGGATTCCTGGCGCGCAGGACGGCCGAACTCGCACGAGGTACATGCGGCCGAACACACATAAGCGGGCAGATCAGCGGCGGTGATTGTCGAACCTGACCGGGTCTGTTGCGCGTGCGTCAAGACGTTGCGGAGTTCACGCACGTTGCCGGGCCAACAATACGATTCCAATTGCCGCAGCGCGCTTGGCGCCAGGTCGATTCCAGTGCCAGCAAGGAAGGTAGCAACAAACACCGAAATGTCAGAGCGCCGCTCTCGAAGCGGCGGGATCTCAAGCATTTGACCGCTCAGTCGATAGTAGAGGTCTTTGCGGAACGAACCGTCCTTGATTCGCCCCATGAGATCGACGTTGGTGGCAGCCAGGATTCGAACGTCAGCCTCATAGGGCTCTTCGGATCCAACCGGAAATACGCGCTTCTCCTCCAGAACCCGCAGTAAGTGACTCTGCATCCTGGGCGACATCGCTTCGACTTCGTCGAGGAACAGCGTTCCTCCATGGGCAGACCTGAATTTTCCCAGACGTCCCCGTCGGGTCGCACCGGTAAAAGCACCTTCCACGTATCCAAACAGCTCGGCCCCGAGTAGCTCGTCGCTCATGCCGCCGCAGTTGACAGGCATGAACGGGCTTGAGCGGCGGGCACTGGCGTTGTGGATCGACTGGGCGAATAGTTCCTTTCCGGTCCCCGATTCGCCCGTAATCAGGACTGGATCGCCTGTTTCAGCAATTCGTCCCGCTCGTTTCACGCAAGCAGCGAACTTCGGGGTGAAGCCCACAATGTCCGCGAAAGTGTACCGCGCGTTCCATGGGGAGCTGCGCGGCGCGTGATGCCCCGCGTGGTCGATGACCGCGATGAACCCCGCTATGCCGACTCCATCCATGACCGGGGACAATCTGGCATTAGCGATAGTACCGCCACGACCGCGCAGTGAGATTGTCTCGGTCGAGCGGGAGAGTTCGGTTTCCGGCGCGATGAGTCCCATTTCCGAAAGCGTGGAGACCGAGTGTGGGGCTCCGGCCGGAATTCCCAGGAGCCTTGAGGCCTCGGTTGATGCTGTCAACAGCAGTCCGTCGTTGGTGATGGCGAGACACGGATCCGACTTATAACGATCTCGAGCAGAGGCATAGTTTTCGTAGAGCAACAGCCGGGCGGCTGCACCTTTGGCATAGAGGCCCCGCTCCGTGAGATCGGCACACTTGCTTACTAGATCCTGGGCCTTTGCATGCGCTTCCTGCTCGTATCCGTAAAGACAGATGGCTCCGGTAAGCCGGTTGGTAAACAGGTCCATGACCGGCGCCGATTGGCCAGTCCAGGTATGGCCAATTGAAAGGTAGTGTTCGTGCCAGGTTATGGAGACGGGACGCCGCAGATGAAGACAGCAGGCGAGCGAATCCGTGCCCATCAATTCTTCGCTCCAGCAGGCGCCCGAGATGGCATTAATACGTTCCGCCGCATCTTGCGCATTCGAGCTTCCGCGGTGATACAGAATTCTTCCCGTTGGGTCCGAGACCACCAAAAGCGCGCTGGGGATGTCCCGAATAGCGTCGAATGTGAAGTTGACGATCGGGGAGGCCACCTGAACCAAGGGACTCTCCGCCTGCAGCTGAGCAACCGAATCTTCGCTGAGCACCATCGGCGCACTACTTATCCCCGGCTTCAAACCGCTCGCTCTGCATCTCAACCACGATTCCCGGACAACGGGCCGCAAGGCTCCGAGGTCGGTCTGCTCAGGCCTGGACATGAAGTTCTCCCAGACCCGGGAGATCGTCTGATCTTCAGTTGTCATGTCGATACAATTGTCACGTTACAAACGATTCATATTCCAAACCGCAGCGACATCCAGGTTCGAGCGGCTAGCATGTTCTCAAAACCGCGTCAAGTTCTGACATTTGCAGAACTGAAGCGTGCAGCGTCCTTGCGTATCTCACCGGGTGGCATGCCCTTTGCGGTTGAACCCGGCCGGCCAGAGACAGAGTCGCCGTCGAGACAACTCTCCGAGCCAAAGCCAGCGTCTGTTCGGCTTCCAAGTCTCTTGATCGCCCACGTCACACGAAGAGGGAAAGAGGTTTCGACCCATGAAATCGGAAGTAGATAAGGAAAGTGAAGCCGCTCTCACGCGCGCTTACGAGCGATGGTTGAAGGCTTGGCGAAATGTCGACGTCGAGTTGATGTTGTCGCTCTTCGACCGCGACAATCCAGGCCTCATCTATCAGGCGGAAGAGACTGCTGGTCCAGCCCATACGATAACGGACTTGACCGCTTACTGGACGGCCGCACGAGACCAGCTGCACCTCCAGGTAAAACAATGGCAGGAGCTCGAAAAGCACGTCTGGATATCGGACGACATCGCAACGATATATGTGCTGCTCGATACAACCCTGGCCGCTGAGCTGATGGCTCCAGGCGACATCTCAGGCAAGCTGCGCGCGTCAATCTTGTACCGGCGCGTCGGCGCCGAGTGGCGGATTATCCACTATCACGAGTCGCGCCAAATGCTGGTGGAGAATGAGGGCGGTGTGTACCGCTTCCTGACCGATGCCCGGCTGGCGAAAAAGAACTAGAAAACGGCGTGGCTCAATTCTAGCTCAAGACCGGAAGATTAATCATGGGAAGGAGTCGATATTATGCGATTTGGATTCTTGTCAGAGGCCGAGACGGAAATAGGTACGACGCATCATCGCCGCTATCATCAGGTCGTCGATGAAGTAATCTTGGCGGAAGAGATGGGTTTCGACTTCTTTGGAACCTCGGAACAGCACCTCATCAGCCCGTTGGCGACGGTATCCGCACCTGAGACCTTCTACCCGTTCATCGCGGCGAAGACGAGTCGTATTAAACTCCGGCACATGGTAGTGATTCTACCCTTCCCATTTAACCACCCGATCCGCGTGGCTGAACGGCTGGCGACTCTGGATATCGTATCGAATGGGAGAGCCCAGTTCGGCACGGGCCGGGCTAACACGCTGATTCAACTCGACGCGTTCGATTGCCCCTTGGACGAGACTCGGCCACGTTGGCAAGAGGCGCTCGAGATCATAATGAAGGCCTTCACACAGGATCCCTTTTCGCACGAAGGCAAATACTACAAGATACCGCCTCGTTCTCTCTGTCCGAAGCCCGTCCAACAGCCGCATCCCCCGGTCTATATGGTGTGCCAGTCAGAAGAGTCGCACGGCGTTGCCGCGCAAAATGGGATCGGTACCTTGTCGTGGGACATGTACATGGGATGGGACTACTTCGAGCGCGGTTATCGCATCTACCGGGAGGGACTTAAGAAAACCAAGCCGGTGGGCGGCTTCGTGACCAACTCGTTTGGCGCTGTGTCGCTGAATTCGTATTGCGGGGAAAGCGTGGCCGAAGCGCGAAAGTCGGCGCGGGAGAATGTGATGAGGTTCGTTACCGCGGTCGTCGACGATCTCTATCCGCAGCTCGGCAGGAGGTCCAAGAGCTACGGATACACGCTGCTGCTCGAAACTATCAAGGACAAGGCCCGTGATTACGACTGGGTTTGCAACGAGACGTCAGTTCTCGTCGGCGATCCGAATTCATTCATCGAACGATGCCGCCAGTACCAGGCGCTGGGAGCGGACGAGATTATTCTTCGGCTCGACGGAACGCATGAGCAAATCAAGCGGTCGATCGAACTGATCGGCAAATACGTGATTCCGGCGATAAACACCCCCAAGGCCTTGGTCCAGGTCGGTTCTATGCCGGGTCCGGTACCTTGAATCAAAACGCAGAGCCTTTGCCGCTCAATCGGGCGCGGGCGTTCGGCCTTCCTTGCGGACGCAATCTGGCCGTAACTGCCTAATACAAGGAGAGGGAACGGAACGATGGCGAAGTACTTTCTTGTCGAGACTTGGAGACCGAGACCCGAGTGGTACGCACTCAGCAAAGAACAGAAAAGCAAGTTTGTCGAGCAGGCGGGGGCGCTACTCAGCGGCTTTGTGGACAAAGGCGCGAAGGTCCTGGGTCTCGGACGGTGTCGGGCGCTTTCCGAGAGCGGATGGGATGCGACGGGTTTTTGGGAAATGCCGAACGCAGAAATGGTCATCGAACTGGCGGAAGCTGTAGAGCGATTGGGGTGGAATCACTACTTCGACCAAATCAACACGGTTTCGTCGGTGAGCAGCCCGGCGGAGTACTTCGGCAGCCTGCTTGAAGACCGAAGGTTCTAAATGTTCGAGCAGTGTTAAGGACTTCCTGACTCGCCGTTTCCAGTCTCCGGCGGAGAATCTTGGGGGACATGCGCAGGGGACGACCGTGACTGCAGTGCCGTCTAACGTCGCTAAAGAGTACAGCACCGTATCGCCAATGCATCGGTGTACTCACACTGGGGCAACCGCCCTCGAGGGACTTTACAAATGGTATGGCTCAAATGCAGTTTACGGCCGCGGTATCGCGCAGCGACCATCGTTCTGTTCTCGGTCGCACTCAGCACGCTGTCGATGGCGGCTCGTGCTCACGCGTGCGCGGACTTGTCATCGGGGGCAGACCCATCCGATCTCCGACTCTGCATCGAATATTACGGCTCAAATGTATTCAGGCTTCCGAACGTCACGCGAACGCTCTGGAATCCAGCCATTGGTGGGTTGGAGACGAAACACGCTGATGGCGTGGTAAGTCAGCGCAATGAAGTCCGGATCATCGCCGACTGGATCCCCTCAAAGCATCTCGACGAAAAGCTGTTCGGGGGCGTTCCAGTGAAATTCCACATTGAGCTGAGGCCATGGTGGGACGCTGCGTATAGCCTTACCGGATGGGGACAGGGCCAGTACGCCAAATATCTGGCCCCATTCTGGGAGAACAACCTGGAGGGACTTCAAACCTATTCGGATCCGATCTTCCGCGAGTACTATGCGGATATCAGCCCCGAGAATTTCTTCATTCGGGTTGGTTCCCAAATCATATCGTGGGGCAAGTCGGACGGGATCTACATGCTCGATATTTTGAATCCGTTCAACTACCGCACGTTGGGCGTTTTCAACGAAGAGCTAATCAAGATCCCGGTCTGGGCGATCAACGCCAACTGGTCACCCAGCGCCGGCAATACTCTCCAATTCGTGTACGAGCCCGTGTATTTCCCCAGTCAGTATCCTGGACAGCATGTCCGCGAGGGTGGATATCACGACTGGACGTTCGGTTCCGTCAATTACTTCAACAATATTTTTAATCAGTTCGGCATCCCACTCCAGGATCGGCGCATGCCCGATTTTGGAATTGACAACGGAACCTATGGGGTACGATGGTCGAGTCAGATTGGCAAGGTGAGGTACACTTTGAATTACCTCTACGGCTTCACTCCTTTCCCAATCTATCGCCCCAACACCGGGAATACGCTCACCGGAACTCAGTATTCCCTGGAACCGCACCGAATTCAGGTCGCGGGCGGATCCTTCGACTACAGTCTAGCGACCGACAACTGGCTGGACGGAACGGTTATCCGGGCGGAGAGCAGCGTTACCAACGGAAACGTCTATTATGAAGGCACCTTTGGACAGCCAAAGCATGTCACGAACTGGGGCATGCTGCTCGGAATAGACAAGTATTTGCTGTCGGAAGTGCTCGAAAAGCCGGTCTTTGCGTCATTTCAGTACTGGCACGACATGGTGTTAAATGGCACTCACTGCGCCGATTGCGGTCCCGAATCCGGGGACTACATAGACATTGGCTTCCAGGGCAGCCCTTCCGGCATGCGAGGGCCTTACAAGAGCCTGCTTACTTTGTTCCTCGACAAGACGTGGCTCCCGGGCGACACCCTCGATACGCAGTTCTTTGCGCTCTACGAGCTCCAATTCCACGATTGGTTCCTCAGGCCGTCCGCAACCTACAGGTTCAACGATGACCTGGCGTTCACAGTGGGAACCAACATCTATGCCGGTGGAAAGCAGACGCCATACGGCGAGTACACGAACCTGACGAACCTCTTCTTCGAGATTCGTTACCAGCTCCTCTAGGTGGAGAAATATGAAGACGACAATGGCCAAACAAATTCTTGGAGGCGCAGCCGCAGCTATCGCGATCTGCACCATGATGGCGACGGCAACCCTTGTCCGCGCTCAAGGTCCGGGTGAACAGCCGATTGCCAAACGAATGATCGCCGGGAAGGAATGGACGGTATCGAAAGGCAAGGAGCCCGGAACCTTTGACGTGCATTGGGGGGACGAGTCGATGACTTGGCGTCCCAAGCCCTGGTACGAGGATAAGTACAAGGAGATGGGTCCAGCCTACTATGCCCAATGGGACGATCCAAAGCTTCCCTTCCCGTTCGACGTTCCGCTGGAGGAGCGGCACAAGCTGTCGGCGGAGGACATAATCAACCGAAGCGTAGGCGTCCAGTACTTGGGCGCTCCATATTTCAAGAATGGTTGGGATAGGGGCACTGTCTTGGTGTATACACCCGCCGGCGCCGTCAGGCAGCGTATGAATATACTTGAGCTAGCTACCAACTTTGTCGGTGGAAAGAACCTCGAATATCTGCCTTCTGCCGAGCAGGGAGAGGTGCAACAGAAGTATGTCTGGGCGCTTATCGAACCGACCGAGCTGCGATATCAGGGTGGGGTGACGACGGTTCCCATGGATAAAACCCGCAGGCCTACCGACACTCTCTATCTGCCAACGGTGCGCAAGGTACGCCGCCTCGCCGGGAGCGTGTCACAACAGTACTTCCCTGGATCGCTCTTCCGGTATGAGGATTCACCGCATGTCCGTCCGCTTCCGGAACTGGAGTACCGGATCGTTGGGTTCAGCTTGTTCAACCCCGATCCCAAGCTGCGCGGTTACGGAGACAAGGACATGCCTGACATCAAGCGGGTGGACTCCGCGGGCGACGTCATCGTTAAGATCGAAATCAAGCCGAAAGCGGGAGTTAGCTGGTGGTACGCGAAAAGGGAGTGGAACTGCTCGATGCAAATGCTGCAATACACGTACTCCAATGAATTCGACGCTACCGGCGCGCAAATTCGGTACGCAGTCCACTCGGGCAAGACCGGGAGCGTTTGCCACATCGGAACACCTGATGGTCCGCCCGCGCCAGATTGGTACCAGTCATGGGGTTCGCTATCGGCGCAGGAATTTGTGAGCGGATATTCGCTCGACGGCTGGGAGGACGTCTGTGGTTTCGATGCCGACGTGAAAAAAAATATCTTCTCGGAAGAGACTCAAATGCGCCAACCTCAGACTTTGACAGAATGGCTTCAATAGTTACTGAAGCCTGCGATCTGACGGGGCAAGCGCGACATGACATCAACTGAGAGGAGCGCGACGCCGGATAGCTACACTGGCCTTGATGCATGGCTGGCGAGATTCGCGCGATTCGTCATCCGTTGGCGCAGTCTAGGTGTGGCGCTTCAAGTGATCATCGCCTTGGCCTGTATCTGGGCGATCAGCGGAATGAAGCTGCGCGACGATCCCAACCAGTGGCCGCCGGCGAATGACCCGCTGGTACAATTGAACCGGAAGATTGCCGGTCTCTATGGAGGTGGTAACTCAGTAAGCATTGAGGTGGCGCTCAAGGATAATGTGCCAGGCGATATCTATACGCCAGACCGTCTGCGGACGATCAAATCAATCACCGATAGCGTCTATCTGGTGCCTGGTAACATATCGTATGCGGTAAGGTCGCTATCCACTCTCAATTCTGAGCGTTACGCTTTTGAAGACAAAGGCACGCCGAATGAGACAATGCTCATCACACCGATTATGCCGCAGGCCCCGAAGACCGTCGAGGCCGCAAAGCAGGTTGGCAAAGCCGTCCAGGAGAACCCGTTGCTTAACGGCGTTCTGGCTTCCAAGGACGGACGATCTGCCCTGATTCTTGGTGACTTCCGCTCAGAGGTCCCCCCCGGAGCGCGTGTCAAGGTTCGGACCACTGAGCCGATCGCGATATATCACGCCGTCAGGAAGATACTGGAGCAGAATTCGGCTGCAGATCTGACGATAAAGGCCGCGGGTACCCCAATTATCATAGGGTGGGTGAACAGCGACGGCCTCCGCTATGTGGCGCTGGCGTTCGCGTGCTTCCTCCTAGTCATAGCTGCCGTTCTCTGGTACGGCTTCCACACTGTAAGCGGCGTATTCTTGCCGCTACGAGTAGCCCTCCTTGGTACGTTGATGGGCTTCGGCATTTACAGATTGGTGGTCGGCGACACGCTTTTTTCAGCCGCCGCACTTCTGGCCCCCTTCATCATCGTGTCCGCGGGCGCCTGTCATTCGGTTCAGTTCTTGACCAGGTTTTTCGGCGAGGAGTATCCGCGCCTACAAAATCAGGACGACGCCGTGGTTAGCGCCTTCGTTTCACGGCTGCGACCAATGCTCGTCTCCTTGCTATGCGATGTTGTCCCGTTTGGTGTCATGGCGTTCATTCCGTTCGAGAACGTCAGGGCGCTCGGCATCGTGACCGCGTTCGGGCTGCTCGCACTTACGATCGACGAATTCCTGCTTATGATTCCGGCGCTTAGCACTGTTAGCCAGCATGACATCGAGCGCGCGGTCAAAAGGCTGGCGACTAAGAGACAAGAGAAGGGCAACGTCGACGTCCTTTTCACGCGGGCCGTGCGGTTTGTCCTGGAGTCGAGAAAGGCGCGGTTGGGCATCGTCGCGGGCACGGCATTAGTGACCGCATTCTGCGCCGATATCGTGGTCCGCACACCGGTCGGACAAAACAATACGTTTGCCATTTATAACTACCTGACGCACTCCTGGCAGCGCAACGAGATGTACCAGATGGAGCGCGAGATTGTCGGCCGATTTGGGGGAGTCTATCCCATGACCGTACTGGTCGAAGGAGAATCAGGCAGCGCAAAGGTCCTCGAGCAACCGAGTGTCGTCCAGGCAATTGACAAACTCGCTCAGTACCTCAGATCGCAGCCGCACGTCGGACGGGTTGACGACATGGCTTCGCCAGTGAAACTCACAAACGCATTCTGGCACGGCGAGGACGAGGCTTTCGACCTTGTCCCCAAGGACCCTGGTGAGTTGAGCTCAATCCTGGCAAACATCGCGTTTTCCGCACCGGGGGTATACGACTGGCTATTCGACAGTCGGGGGTTCGATTCGAGCGTTGTCATCGCCTACGTCGACGATCTCGAGCCCACTGTCGTCGATCGCTTGATGCGGAACACTCAGGCCGAGGCGAACAGACTGTTCGCAGGATTGCCGGTGAAGGTTGGGATTGCCGGGGGATCAGTCGGAATAGCCCAAGCGTTCAACCTCAACGTGAAGTACTGGCTAGTAGCGGGAACGCTGTTGGGCTTTGCCGGTACGTTTGTCTTGTCGTTGCCATTCATAGGAAGTATCGGTCTCGCTGCTATCTTGCTGATTCCGCTTGCGGTCGGATGTGTAGTGTCACTAGCTATCATGAGCTTATTCGGAATTGAGTTGAACTCCAATGCTGTCGCGGCGCTCGCTATTGCAAGCGGCGTCGGCATAGATTCCGAAGTGTATCTGTTGTACCGGGTCCGCGAAGAGTACCTGCAGTTACGGAATTTCAAAGAAGCATTGATTCAAGGCTTTGTGAAAATCCGCCGCGCCTTGGTCGTGTCCAATGGTGCGCTGATTCTCGGTTGCTGGGCGCTGATACCTATTCCACTCTACGTCGGATATGTCGGCTTCGGCATGGGTCTGGTGATGTTAGTCTGCTTCATAGCCAGCGGAACGCTATCACCAATCGTCTGGTGGGCGTTTGGACAAAAAGTAGTGATCGGTGCGGTCCAGAGACACGCAGGAAAAGATTCGCCCGAAGCCGAGCGCGCCGTTTCGACTAGCTGACGCTGGCGCGCGCAAGCACATTGTGAATCGAGCCTCATGGGACGAAAGGAAGCGGCGGCTCTCAAGAATGATGGCGATTCGGGCCCGAGGGAGCAGCGGCGAAGTATAATTCGCCGGAAGTTTGCGCGTGTCGTCCAGCTGCGCGTTGATGGCGGAAAAGACGGAACTGGCAGAAGGAGACCGTAAATGAAGTTCGAGTTGCTACAGGAATGTCAGACTTCAACGCGTGATTACTACAACCGTTATTGGCAGATGCTGCGGGAGGTTGAACTTGCGGATCAGACGGGCTGGGACTACTACGGCATGTCAGAGCAGCATTTCACGCCGGAGTTGTTCACCACCTCTGCGCCAGAAATTTTTTTCGCGGCAATAGCAATGCGGACTAAGAGGATTCGCCTCCGACAAAGCGTTGCGCTTTTACCATATCGGGTGAATCATCCCCTCAGGGTTGCCGAGCGCATAGGGATGCTCGATATCCTGAGCAATGGCCGAATGGATCTTGGGACCGGACGCGGCAACACGCTGAGGATGCTGAGGGCTTTTGAAGTTCCGTTGGAAGAAACACGGGCACAGTGGGAAGAAGCCCTGGAAATGATCCCCAAGATGTGGACTGAGGAGATGTTTTCCTGGGAGGGCAAATTTTTTCACATTCCTCCGACGCACATTCATCCAAAGCCGATTCAAAAGCCGCATCCGCCGATTTGGACCGCAACAACAAGTCCCGAAATGTACGAACTCGCCGGACAAAAGGGCATCGGTTGCATGTGCTTTGACTTCTGCACACCAGAGGAAGCGAGCAAGCAAATCGAAATCTACCGAAAGGCGGTGAAACACGCGAAGCCGATAGGCTCGTTCGTTACCAATCAAATTGCGAATCTAGCGCTCTGCTTCTGTGCTGAGACGACTGAATATGCGAAGAGCCTGGCAAAGGAACCGATGATGGCCTTCCTTGCTGAAGCGGGTCGAATATATGCGGAGCTGGCAGCTACTAAAGTGAAGTCGTACCGCTACATGGGTGAGACCGTCGAAAAGGTAAAGAACAAAGTCGACTTCGACTATTTGTGCGACAGCGGGACGTTGATCGTCGGCGACCCCGAAGTTTGCTTGGAGAAGCTTCGACTCTACCAGCAGGCGGGGTCCGACCAGATGATTTTGCGTATCGATGGCATGCCGCACGAAAAGATCATGGATTCGATTCGACTCCTGGCGGACCATGTGTTTCCGAAACTGCGCTAGGTGCCGCGTCCGTTGCTTTTGTTGCTGAGGGGAGGCGCTTCAGGTTGCAATACGCAAGTAAATCCAGCGGACCGCATGGGGCAAGTGAGTTCTTGGCCGCGAACGCAGGAGTTTCTATGACAGGCGATGTTGCTATTCCCGCCGGAATGGAGAGTTGTTATGAACGCAATTCACTTTTCACCTGCAGTCAAGCGTCAGTCGCAAGCACTTGCATCGTTATGTTACGGAGTTTGATTTTCGGTGGAACGCGCAGAAGATTGATGACGGCGTGAGGACTGCGATGGCGATCAAGAACGCCACGGTAAAGCGTCTGCGTTATCCGGAGAGAGGGCTAGCTAGCCACGCAGCAGTGGACAACTCGGGGACGCTACAGATGCTGGCCCAGCGACCATGTTTATGACTAAACAAAGGCATGGCCTAGTGTTCTATAATCCTTCCTGCACCGGGTTTTGTATCTACTATTTGTCGCCCGGTAGCACTATCAGCGATCAGATTCAGCTGACTACTGAAATGCCTTTTTGGAAAGCTGCAAAGATAGTACGCGGATTGAACTGCCTTCTCTTCGAGCGGCAGTCCGAGGATCGAGAAGTCGGAGAGATCCTAAATGATTATTTGGTTGTTAACGCAGCAAAAGAATACGCCCTGCGTCGGAAAGCCGTACCGCCGCAGAACTCCTCATAACGCGGGCGAAGGACCTTCTTTCGTTCGCGTCCGCAAGCAGAACACATTTGCATGCCCTGATGTCAGGTGACAGGGTCCCAACAAACTGACAAATCGAAACGAGGAGGGTCTTGCGATGAAGCGAATCGTACTCGGTCTAATGGTTGTCTTGGCAGCGCTAGTTGTTTTCTCGCAGCCGGCCCTGCTTCGCGCTGAAGACATCGACAGCATGGTAGCGAACGCGAAGACCGCGTCGGACCAGGAGGCAATCGCGAAACACTACGACGAAGTGGCGGCAGATTGCTCTGGGAAAGCAGAAGAGCATAAGAATTTGGTTACTGCCTACAGTAGGTTTCCGCGATCTTCGCGATCTTCGGCCAACTCAAAGCATTGCGAGATAATAATCAAGGATTTGAAGGACTGCGCAAAGGAAGCCTCCGACCTGGCTGCGGCTCATCGTGAGATGGCTGCCGAACTCAAATAGCCCAGGCGCGGAAAGTTCTGCGAGAAGCTGACCCGGCGGTCGAGGCATTCGCGATGAATGATCCAGTCAGCAGCGAGCGGTGTTCGCGGTGCGGAGCACCGACAATAAATTAGTCCGAGGAATCGGCCAGGACTTTTCATATACATGACGGAGGGAGCAAACCAGCTTGGTTGTGGATGATCGAGGTAGCCAGAATGAAGAATGGATTCGCGAGCCTCGTAGCTCTTGCAATTGCTGGATGTTCCGCGGCTCCGACCCAATTGGTCAGGCAGAGTGCACAGCCCAAAGCCCAGATCGAGCAAAGCACGCATTCGTCGCAAGCGAGTCTTTCATCTGGCCCGACCATCGAGAAGCCACCGACCTTCAAAAAAGGTTACAAACTGACGTTTCGATCTCGCATCAGCGATTTCGATTGCACCTATGAAGGCGTACAGGACGGACTACTCGTCTTTCACTATGACACTAGAGGCAAACTGCCTTACGACTATCTCTACACGCCGGACATGAAGATCGCGATGTTCCAGACGGCGCAAGTGCAAATGCGGTTCGAACCACCGGTAGGTTACCTCGATTTTCCGCTTTTCGTCGGAAAGAAGTGGACCACCGCATATAAGGGTACCAGTAATTCTACGCATAGTATGGCTGAGTCCGCAGTGGACGTAGTGGCCTACGAAGCGGTGAAGGTACCATACGGGACCATCAACGCGTTTCGGATTCGGGTCCGCGGGAGCGATCGCGAAATTGGCCGCGCGAATCCCTACGAGACTTACTGGTACAGTCCCGAGGTCGGTTACTTTATCAAGCACGAAACCAACAGACCAGTGTATGAAGATCCCTACGAGTTGGTTGCATTCACCAAATGAATTGACGATTGGGATCGGCAACAACTTCGACACCGTAAGCTCACTTACCCGAAAGGTGGCTTACGTCCAGCAGCAGACGCTGAGGCAGCAACGAGAGGTACTCCTCAAAACGATAACAGACCAGGGCTGTATGCTGAGAATCGGTCGGGAGCCAGGCACTACGCCAGGGCCAAGAAGTTGATTCGCTTCGCGCCGCCTCGTTCCGATACGTAAATGATGAAAAGCATAAGGTTCTGGCAACTCATAAGTTCTATGGCCTGCGTTTGGCTTGCCGACTCGCATCACTACTCAGGCGTCAGATACGATTGCGATGTTGTTCTCCCCCTCGCTATCGTACGGGGCCGCAAATGACTGCGATCGGCAGCCGATACGCGAAGTCGTTCACGAGGTCGCAAGTCCCCTCGCCGGTCGTCGGATCGGCACGAGATACGATGGTGTCGAGCAAGGCGTCGGCGCGCGCCTCGATCTGTGGTCGCAGCGCCTCGACGGCTTGCGGCGTCATCGCTTTGTTGACCAGACCACGCAGGCGAGTGTGCTCCGGTGGGTCGCGCCAGACCATGAAGGTCGCCAGCGGGCGCATCGCTAAGCTCGCGAAAGACTTCCGCAATCTCATTCATCCTGGCCGGGAACGCCGAACCGGCGCACGTTGTGACCGGGGCACCGCACGCTCGGCTGCAGCGGCCGTCGATCTAGTAATCGCAAAGCGCACCGAGTGAACGGCGAGCAGAGAGAAACCCGGCGACGTCAGCGACGTTGCCGGCGATTAGCGATTCTCCAGTCCGCTTTGATTGCCATGAACCCGCGCACACGCGCGAATTTCGCGCATATCTGCGGAGAATGCTCAACAACGCGGACTGGGTGGCGGAGCGAGGTGGATTCGAACCGGCGAGACCCTTTCTGAATCAGGCGGTGGAATATTAGCGGGGACTGCGCGCTTTTCTACGCCTCTGGAACGCCCTTCATCGACGGAGAATCTCTTCGCCAGAGCTTCGGTGAGGGACCTCCCGATATGCCTATGCAAGTGGTCAGAAATGACGAGAATTGACTGGCTGCGTGCGGCGTAAAGAGCAATGTGTGTGTCCATCCAGAAGAGGGAGGACAACGCATGCCAGCCAGAAAAACGTTCCACTCGCGGGAAAGCATCGCCAACGAAATCGCGACACTCGATTCGCTACCGGTCAAAGAATTGAAAAATCGGTGGCGGCTGCTCTACGGCTCGGAGCCGCCCATTGGCGTAAGCCGCGAACTGCTGACCCGCGCGATCGCGTATCGGATCCAGGAGCAAGCCTTCGGCGGCCTGAAACCGGCCACCCGAAAACTGCTGGAGCGTCTCGCGACCGATGCCGCTGAGGGTCGACCGTTGAGGTTAGGGCCGGCGGCGCCAGCGACGGCGGGAACTGTTCTGATGCGCGAATGGCAGGGCGCCACTCACGAGGTGAAGGTGCTCGACAACGGGGTGCTGTACAGGCGCACTCGCTACCGCTCGCTGTCCGAAGTTGCGCGGCTGATCACCGGCGTCCGCTGGTCGGGGCCGCTCTTCTTCGGGTTGCGCAAGCGAG
>JAUSGG010000185.1 GCA_030649165.1 Armatimonadota bacterium
CGACCTTTGAGTCTACGTAATATGAAGAATATAAGGATAGTGGAGACTTCGACATCGTTTTTCACCTCTCAGGTGATTACTACTTCGACATCTCCACGCTCGTCTCTTGCTCAAAAAAGAAAACTTAATCGAGGATTCAGGTTAACGGGACCCATCCGGCCGGCCGCCTCACCTCACATCGTAACTCCCCATCTTATCCCACCCATCGTTCGCTCCGGCGATGTCGTAGACACTGAGCCAGGCGGAGCACGAACCGCCGGCGGTTATTGGCTTGAGGAGGATGGTCCAAGTCAATGACAAGTCGTTGGCCGAAGCGCTCTTAGTCGTCTCGGCGCAATAGAGCCTGCAAAAGCTGTTCTCGATAGTATTGGCGGTACCGGGCGCGTAGCCGCCAAGCCAACTCGTGTCGGTGTTGTTCCTGAGGTACAGCCTGTCGGCGGCGGCGTCGTACTTGAAATACGCGGCGTTGCTTGCGGCGAGGACGTTGTTGAGCAGCAGGTAGCTCGCCTGGAGATTGCCGCAGCCGTCTGGGTCTGAATAGACGGTGGTGAACGCCATCTTGCCGCCGGACTGTATCGTTCCAGTGTTGGGCGACAGGCTGACATCGACTGGAGGCTGGTTGGCGACCGGCCCCGAAATGGTGAAGTCGGCCATTTTGTCCCAGCCGTCGTGGAGGCCTCCGTCATCGTATACGTACAGCCATGCTCCGCACGTTTTCCCGGAAAGCGTGGACTTGAGAGTCAGTTTCCAGTTCACGGTGAGCGTTCCGCCGGCCCCGATCTTCGTCGTTTCCGCGCAGTAGAGCCTGGCGTAGCTGTTTTCGATGGTATAGGCGGAACCCGGCGAGTAACCACCGATCCAACCCGTGCCGGCGTCGTTCCTGATGTACAACCGGTTGGAGTTGTAATCATACCTGACAAAGGCCCCCTTGCCGTCGAGCGCGTCGTTGATCAGGAGGTAGCACCTGCTGAGGTCGGCGCGTCCATTTGCGTCGTAGAACACGCCGGAGAAGGTCAGCTTGCTGTCGCAGGGGATATCTCCTGTGCCGGGGGAGAAGCTCCGGATCACCGGGGCGGTCGGCGTCCACTCGTCGGCGCCGATATCCACATGGGCTCCGTAGATGCGTGCCTGTGCGTCGACGTCCAGGTCTGACGGCGCCACCGCGGCGTCATAACCTGTGTCCTTACACGGCGAACCGGACTGAATGTGGTAATCACCGAGCGACCTGCTGACGAATTTCGGGTCTACCTGTATGTCCCCGGTTCCGGGGGAAAGACCGGAGTAGTTGTAGTTCTTGTTGCCGTACACGCAGTTATTGAACAGGACTTCGGAATCCGCGGTCCCGGTGCGAATGCCATAGGAGTTGAAGGCGAAGATATTGTTGTAGAGCCAGACGTTGGAGACAGTATGGTATTCCGCCGTTATGTGGATGCCTCCGACGTTTGAGACCACCGTGTTGTTGGTCAACGTGGCGTCGCACGCCAAGACCTTGACTCCGAAGTCTCCATTGCCGGTGATGAGGTTGTTGCGGGCGTCCAACTCTCCCAGTTCTACCCAGACGCCGAAATCTTCGTTGTTCGACACGACGTTATTGGCAATTGTCAGGTCGGCGTCGGAGCAAAATATCCCGCACCCGTGATGCTGTGTGACTGTGCAGTTGGAGACTACAAACAAGGAATCAATCCCATCGCCCCCGATGAAATGGATGCCGTTGCCCCCGCCGTTGCAGACGATGAAGCCGTCGATGCGGGATGTGACGGTCGGGTAGCCATATTCGCAAATTGCCAATATCGTATTGTCGCCGGCGCTTCCATCGATGACAGTCACATTGTTCCGCCAGTTTCTCTCCGACCTCGCCGTCTCGTTTCCGGCAAATCCGCCATACATCGAGATTCCGGCGATCATATTTACATTCTCAAGATAGGTTCCGGAAGCAACCCAAATCTCATCTCCAACGACTGCCGCGCCCACTGCGTCGTGGATAGATAAGAAGGCGCTTTGCCAGGAGGTCCCGTCATGGCCCGGGCCGGGGGCATCGTCGTTTACGCGGAAGGCGCACGGGGGTCTGATTGTGAAGTCAGCGCGCACTACATTGCTTGGAATCCAGTATTCCTGGAAAGCCCTCACTGTCAGTGAGCACGATCTGTCGATCAACAGAGCATTGTCCGTGACGATTGGATCCAGTTCGGTAGGGTCTTTGCCGTCCAGCCTGTAATGTGCGGTGCTGCCCTCCGCATAGTAGACATAAATGGTGTGAGGGGACGTATACACGCCGCCGTTCGGGTAGAAGTAGGGGTCGGGAACTTGTAATCCCTCGGGCGTGCGGATGTCGCACACCAAGCCGTTGAGTACATCCCAGCTATAGCCCGCCGTGAAAACAGGAATCGAGTACCAGCCATTGCCGTAGCCGTCCCAGCCCATGTTTACGTGGAACCTGTCCAGTCCCTCTTCCGTGCCCCACCCGTCACAGACGATCCCATGCGAAATGCCCGCTGAATAACTGGTGATACTCAAATAGACAGGCCGCCTGTCATCCATCTCGGTCTTCAGGAGAGCGATCCATTCATCCGCATAGGCTGGTTGGTATCGCGCTGTAGCGTAGTGGAACACATTCACAAGACTGACGGGGATATCGCCCGGATACGCGCCGGAACTCGCCAGCGAATACATCATTCCCACTGAGTACCCGCAGTCCCTGAGCAGCTTTGCGACTTCTTCTATCTCGGCTTGTGAACTCGACCCGGTGATCCGTGTGGGCATCAGGTCGTAGTTGAAGGTGTCGTTGAAGCTGCCTGCTTGAACGACTCCGTCTACCAGGAAGTTTCCGCTCCAAGCTGCCTCCGGTGGGAATCGAAAGTAGTGGATGATCATTCCCATAGCGGTGGCAACACAGCCGGTGAAGTAGTGACTTGGGGAGTAGAGTTCATAAGTGTAGGGCGCCACCTTATCGCCCTGGCCCCAGGTGTCCTGGATGAACGGCTCGACCGCCGGCGTTACGGTGCTTGCGTAGGAGGTCCGGGCGGACGCGGCATCGTCTCTCAGCCTCGACCACCTACGGGCGACCTTGCCCCTGCACTCCGGCGAAAGCTTGTCCCGGTTGGCCAACCGGTGCGGGATGTCGCGCTGAAGCATGTCGCTGAGCGCCTCCGGCGGCCCAAATGGTTCCGAAAAGTCGGTTTCGGTCCCAAAGCAGAGAATCGGCTCGATCACGTCGTCCGCTGGAACGACGACGAATCCGCGAGGGTTGAGGTCTACAACATGGGCGAGCAGGCCTCCGTCCGCGTCTTCGAAAGGCCTTACGTCACCTGGAGTCCAGGCTGCCGCGCCGGCCTCCGCGCGCATTGGCGCTGGATTGTTTGCCAGCCAGTTGCGAGTCACGTTGAACGCGGCGTCCGAATCGACAGGACCAGCGGTTCCATACGTCGGGAGAAGAAGCAGGCAGGTGAGCAGGGTCAGCATGCGACTTGGCGTCCTGAACAAGATACCCATGTCAAATCCTCCGTATTGACTTAGGCGCCGGCAGGGCCACGGCCAGTTTACCCGGCCACGCGTAACGTGAACTCGTCAATGAGAAAAAATTCGGCGTAACTTTGACCGTCCGCGGGAACTGACTTCGACGATGCTCGATGACTTGGTTGTTCAAGGCCGTTCCCGCGGGATAGGAAGCAGAAGAATGTTTGTGGTATGAGCAAATTGACGGGGTTGTTCAGTAGTGCCTGGATGCCCAGGAGGCAGGTTGTGGGCCGGGTTACGGACGGCCGGAAGCCGCATGCTCGGAACTGGAAACCGCCCTCCGCCGACGCCAGACCCCTACGGCCAATAGAATGCCGTAAAACGGAACGTACTGGACCAGCCTTATCCACAACGCCCATTCGTAGAACGGCAGGAGATACGAGACCGCCACCAGCCCGGTAAACAACAGCCACGCAGGGTTGAGTGAGAAGCAGAGGAAGGGGATTATCCACGCGGTGTACCACGGGTAAACGAGGGGGCTGACCAGCAGCGTCACGCCGACCGTCGCCATTGCGGAGTTCAGCAGCCGCTTGTCGTCTGTCTTACCCCGCAGCGCCGGCCAAAGGGCGAAGCAGGCCACCAGAAGACCGCCCGCCGCTCTGGCGAACGCGCCCGGATCCGCGCCGAACCAGTCGCCGATCATCTCGAACACGTTGAACAGGCTCGTGTTGACGTGGGTTTCCTTCGCCATCGACTGCGGAGTCGCCAGTATCTCCCGCCAATGGCCGGCGTATGGAGCGATCAAAGCCAGCAAGACTACCGCCCCCGCCACAAGCGCCTTCCAGCCGTGCCGGCGCACGAACATCGGGATCAATGGGATCGCGAACGGTTTTAACGCCGCCGACCAGGCGAGCGCCGCCGGGCCGGAGACCGATTTGCGCCCCTGAGTCACGGACAACGTCAACGCAAGAGTCATGGCCATCACGCCCATTGCGTCAACGTGTCCGCTGCTCGCGAATTCGGTGACGATTAGCGGACTCCAGGCGTAGACTATCAACCAACTTCGGGGCAGACCCAGCGCGCCAAGCAGTCGCAGCAGGAGCAGGATCGTCGCCATGTCGAACAGTATGAAGGTCGCCTTCAGCGGGATTTGGCTGTCGGGCTTCAGCTTGTAGGCGGTCTTGAAAACCAACTGCGCGCCGGGCGGGTAGGGGGTCTGCCATCGCTTGTAGCTGAGGCGTCGCCAGTAGTCCGTTCTGAGATGCTTGAGTTCCCGATCGTTGGGAGGATACGCGTAAGGGTTGATGCCGGCCTTAGCGACATGGCCGTCCCAGACATAACGGTAGAAGTCGGTCGAGATCGACGGCCACACGCCAATGAACACCACTCGGAACGCGAGCGCGAATCCCAATATCAGCCAGATGCTCTTGCCGTCAGGACGTGTCCGGCGTGTCCAGTATAGGCAGAAGAGGTATATGGCGAAAGCAATGCCGAAGATGCTTAGATACAGGCTGACCTCGTCGACAGCATTCGTTATGAAAGCCAGCCTGATATATAGCGCAAGCAGCGCGAGTCCGGCTATAATGATGGGCAGGGTTGCAGAGCGTTTGGGATGCACGATTGTTAGTTAGCCGGGCGGGGCGCTGCGACCTGCGTCGGCGGAGGGCAGGCTTCTTATCACGAAAACACGAAAGGGAACTCCGAACCACAGATGAACACAGATGGACACGGATGAATGGAGAAGGGAAAGGAGTTGGGAGCTTTCAGCTATCAGCTTTCAGTAAGCATGGGGTGGCTATGACGCACAAAGTGAAGTGGGGGATATTGGGCTGCGCTAATATCGTGCGGCGGCGGTTTATGCCGGGCATGCGAAAGGCGCGGAATGCGGAGGTCGCTGCGATAGCCAGCCGGGACCTCGCCAAGGCCGAGGCGTTCGCATCCGAGCTTGGCATTCCGCGCGCGTACGGCAGCTATGAGGATCTGCTGGACGATCCGGAGGTCGAGGCGGTTTACGTTCCTCTCCCGAACTGGCTGCACGCGGAATGGACGATATGCGCTTCCGCGAAGGGCAAGCACGTACTGTGCGAGAAGCCGCTCGCGGTCGATGAGAAAGAATGCCGGGAGGTTGTCAACGCCTGCCGCGCGAATGGGACGCTTCTGATGGAAGGCTTTATGTACCGCTTTCACCCCCGCGCGCTGAAAGCAAAGGCGATTGCCGACTCGGGGAGGCTTGGCGAGGTCCGGGTCATTCACTCGTGGAGCAGCCATGTTCTCGGCGATTCTAACAACATCCGCCTCGACCCGCGCGCGGGAGCGCTGGCCGATGTCGGATGTTATTGCGTGGATGCGTCGCGGTACTTCCTCGGCGCGGCGACGACCGTCGTCTGCGGCCAATGGCGGCTTCACCCGGAGCGCGAAGTGGATACCTCTTTTGCCGGAATGCTGGAGTTTCCCGGCGGGCGGGTTGCCCTCTTCGACTGCGGTTTTGAGTATAGCTACCGGCAGGGCTACCAACTTATCGGGACGGAGGGGACACTATTCGCGGAACGAGGCTTCGTGCCCGGAGACGCCGCGCGCAGCTTAAGGCTGACTACCCAAACCGGGGATGTGGAGAGCGTCCGAGTTCGCGGCGCCGACCAGTTCGCGCTTGAGATTGACCACTTTTCCGACTGTGTACGGTCCGGCAAGCCCGTTATGCTCGATCCTACTGAGGCTACTGAGAACGCGCGGGTGATGGACGCGCTGAGGTTATCGGCGAGGAATGGGGAGAGGGTAAGCCTCTGAACCGCTGAGACGCCGAACCACAGATTTCGCTGACGGCTTGAGCCGGACATCAGGCGAGTCTCTTCCGCACAGTGCAAGGAATGATGGAGCAGAGCCGTGTTATCTCTCCTCAACACCGTCCGCCGGGGCTGAGCCCCGGCGGACGGCGGAGCCTTTTCCGGTACTCGCTACCGGCTCCCGTGTCAGTTATCAGCTCTCGGGGAAGATCTCAATCACGAAAACACGAAAGCGGAGTTTGAAACCGCGGATGAACGCAGATAAACGCGGATGGGATAATGGGATTCTTTATCACGAAAGTACGAAAGCGGAGTTTGAAACCGCAGATGAACGCAGATAAACACGGATTGGGAAAGGGAGTTGTCAGTCGTCAGCCGTCAGCTTTCAGCGCGCGGGTTCGGTTGACAGTTCATCGCTGTTCGCGGATCCACTGTTTACTGGTCACGGTTCACTGGTCACCATCCGTTGTGCTATACTGTTGCCGAAAACACTCTCTTGGAGGTTGCGATGCAGTTCACTCCCTCAGTTGCGCTGCGATGGACTCTCGTCCCGGCGTTGGTTATCTGCTGTCTCTCTGCCGTGTTCGCAGGTCCGCGGAAGGAAATGTCCGTCAACGTCCTCAAGTTCGGCGCGAAGGCGGACGGCGTCACCGACAACACAGCGGCGTTTCAGAAGGCCATCAACACTGTTGCCAGGGAGGGCGGCGGGGTCATCTCCGTTCCCAAGGGCAAGTATCTGATCAAAGGTCACCTATACTTTCCCGAGCGCGTTATTATTGAGGGCATCGGAAAGGCCCCGAGCGGAGACACCAAGCTGGAGGGCAGCGTTCTGCTTGCCGTCGAGGGCGAAGGCAAACCTGACGGGCCGCCGTTCATCTTTCTTCACGCGGACTGCACGCTCAAAGGCATCACGATCTATTATCCGAACCAGAACGGCCGCAAGCCCTACCCGTGGACCATCAGCGGCGATGGCGACGGCATTGCGATCATCGACGTGTTCATAGTCAACCCGTGGCAGGCGGTCGATTTCGGCAGGCATCCGTGCGGCAGACATTTGATCCGCGGGCTCAACGCCGGGGCCTTGTACAAGGGAGTCTTCGTTGACGCCTGTTTTGACGTGGGCCGCATCGAAAACGTCCACCTATACCCGTTTCAGGGGTGGGAAGGGGAGACGGAGAAGCAGATCACGAGCAATGGGACGGCTTTCATCCTGGCAAAGACCGACTGGGAGTATATGTCCAATTGCTTCAGCCTGGGATACAAGATCGGTTTCCATTTCACAAGAGGCTATAAGGACAGGACCGGTAACGTGACGCTGACTCAGTGTGGCGCGGACATGGGGGACATTTGCGTGAAGCTGGACGCGGCGCAGCCGCATGCGGGCATCGCCTTCAACAACAGTCAATTCATGGGCGCTGTGATGGTGGGCCCGGACAACTACGCGCCGATCAAGTTCTCCAACTGCGGATTCTGGCCGGTCAAGAGCACTGACAGCCACGCCATTTTGGAAGGCCACGCGACGGTAACGTTTACCGGCTGCCATTTTCTGGACTGGGGTAAAAAGGACCCGCAATCGCCCTGCATCGTGGCAAAGAGCGGCTCGCTGATCGTGAACGGCTGCGACTTTATGGCCGAGAAACCGCAGATCAGGCTCGAAGAAGACGTATACTCCGCCGCCATAGTCGGCAATCGGTTGCGCGGCGGGGCGAAGATCACGAATAACAGCAAGGGCGATGTGCAGATTGGGCTGAATGTGGGACAGTGACCAGTGAACGGTGAACAGTGAATGGTGAGCAGTGAGCAGTTCAGGCTGTCTCAAAAGGTTAGCAGAAGTCCTGTCGTATCACCCTCACCCTAACCCTCTCCCGTCAAGGGAGAGGGGATTACGCTCGTCTCTGGCCCAATGATTGGTTCGTAGGCAGAATGCAACATAGTTTTGAGACAGCCTGCAGTTCACAGTGAATGGAGGTAGTTGGTGTTGCCTGAGTACAGATGTTACCAGTTACAATTTGCCGCGGTGGGCCTATTGCTGGCAATTGCCGCGGGAGCGTGGGCGGCCGCGCCCGCCAAGAAACCTGTGAAGAAGGAGATGTCGGTGAACGTAGTGGATTTTGGGGCGAAGGGCGATGGGGTTACAGACAATACCGCGGTCTTTCAAAAGGCGTTGAACGCGGTCGGCAAAGCAGGCGGAGGAACCGTCTCCGTGCCGGCCGGCAGATACCTCATCAAGAGTCATCTGGAGTTTCCGCAGCGCGTAGCGATGGTGGGCGTGTCGCAGGCGGTGAACAACGGCAGGCCGCCTTCGGGCAGCATCCTCCTGGCGGTCGAGGGCGCCGGGAAGCCCGACGGACCTCCGTTCATTTTCCTGGGAACTGATTGCGTTCTGAAGGGTATGACGATTCACTATCCCAAACAGGGGGACAAGAACCTTAAGCCTTACCCCTGGACAGTACGGGGCCACGGCGACAACATCTCAATCATCGACGTGCAGATGATAAACCCCTGGCAGGCGGTCGACTTCGGCACGAATCCTTGCGGCAGGCACCTCATAAGAAACCTCTACGCGTGGCCGATGTACCGCGGAATCTTCATCGACAAGTGCTACGATTGCGGCAGAATCGAGAATGTCCACTTGTGGCCGTTCGGCGGAGAGGGCGGTGACATCATGCCGTTCGTCAATAAGAACGGTATTGCCTTCATCATAGGGAAGACCGACTGGGAATACATGTACAACTGCTTCTGCATCGGGTACAGCGTGGGTTACCATTTCATCCGAACCGAAGCGGGAAACGCCAATGTTGTTCTTACCCAGTGCGGCTCCGATGTTGGCCCGATAGCCGTGCTGGTGGAGGATTGCCAGTATCACGCCGGGATTTCTTTCCTGAACGGTCAGATAATGGCCGGAGTGGTAATCAAGGACACGAATACGGGTCCGGTCAAGTTCACGAACTGCGGATTCTGGGGCTATGAGCCGATCACCGACAGCCACGTCAAGCTGGCCGGGTCAGGCCAACTCACTGTCAACGCCTGCCATTTCGTCGCCTGGGACCAAAAGGAGAAGAACGGAGCTCCCGCGATATACGCGGAGAGCGGCTCCCTGATCGTGAACGGCTGTGACTTCATGGACGGGAAAAAGCAGATGTATCTTGGCCCGAAAGTGGAGTCGGCCGTCATCACCGGCAACCGCCTTCGCGGCGGTGAGCAGATCGTGAACGAGAGCAAAGGCGACGTGCAGATTGGGTTGAACGCGGGGAAGTGACCAGTGAACGGTGAATGGTGAACAGTTGGGCCGTGCGGGAACTAACTTGGCTTTTACGCGCACGGTTGCTTGTAGATGCCGTTCCCGCACGATAGAACGTGGGATAGTGACCAGTGAACGGTGAACGGTGAATAGTTGGGCCGTGCGGGAACCAACTTGGCTTTTACGCGCACGGTTGCTTGTGGATGCCGTTCCCGCACGATAGAACGTGGGATAGTGACCAGTGAACGGTGAATGGTGAATAGTTGGGCCGTGCGGGAACTGGCTTAGCTTTTACGCGCAGGCGCGGCGCGACGGTTCTTGGCAGGCGCGTTTTGCAGTCGTAACAGTTCAGGAATGGTGAGCGCCTGCCGGGCAACGTCATTCCGAGGAACGAGGAATCTGCTTTTTCCGGCCACTTTACAGAAGCAGATTTCTCGACTCCGCCGGCGCTCCGCTCCTAAGAAAGCGCCCCGTTTCGGGATTTCCGGGTTGGGACCCGAAGCTGTCCGCTATAGCCTGCGTATGACGCCCAACCCTCAAATCCCGAAACACCGGGGTGGTTCCTTTCCGAAATAACCCCGCCCGCGGGGTCGGTTGCTCGAAATGACATTCAGCGCCGCGTACTTTCTATTCCTGAACTGTTACTTGCAATCGCCACTCCCGCCACTTTTCGGGATCAGGCCCAAGGTCCTGGCCCGTGACCCCCCGCAGCGTTTCCATCGCCCGCTGCCTCACGGAGATCTCCGGATCTGACAATGCCGAGATAAGCGGCTCTACGATTGTCGGGTCTTTGGTCTCGCCCATAGCGCCGATCACTTCCGCTCTGACCCGCGGGCTTCCATCCTTCAGTGACGAAATGAGCGCCGTCAAGGCGCGTCGATTCTTGAGGTGGCCGAGAGATCTGGCGGCCGCTCTCCTGACCTCGATGTCACTATCGCTCATACACCGGATCAACGCATCCAGAACGCGGGGGTTCTTGGACGACCGCAAAGACTGCGCCGCAAACATGCGAACACCTGCGTTCTGGTCCTTCAAAGCGTTAAGCAACGCTTTCACCGCTCGCGGCGACGTCACATCCAGCATCGCGGATGCCATGCGCCCTCGTACCTGCGGATCAGGGTCTTTCAGCATCGAGAGCGCCATCGGAAGACCCCGCAAGTCCCCCATCTTCAACAGCTTGCCGGATGCAGTGGCGCGAGTAGTCAATTCCCCTGCATTCATCAGGGAAGCCAACGGCGCGCGTACGCGTGGATCGTCCGTTTCAGACAGCGCGACGGCAACCGCTTCCCTGACTCCCGCGTCGGGGTCATTCGCAAGCGGTATGATGGCCGGGACGCCGCGCGAAGCGTCGAGTCGGCAAAGGGCCAGAAGGGCCTGGCGCCTGACCGCGGGGTAGGAGTCCTTCAAGGCGGTGATGAGAAGAGGAACCGCGCGTCCATCCCGAACCCCCCAGAACATACTGTAGGCCGCGCTAGTGCGAACATCCGGGTATGGGGATTTGATCGCCTCGGCCAGAATCTCAAAGACTTTGGGGCTCTTGAACTCACCTATTCGTGTCGCTGCCTCGGCCCTTACGCCCGGTTCGCTTTCTTTCAAAGCCTCGGTCAACGCTTCCAAAGCCCGAGGGTCGTTGGTCCGAGCAAGATACGAGGCCGCCTCGTAACGGTGTCCGGAATCCTTGTCCTTAAGAGCCGCCAGGAGAGTCTCGACGGCGCGCGCATCGCCCAACGTCGCAAGCGTCTCGGCCGCCAGCATACGAATGTCCGGATCGGCGTCGTCAAGCAAAGCCGCGAGCGGGTTCGCGGCGCGACGGTCTCCGATGCGGCCCAGGGCACGTATCGTAACCTGTCGCACGCCTTGGCTCTCATCTCTGAGGAGTGGAATCAGCGGTTCAACCGCACGGTCGGTCGGAACCTCGCCAAACAGTTGCGCCGCGCTCAGACGGACTGAAGGGCTCTTGTCTTTGAGGTCTGCCAGCATCCTTTCCAGCCCGCGCGTATCCCCGCTTTTCCACAGGGCGTGCGCGGCCGCGGATACCACACCCGAATTTTGGTCGTCCAAGGCGATGCCGAGGACCTTCGTCCGTCGAGGATCGTTCGAGCGTCCGATATCGCGCACGGCGTTAAATCGGGTATCGGCGTTGGGGTCTTTAGCTTCGGAAGTCAGTTCGCTCATCGGACGAGCGACTTCCATGAAACTCAGCGCATTTATCGCGGCGTTTCTCACCGGCGACTTGCTGTCCGCGGCGATGGCTCTGAGGGCGGGCACGGCGCGAGACTCACGACGCCGCGCCAATGCCCAAGCGGCTGCATTTCTTACCCGATTGTCCGGGTCTTTCTTCAAGGCATCGATCAGCGGCCCGGCGCCGCGCGCGTCGGTACTATGGCCAAGGGCATCAGCCGCCTTGCTCCGAACTTCGGGATCCCGGTCTTTGAGCAACTCGATCCCGTATACGACTGCTTTTGGGCTTCGCAGCCAACCGAGAGTCCACACCGCGTCTCCCCGACCAACAGAGTTTCCTCTCTTGAGAATATCTTCCAGTGGGCCGACCGCCTGAGTGTCGTTAATGTACTCCAGCGCTTCCGCCGCCAGCGAACGCACCAAAGGATCGTCTCTTTCCAGCGCGCCGACCAGGGGTACGATCACGTCCGGACCCTTGATCTCACCCAATGCCCTGGCCGCCATCATGGCCGGATGCGGGTCCTTTATCGTGGTGTCTTGCAGTACGGCGATGAGTGGCTTGACCGCCGGTTTCCCTATTTGCGAAAGGGCGTGGCAGGCTTCAATGCCCGGAGTGGTCATGTACGTCTTACCCGGAGCGTCGTATTCGGCCCAATCGCCCAACATCGCGACGAGAAACGGTATGGCCGGAACCGCGCGCTCTCCCATCTTGCCCAAGTCCTGCGCCGCGGCGCCTCTCTGTACGGGACCCGCGGAATACAACCGCAACACCGCCGAGCGCAAGTCTCCGTCGATGCTCTCAGGGGTCTGACATTTGGGGATTGTCGGCTCTCCGCGGCAAGCTGACGCAGCGACGATCAGGCAGATCAGCCCAGCAGCGGCTCTTGCCGGATACCGGATTCTCTGTTTACCGTCCATGCCGATTCATGCCTCCTATGGAAGACTAATCACATAATGCAGAACGGTTCTCCCAATGTCAATGTTTCGGAGGAGAGCAAAGGGGACGTGCAAATTGGGCCGAATGCGGGGAAGTGAACAGTGAACGGTGAACAGTTGGGCCGCGCGGGAACTGACTTAGCTCTTACGCGCGCAGGGTTGCCTATGAATGCCGTTCCCGCACGATACGAACCGGCGGCTAGCCGTCGCCAACTACCAACCAACAACCAACTAACTACCCGCTTCCCCGCACTCCGAGGGCGAGTCCGATCGTCTGGACGATGATCCTGATGTCCAGCCAGATGCTCCGTCGGCGAATGTAGGCCATGTCCATCTTCACCCGCCGGTCGTACGAATGGTTGCCTCCGCGCAGCACCTGCCAAAGCCCGCTCATTCCAGGACGGACGCTGAGCAACCGCTTGGTCATCGAGCCGTACTTCTCCAGTTCGGGCGGAGTGATTATCCGCGGCCCGACCAGGCTCATCTGGCCGAGCAGCACGTTGAAGAACTGCGGCAGCTCATCCAGATTGGTCTTTCTCAATATCTGCCCAAACCGCGTAATGCGCGGATCGTCATCCAGCTTGTAGTTCTTCAGGTACTCGGCCAGCAATACGGGATCGTTGGCCAGCGCCGAGTCCGCGTCCGGGCACATACTGCGGAATTTGAAGGCGTCGAACGTGTCCACCGTCGCCGGGTCTATCGGATGCGGCGAGTGACCGTTCTGCGCGACCACCCGGCGGCGATAAAAGGCGGGTCCGCGACTGTCGAGCTTAATCAAGAGCGCGATAGCCGCGAACACCGGAAGAAGCAGGACCAGAGCGGAAAGAGATAATATGATGTCCAACAGCCTCTTGGCTGCGTGATAGCCGCTGGTCCTGGCTGAACGAGACCGAACTCCATCGTCAGTTGTAGTTACCCGTCGCTCAGAGGCGATAGTTGCCCGTCGCACATTGACTTCCATGTTCGGCTTCCCCTCTTATCTGCTTTACAATGGTCATCCGCGCCGGGCAGGGCGAACGCATGTCATTGGATCAACCCGCGCCTGGATTCGTCGTAGTTCCAGACCGCGGTTTTCAATATACATCTCGCTTGCTGTGTTCTGCTGTCGTTTCAGTTATTTCCCGTTTTGAGACGTAATCACACTTCAAGTCGGAAAAAGTTGGGGGAAATCGGGGGAATGGGGTCGAAGGAGTCGAGGGCATCGAAGGAGTCGAAAGAGTCGGGGGTGGAGGGAGTCGAGGAAGCCGAACGGGTGGAGGGGGTCGAGGAAGCCGAACGGGTGGAGGGAGTCGAGGAAGCTGAACGGGTCGAGGGGGTCGAGGAAGCCGAACGGGTCGAGGGGGTCGAGGAAGCCGAGAGGACGGGGAGGACGTCATTCCGAACGGAGTGAGGAATCTGCTTTTTCCGGTATGCATGGCGCTGGAAGAGCGGATTTCTCGACTCCGCTAACGCCTCGCTCCTTCGAAAATAGCCGAGCAACGGCTGTTTTCATTCTCAGTGGTGGGCTGAAGACCCATGGGTGGATTCCTAAGAAAGCGCTCGGATTTGGGCCGCGGGAACTTGTTACCGCTTTGGCCGGCTTGGGGCAGTCCAACGACCGCTGTCCCGGCAATCAAGCCGGTTAGAATGGGTGGCGGCAAAGCGGCGATGAATCGCAGCAGTCCACATAGACCGCTTTCTTTCCGAAATAATCCCGATCCGTCGGGATCGGTTGCTCGAAATGACGATGTGCGCAGATCTGAACACTTACTTGAGCAATTCAAGCGCCAGGGCGCTGTTGCGGATCGCCTCAGCGCGCCAGTAGGGCTGCGCGCTCGAGAGCGCGGAGCCGATCGCCGCCCGGTTTGCCCAGACTCGCTCGAGCGATTCCGCGATTTCTTCGGATGTGGCCGAGCCGACGTTTATCACCGGCATGTGCCCCGGCGCGCCTGTGGCGAATGAGGTCACCTTGGGGTCATACGACAACGCCACCGAGGGCGTTCCCTGCGCCGCCGCGAACATAAGCGCGTGCAGCCGCATGCCGAGCAGAACGTCCATTCTGCCGACCACGCCCTTCGCCTGTGTCGGCGTCAGTCGGGTGCGGAGCCTCCCGGATCTGACGGACAGCTCGCCGGCCAGTTGCTCCGCTATCTCAACGTCAGCGGGGTAGTGCATCGGAATGAACACCGGCGTCGCGCCCGTAAGGCGGGCCGCTTCGTCAACGCCTTTTGCCACAGCCTTTGGCCAGTTCTCGCCGGCGTTCCACTGACGCACCGCCACTCCCAGCAGCGCGCTGCCGGCGGGGATATCGGCCTCGGCGAGCAGCCGATCGGTCTCCTCTTCTGTGGCAGGATCGAGCGCGAAGGATGGGTCCGCGGTTACGTGAATCGGCGGCCTTTTGACCCCGAGCCTCCGCAGCAGATCGGCGGAATCCGCGTCTCTCACCGAAGCCAGCGCCACGCGATTGAGGAGCAGCCTGGCCTGAAGCGCCGTGACCGTTCGCGTTATCGGCCCGACGCCCTGAGCGTAGAGCATTACGGGGACCCGCAGCAGTTCAGCGAGTGCGATTACGCCGAAATAGTAGGCGGCGGAGCGCGCGCTGCTCACGTCCTGCAGCAGGCTGCCTCCCCCGCTTAAAAGCAAGTCCGACTGCCTGATTGCCTGCGTGACTGCTGAAAGTGAGTATCGGGGCAGGGAGGCTACACCGTGCACGGCGGTCGTGTCGGCGGGATCCCCCGATAGGACCGTGATCTCCACGTCCGCGTTCAGCGATCTGAACGAAGCCAGCGTTCCCGCCAGCACGGCCTCATCGCCCACGTTGCCGAAGCCATAGTATCCTGAGACGACGATCCGTTTCATTCCGACTGCGAGTCCGCTCGCTTCCTACGGCGGACGGGTTTCTTCTCCGGCAGCGGTTCGACCTCCTTCGGAACCGGTCCGGCAAGCATAGCCGGTCTCAGGACGGCGTAGAGGACGAGTCCGATGATCGAGCCGATGATCAGGCCGGACGTCACGCGCAGCGCGGTAGCGGCTATCGGCGTATGAATATGGCAGAAGGTGTTGAGGACGGAAATCTGGCCAATCGTCCCGAAGATGATCAGCGGCGCGGCCCAGCGTCTTCTCCCCAGAACCGCGGCCGCTATCCCCACGAGAAGGATCGGATGTCCGATCAGAAACTCCTTGGTTCGCGGCCTGACCGGCAGTAGGCGGTCGAGCGCCGCGCGAACCTTCAGCTCGAAGACCGACACCCCTACTCCCGGATCATTCCCGGACCGCGCCACCGCAAGGGCCAATAGCACGATAACCGCGAGAGCGGCGATAGTCTGCCACACCAGCGCCGGCTCCGAGGCCGTTTTTGCCAGATTCGCTCGGAGTTTCGTCATTTGCTCCTTCCACGAGCCGGCGCGCCAGGTGATTCCGCCGGCGAAAACCAGCAGCGCGAGCAGCAGGGGCGCGACGTGGGCCAGCTTGACGCCGGCGAACTGGTCCACCTTGACCATGAACTCCCGTTCGCTCAACAGCGCGGCGGCTATAATGCCTCCCGCGGCGGTGATGGCGGTAGCGCATACTATCCTTCCGAGCGCGAATGCCCCCGATCTCCAGTAGCCGACGCGCTTCTCCCCGGCGGGCGTTCCGGTTCCGGCGCGCACGGCCGCCGCCGTGGGAAAGACGATTGCCGTCAAAAGGGCAAGCGCTTTTCGTCCCATGACTCCGCCGCCGACCACGACCAGCGCGGCAAAGACGCAGAAAAGGAGCGTGTAGAGAAGAGTATAGTACCATTCGCTCTTGAAAAGGCTCGTGAACAGGAACATGAATCCAATCGCCGCTCCGATAGCTATAATCGTCTGGATCGCGAGCGGGATTGCCGGCGACTGGATCGGCGCGGCGGCGCCCGTGTAGAAGCCGGACGACGCGAGGCTGGACGCAATAGCGCGCATATAATCCTTGTTGACACCTACGGCATCGTTGGAGGCCATGTCGAAAAGCCTCACATAGCACATGCGGATGTTACGTTCCCGCACTGCCCGCACGTATCGTTCTATCGCCGTCGGACGGTCGAGTGCGCCCATTTCCGCCTGCGGGATGCTGTGCGCTCGAATGAGGTCGACATTCAACAGTTCGGCCAGCTTGGCGTCACCTTTCTGCTTCGCGAACTCCACCGAACCGTACCTTATACCGTTGTTCTGAAGCGCGGAGGCGGTCTTTTCGATCAAGCCGCGAAAGCCCAGGACCTGCTCCTGCCCGAAGACCACGGTTCTTATATCGCTGTTCCCAAGATCGCGCGTGATCAAGTCGATCGCCGCGGTGTTCGCGCCCGGATAGTTCAGCAGTCTTGCCACGACCCTCATATCCGCCGCGCGAGTAGCGTCCACCGCCGAGGGCGACAACCCCAGCGGGATATTGCGCGCCTGCGCGATACCTATGGTGAGTGGGATCTGAGTATTCTCAGGGAGCTTTTGCAGGTAGAGTCCGTAAGGGGCGGGCTGCTCGGTTGGTTGGGCGGCCTGTCCGCTCGTATCCGGCGCGGGTTTCATAATATAGTTCAGCTTGTCCAGTTGGCCCAGAATCCTGTCGGCGACCACAGGTGATGTGGTCCAGATGGTGGTCTCGGGAGGCCCCGCGCGTTCGCCTTCCGCGGACCGGCGCGGCGGAGTCGGAATAAGGACGGCGTCCCCCGAATCCAGCAGATCGCCTATCGTCTCTTCCTGCACGGCCACGCTGGTCGCGCCCGCTTCTTTGAACTCCGCCAATACCTGCGCCACGGGTTTGCCTACCGAGCCCGCAAGAACCTCCATCTCCGAATAATCCACGACCAGTTCGACCGTCTTGTTCGTCTGCTCCGCGCGATGTCTGCGAGCGAGGACCCAAATCGGTACGATCAGGCTCAGGACGAGAAGGATCGCCAGTATCCTGTTCTGCCAATTGGAATCTGCCATAGCAAACTGATGCCCCTTTCGAATCTTCCGCCGGCCTCGCCGTCTTTGCCGATCCGACGCTGTTTATCTTATTGTTTTTCGGCGGAGAACGCAAATGGGAAAGGTCGGAGTCGTCGGACCGGTCCAGCAGTACCGGCCAACCGACGACCGTCAACTGCTAACCATCAACACGGATAAATGCCTACGATAAGCTTGGCGATTATGCTGCTGTCGTAAGTGTAGCCAGGGAAGCGGCAAATATCTACGCTGAGGGAGCATCAGCTATGGAGTCATACTACTATCTCGCCTTGGGAACCAGACACTGATAATAGGTGTATCAATAATGCCTCATAACAGGCGGTGATGCTTACGAGAATAGCACACTACCCTGCTTAGCCGGTATCTATAGCGCTATAATGTCACGGTGTCAATAACACATAGGAACAACTACGATGAGGTATAATAAATCGCCAATGTCACGAGAGGAGACATCGATGCAACGGTTGATCTGCAGGATTATGTTTCTGAGCTTGCTGCTATTACTGACAGTGGTTCTGACGAACTGCCAAGCGGCGACTAGAGCTAATGTGCCGTTGATGACGAGCATGGACGATAAGAGCGTGCAAGAACTTACCACCGCATTGAGCAGCGCCGCGCCTTATAAACGGCTTCTCGCCGCCGTTGAGCTGGGTAACCGTAAGGACAAGAGCGCAATCGTCCCTCTGACCACGTTGCTGTCGGACAGCTCGCAGCAAGTCCGACTCGCCGCTGGACAGGCCCTGCTCAATCTGGGAGACCGCAGCGGAATCGAGACGATCAAAAGGTTGCTATCCGGCGGTGACGTCGAAACCGCAACCCATGCGGCTGGTGTGTTGGCGATGAACGGTGACTACAGCGGCATAGAGATCGCCAAGTCACATCTGAATGATAAGTCCTTGATGGTTCGCGACTATGCCTTGGATGCGGTCGCGGCCTCTAATGATGACGATCTGGCGTATTCCGCTCTGCAAGCTGGCCTCAAGGATTCCGATCAGTTCATTCGTTTCAAGGCCATACTCCGATTGGGCAAGAGGTCTAACAGACGAAGCATTGAGCTACTCGCTCCGCTGATGTCGTCTTCCGACGCAACAGTCCGGCGACCGGCTGTTCGGTCCATTGCCGAGACGCGACTCTGGGACGCGCTGCCATTGTTGATCAAGGCGCTGTTGGACTCCGATTCGGTAGTGCGGTATACTGCCGCAATGTGGTTGAATCAACTCACCGGCCAGGACAAACCCACTGCACCGTTCATTGGAAACGGCGGAATGGACAAAGCTGCAGCCGTCGCGCAAGAGTGGCGCGCATGGTGGTCGGCGAACAAGCAAAACTATCCACCCGATCGGAAGTTAAAGGCTCCTGAACCACCACCTGCATGGATAATTCCTGCGATTCAGTGATTATCGTCTATGTCATGCCGTTGGAACTGCCAACTTCAATCCCTCCCGGCGCATAGGAACATTCCATGTGATGGGAGCAGCACGGTGTACATTAGCGGGATCCAGACGATCAAAGTATCGGGCTGGCCGACCAATGGCAACTTTTGGGGTCCGTGGACGGTGGAGTGGAGGCTCAACCCCCATATCTACCACTCGGGCTGTGGCGATTGACGAAGGACTCCCACGTGTCGGAACCGGTCTCAGCGAAGACTCACAGAATGGAGGCAACCATGAAAGTTTTATACTCACGACTGTCGTATTTGTACTTGTGGGCCATTGTTTCAGCCCTGCTGGGCGCTTGTTGCGTGGCAGGCGCATCGGCTGAGAGAATGCTCAAGCCTGACGACAGCCCTTATAAGTCTATTGACGATCTGCCTGATAATCTGCGGTCCCGCGTGGACGCCGCATATTCGGCGCGCCAACGAATGTTGACGCCACTGGACGGCCGGCTGGAAAAATTTTCCGTTGATCGAGTCACCGTTCCCGATGCGGTCGCCCGCTTGTCGAATGAGCATAGTGTTCTCTGCGGAATCGAACTGGTGCCATGGCAAACAGACCAAAAGGCAATCAAGGGATTCACGCTGCCGCTGATTTCTTTGTCTGTGCGGAACACCACGCCCAGGCAGGTTCTCGACAAATTGATCTCTCTCGATCCTAACTTCGTCTGGAATGAAGATCAGGGCGTTGCCAATATTGTACTGAAATCGGCGTACAACAACCCGGCCTACCCACTAAATCTGCGCGTTGACAAGTTCTCGGTTACAGATCGACCTTACCCTATGGTATTCCTCCCCGCGCTGCTCGACGTCACGGGGCTCTTCCAACTGCCCCAGGTTTCGCCTGCTCTTCCCATCGGAAGTATTGGCAGGTGGCCTGCCAAATTCGCGCCCAAAGTGTCATTTGAACTGCAAGATGTGACAGTGCGAGCAGTCGTCAACCGGGTCGCGCGAGATGTGAAGATTCCGTGGAGACTCGTGTGGTACGATAATCCTCTTGGCCAGGACAAATCGTCAGCCAGATTCGAGATGGAGCCTCAGATGAATGCTTTACTTCCACCTTCTTGGACTGGATCATCTGACGATAGGTGGCGTTAGCGAGAAGTGAGGGGCAAGCGGACGTAGCCCGTTTCTCTTATGCTGCGGGAATGGCCTCAGATAGACCTGTGACCGTCCACGAGATTGCAGTGACCTTTGGCAGGTTTCTCACGGAGACGCGATTCCCGCAGCATCCAGCCTTTTCCTTCTTCCCAGGAATGAGACCTTTGGCAACAAGTCAGACTTCAGCTAGAACTGATCCGCACTACACCAAGCAGGTGAGGGTATGCTCGCGCGGTCTCTATTCCTCGGCGTCTTTCTCCACGCTATCACTGACCAGGGCGCCGGGAGCTCTTGTATAGCGCAGAAAGAGTTCCGCGTGGGGCTCGGAGACGTATTGGCTGGCAGGGGGATTACCGCAGCGCGCTGAGAGTGTATGAGGTTCAGGATAGCCGACTCGCGTGTGGTTGCGAGACGCCTATTCCGGCATCGGATGAGCTGTTTGCCTCCGTGCAGGTAGGGGCTGGATCCGGGCAATTAGTGCTGAGCTGCCGGTTGAACCGCCTTTCGCCGGCACAGTTTCAGGCGTTCCATGACGATCCGCGGAGATGACTCCGAACACAACAACCACGTTCTATTTTGGAGGAAGAGATTTGCACAAGTATTGCATTTTCGCAGTTTTGGTTCTGTCAGTCGCCCTGCTGTCCGGCGCGGAGGCTTGCGCGGCAAACAATTCCCATTACATCAGCGACACCTTGCCGACTACCATGAGCGCCGGCATTACTTACACGGCGACCGTGACTATGCAAAACACGGGCGATACTACGTGGACTGATGGCATTGGCGCTACGCAATACGACTTTGGGGCATGGGACGGCCTCTCTCCCGGCCCCAACAAGACTTGGAGCGCCCCTAGAGCCCTTATCGGTGGAACAGTTGTTCCAGACGCAACGCACACGTTTACGCTTGCGATCACAGCGCCCGGAACCAACGGGACGTATGACACCGAATGGGGAATGGTTCAGGAAGATGTACAGTGGTTCGGTGAAATAGTCCACAAGACAATAACGGTTACAGGCGGGATAAGCCCGGTGACGGCGTTAAAGGCGAAACCGGCTCCGCGGCTCATGGTATATGACAGCGGCGAAATAGCGGGTAACGCAACCAGCCACACGATCATCTCCGCGATTCCGGAGACCTACCACAACATCAAACTGTACGTCTTCGAGCGCGACAAGGTCCGATACGCGGTCGGCGACTCACGTGGTGGCTATCAGCCCTGGTCGGCCCCTGGCGAATTCGACGTGTTCAGAAAGTAGCATACGTTCGGGGCCACAGGTTCCATTTCGCAGGACTCAGTAACTGCCGAAAAGGGCGTCAACGAGTAACAGTTCAGGAATAGGAAGTAAGCGCCGCTGAATGTCATGCCCCGTTTCGGGATTTCCGGGTTGGGACCCGAAGTTGTCCGCTATAGTATGCGTATGCCGCCCAACCCTCAAATCCCGAAACAACGGGATGTCATTTCAAGCGGAGCGCCGGCGGAGTCGAGAAATCTGCTTCTGTAAAGTGGCCGGAAAAAGCAGATTCCTCGTTCCTCGGAATGACGTTGCCCGGCAGGTACTCACCATTCCTGAACTGTTACGTCAACGATCAGGCGTATCCGTCCACTCAGCCAATATGCTATAATTCCACACAGAACCTAACAGGAAGGCCGTTACCGGTCGCCTTGTCCTGTTTTACTGTTCACTGATCACCGTTCACTGTCAAAACATGCAAGGCTCGACTCATACCACAAAACTCACTCCGATGCTCCGGCAGTACAACGCCATCAAGCAGCAGTACCCGGACGTCATCCTTATGTTCCGCCTGGGCGACTTTTACGAGATGTTCGGGGACGATGCCGTCGTTGCATCCCGTGAGCTCGATATCGTCCTTACCTCCCGCAGCCACGGCTATGCCGCAAAAATGCCGATGTGCGGAGTGCCATACCACTCGGTAGACCGTTACGTCGCCCGGCTTATCAGCCGAGGGTATCGAGTGGCGATGTGCGACCAGACCGAGGACCCGAAGCTCGCCAAAGGACTGGTCAACCGGGCCGTCACGCGAGTCGTCACGCCGGGCACCGTCCTGGAAGATGGGATGCTTAAGGAAAAGAGCAACAACTATCTCGCCGCTGTCGCGCCCGGCCCCGACGCGTGCGGGCTGGCCGTGGCTGATGTCTCCACGGGCGAGTTCGCTGTCTGCGAAATCCGGGGCGAGCACAGCATTCCCAAGGCTATGGAGGAACTGTCCAGATTGTCCCCGGCGGAGTGCCTGCTGCGGGAGATCGATGAGGATTTGGCAATAAAGGTCAGCCATGCGTCCGGCGGCAGTGTGACCAAGTACTCTACCGACGGGACTTACCGGCAGCCGCCGCGGGAAGTCCTTCTCTCACAGTTCAACACGGTGTCGTTGAGGGGCTTCGGATGTGACGATCTGACGGCGGGACTAGAGGCCGCCGCCATGATCGTCGATTACCTCGGCCAGACCAACGCCGGGGCCCTTCAGCACATCCGCGGCATCACGACCTACTCCACCAACAGTTTCATGTTTCTGGACCCCGCGGCGCGGCGCAACCTGGAGTTGGTGCAGTCGATGTCCCTGGAGGGACGCGGCGGGAGCCTTCTCTCAGTTATCGACAAGACTCGAAGCGCAATGGGGGGCCGGCTTCTGCGCAGATGGGTCGATCAGCCGCTGCTCGACGCCGCCGCGATCGCGGCGCGTCTCGACGCGGTCGAATACCTTCACGACAACGCGCTCGTACGTTCCGAGCTTCGGGATATTCTGAAGGACATGGGCGATCTTGAGCGGATCGCGTCCAGAATCGTCGCCGGGACCGCGAACGCGCGAGACCTGGTCGGCCTCAGAAGCTCGCTCGAGCTGCTCCCGAGGGTGAAAGCGACGGTAGGGGAGTGTTCTCTGGACGGAATGAAGGGCCTCGGTGAGCGGATAGATCTGCTGGAGGAGGTCGTCGATCTCATCTCCCGCGCGATTGTCGACGAGCCTCCAATGACCGTCAGAGACGGAGGCATGGTCCGGCAGGGATTCGACGCTGAACTGGACCGTCTGCGTTCCGCGAGCAAGGACGGCAAGACCTGGATCGCCAATCTGGAAAGCGAGGAGCGCGAGCGGACCGGCATCAAGTCGCTCAAGGTCGGCTACAACTCCGTCTTCGGCTACTATATCGAGGTCACCAAATCGAACCTCGATAACGTTCCCGACGACTATATCCGCAAACAGACCACGGTTAGCGGCGAGCGGTTCATCACTCCGGCGCTGAAAGAGTACGAGGCGATGGTCCTCGGCGCGCAGGAGAAGGCGGTGGAGCTGGAATACTCGCTGTTCAATGACGTGCGGCTGCAGGTCGCCCAGCAGGCCGAGCGGATCGTTCGCGTCGCGAGGGCCGTCGCGGAGATGGACGCGCTGGCCTCGCTCGCCGAAGTTGCCGCGGCGAATGGTTACGTCAAGCCGGAGGTCAATGAGGGCGAGGAGATCAACATCCGGAACGGCAGACATCCCGTAGTTGAGCAGTCGCTGCTCAACGAGCGTTTCGTGCCGAACGACTGTCATCTGGATTGCGAGACCGAGAAGTTGCTCATTATCACCGGTCCGAACATGGCCGGCAAATCGACGTATCTCAGGCAGATCGCCCTCATCGTCCTTATGGCCCAGATGGGCAGCTTCGTGCCCGCCGACGCGGCTTCGATCGGCATCGTGGACCGGATTTTCACCCGCGTGGGCGCGCACGACGAACTTGCCTCAGGACAGAGCACTTTCATGGTCGAGATGAACGAGACGGCGAACATTCTCAATAACGCCACCCGGCGCAGCCTGATCATGCTCGACGAGATCGGAAGAGGGACGAGCACCTACGATGGACTTTCCATAGCTTGGGCGGTGGCTGAGCGGATCGGGGAGATCAGCGCGAAAACGCTCTTCGCCACTCATTATCACCACCTGAACGACCTGGAAAGAACGCTGCCGGGAGTCAAGAACTATCGGATCGCCGTCAAGGAGGAAGCCGACCGTATAGTCTGGCTTCGTAAGATAATGCCGGGCGGGACCGACAGGAGCTACGGCATCGAGGTTGCTCGCCTCGCCGGTTTGCCACAGGAGGTAATTGAGAGGGCAAAGGAGGTTCTTTGCGACCTTGAGAAGAACGATACGGCAGTAGGACTTGTGAGCAGGGGCCGGCAGGTCACGGCGAGGACACAGAAGATGCAGTTGACGCTTTTCGAAGCGGAAACGCACCCGGTCGTGGAAGAGCTGCGGAAGATGGACCTGGCGGCGATGAGCCCGATCGAAGCTCTGGTGAAACTGGACGAGCTTCAGAAGAAGGCGAAGACCTGAGGAACGGGCAAGCCCGGATTATTCACGAAGACTTACCGGAAGCACCCTCACCCTAACCCTCTCCCGTCAAGGGAGAGGGGATTACCTTTGTCTTACGAGATAACCTATCTTATTAGCCCCAGTTAGCCCCCTCTCCCCTGAGCGGGAGAGG